>CAYZRZ010000133.1:0-5412 GCA_964480995.1 uncultured Christensenella sp.
CATACGCTCTTGATATCCAAGGACGGCAGGGAGGTGCCCATCGAGGACACGGCACCGCCCATCCGCGATATGCGCGGGGATGTGATCGGGTGCGTGCTTGTATTCAGGGATTTCAGCGAGCGCAAGGAGAAGCAGCGGCGCATCGAGTACCTCAGCTACCACGACCAGCTGACGGGCCTGTTCAACAGCCGATTCTTTGATGATGAGCTCAAACGGCTGGATACGCAGGCGAACCTGCCCTTGTCCTTCCTGTACGCGGATGTCAACGGGCTTAAAACCTTCAATGACGCCTTTGGCCATGATTGCGGCAACGAGATGATCCAAATGGTTGCCCAGACGCTTCAAAACGCGTTCCGGCCCGGCGACACGGTGGCCAGGCTGGGCGGGGACGAGTTTGTCGTTCTGCTGCCCGGAACCGGCGAGGAAGAGACGAAGGCGCTGGTCGCGCGCCTGCGCGAGGACATTAAACAGCGTGAACTGATGAATGTCAGCCTGTCCGTTTCCTTCGGCTGGAGCACCAAGACGCGGGCGGATCAAAGCGCGCTGAATGTGATGAAAACGGCTGAAGATTATATGTACAGGGAGAAGATCAGCAATAAATCCGCCTTGTACAATGATACCATCCGCTCCATTCTGGGCGCGGTGTTCAAAAGAAACCCGGAGGAAAAGGAGCACGCCGCCCGCGTGAGCGAGCTGTGCGTATTGATCGCGAAGGCTTTCGGTCTGGGCGGGGAAGAGCTGGAAGAGCTGAAAACCGCGGGCGAAGTGCACGATATCGGCAAAATCGCGATCGATCCGCTGCTGCTGGGCAAGCGGGAGAAGCTGACGGAAGCGGATTGGGACCAGATCAAGCGTCATCCCGAAACCGGATACCGCCTGCTGAATACCTCCGGCGAATACTACGGCATATCCGAGAGCATCCTGTACCACCATGAGCGGTGGGACGGCACGGGCTATCCCCGTGGCCTCAAGGGGGAGAAGATCCCCTGGAACGCGCGGGTGCTCGCGATTGCCGAGGCCTATGACATCATGGTGAGCGGGCGGGCCTACCGAGAAGCTATCAGCCCGGCGGACGCGGCGGAAGAAATCGCGAGACACGCCGGCACGCAGTTTGACCCGGTGATCGCGGAAAAGTTTATTCAGGAAGTTGTTAAACTGTAAGTGATGTCCCAATAAGATAGGAAGCGCCATCGTGTAAACGCAAGCCGCAACTATGTTGAATTGTGGCAGTTTCTCGGGATAGGCTACGTCTCTTGCTCCATGATGTATAATGCATGGTGCAGACGCTGACGCGTCATCGGGGGTGAAGGCATGATCAAGTTCGGCACGGGCGGATGGCGGGGCCTCATCGGCAAGGATTTTATCTATGACAATATTTGCAGGACGGCGCAGGGGATCGCGGATATGATCAAGGAGGACGGCCGGCAGGGGACGCCTGTCATGGTCGGCTTTGACCGCCGCTTCCTTTCCTTTGACGCGGCGCAGTGGATCGCCCAGACGCTTTGCGCCAACGGCATCACCGTCTGGTTTATGAAGCGCACGGCGCCAACGCCGCTTATCATGCACACGGTGATGGCGCGGGGGCTTTTCTATGGGGTACAGGTGACGGCCAGCCACAACCCATCCAATTACAACGGCATCAAGCTCATCGTGCAGGGCGGCAGGGACGCGCAGGAAGACGTGACTGAGCGCCTGGAAAGCATGATCGATCAGGCCGAAAGAGAAAACAGGCAGCCCGAAAGCATGCCCTTCAGCCTGGCCGAAGAGCGGGGGCTGGTCGTATACAATAAAAACCCCTTCAATGATTTTATCGACAGCATCCAGGCCAGGATCAATATGGAGGCCATTCGCGAGCGCGGCTTGCGGATCCTCTTTGACCCGATGCATGGATCCGGCGCGTATCCGCTGATCGCGCTGCTGTACACCGCGCGCTGCACGGTGGACCTGATCAACCTCAACCGGGACGCCTACTTTGGCGGGCTGATGCCGGCGCCCGGCGAGCAGAGCCTGTATGAGCTGCGCAGCAAGGTGACCGCGCGGGGCTATGACATGGGCATCGCATTTGACGGCGACGGAGATCGCCTGGGCATTATCGACGCGAACGGCCGCTACATCACGGCCAATGAAATCCTGGTGGTGCTGTACTACTACCTGCATGAGCACAAGGGATGGAAGGGCCCGGTGGTGCGCAACATGTCCACCACGCATATGCTGGATAAGCTGGCAAAATCCTTTGGCGAGGAGTGCTATGAGGTCCCCGTGGGCTTCAAGCATATCTCAAAGAAGCTGGAAGAGACGGATGCCGTGCTGGGCGGCGAATCCTCCGGCGGCCTGACGGTCAGGGGCCATATCCCCGGCAAGGATTCCGTGTATGCCGCGGCCCTGTTTGTGGAAGCGGTCTCCGTGCTTCATAAGAGCCCGTCTGAGATCATGGACGAGCTGTACGAAAGGCTGGGCAGGCATGTAATGATGGAGGAAAGCCTCGCCTTCACACCTGATCAGCAGGCCGCCGTGCGCCGGGATATCCTGGAAAAGAGGAACCTGCCGGCCTTCAGCCAGGCCGCCCTGCGGGTCAGCTATGAAGACGGCTGCAAGGTATATTTTGAGGACGGCAGCTTTGCCGTCTGCCGCTTCTCGGGCACCGAGCCGCTCATCCGCCTGTGCGCCGAGGCGCCGGATGAGCAGCAGGCACAGGCCTGCGTGACGGCGTTTAAGCGCCACATCGAAGGGCTGCTGGGGAGATAAGGCCGGAGTCATGTGTTTCGGCATAAAAAAAGGCATAAAAAACGAGGTGTTTTTGCACCTCGTTTATTTATAACAGGTTTTACATCAGTATTACTTGACCGATCCCAGAATACCTTCCACAAAATTCTTTTGAAGGGTAAAGAAGATCACCAGCATCGGGATGGTGGAGATGGTGACAACGAGCATGATGACACCGTAGTCCAGCACATACCCGCCGCGGAAGCTGGCCGCGTAGATGGGCAGCGTCAGCTGGTTGGGGCTTTGCATGACGACCAGGGGCCAGAGGTAGCTGTTCCAGGCATTCATGAACGTGACGATGGCCGCCGCCGCGTAGGTGGGTTTCATGATGGGCACAAACATCCGCATGAAGATGCGGAACTCGCCAAGCCCGTCAATGCGGGCGGCCTGTACGATCTCAAAGGGGAAGGTTTGCGCGGCCTGGCGGAACATAAAGATCAGGAAGACCGTTGCTATGCTCGGCAGCATAAAACCGGCAACCGAGTTGATCAGGCCGGCCTGTGAAAACATACGGAACAGAGGGATCAGCGTGGCCGCGGGCGGGATCATCATGGACAGCATCAGGATGCCCATGACCCGGTTCTTCCATTTATCATGGAATATCACAAACCCATAGCCCGCCATGGAGCTGACGAACAGCGAGGCAAGGGTGAGCAGGCTTGCGTTGCGCACAGAGTTGTAGAAGGCCGGGCCGATCTTTCCCGCCGCGGTCAGCGCCTTCCAGTTCTCTATCAGGTAATTCCCGGGCAGCATGTGCCCCTTGATGATATCCGTCGTGTTATTGGTGGCCGCGGAGAGCATCCAGTAAAAGGGAAAGGCGGAAATGAAGGCCACCAGGATGAGAACCAGGTGCTTGAACAGCCTGGCCGGACGAAAGACAAAGCGTTTCTTGAACTTTTTTTGTTTCATACGCGTCGTTCCCCCACTTTCATCTGCAGGAAGGCCAGGGCCGCCACCATCACAAAGATCGTAAACGCCATGGAGGCCGCGTAGCCAAAGCGCGGCACCTGCTCAAATGTAATGCGGTAAATATAGAATGACAGGGAGGCCGTGCCGATGCCCGGGCCGCCCGCCGTCATGATGCGCACCTCGTCAAACAGCTGCAGGGTGCCGTTTGTGGACAGCACCGTCGTGAACAGGATGATCGGACGCAGCAGCGGCAGGGTGATCTTGAAAAACTGCTGCGTGGCCGAGGCGCCGTCGATGCGCGCGGCTTCATAGACCTGCGTGTCGATGTTCTGCAGACCGGCCAGATAGAAGACCATGTTATAGCCTGTCCAGCGCCACAGCATGGTGATGATGATCACCGATCGGGCATAGGCTGCGTCTGTCAGGAAGGGGATGGGCTCTTTGAGCCAGCCCCAATTGATCAGGAGGGTATTGATCAGGCCGTTGTTTGAAAACAGCTGCAAAAATATCATCGAGCAGCTGACCAGGCTGGTGGCGCAGGGCAGGAAGATCAGCGTGCGGTAGATACCGCGGCCCATCAGGCGCTTGTCATTGAGCATGCTGGCCAGGATCAGCGCCAGGATCAGCATGATGGGCACCTGGATGATCAGGTAATAGAAGGTGTTGCCCAAAGCCGTTGTATAGGTGTTGTCTTTAGGCAGGCGCTGGTAGTTGGTCAGGCCGCCGAACTTCAGGTTGTTGCCCGTCCCCGTCTGCAATGACAGTAAAAAGGCCTGTATCATGGGATAAAAAGACATCACCAGGATTAAAACAACGGCCGGCATGATGAACAGCCAGCCTTTTCGGGCTGTGATCTTATCCAGCCCGCCGCGTTTTTTTGAGGCGTTGTATGTCGTCATGCCCTCGCTCCTTCCATAATAAGCAAAAGAGAGGCCCCGCGGTATAAGGATACCGCGGGGCCCCGGTTAACTTATTCCATGATAAACTCAACAGCCGACTGGGCGTCATTAAGCGCCTGCTCTACCGTCGCGCCGTTTGAGATGGCCTCAATGGCGTTGACGATTTCATCGCGGGCTTCATAATTGTATACGCCGTACTTAACCAGCGGCACATGGGCGGAATAGCCCATCAGGTCTTCAAACACTTTCTGGCCTGCAAAGAAGGGATGGGGCTGCGCGTAGGCTTCGCCCTGGGCGGCAGGCAGGTAGGTGGCGATGGCGCCGGAGGATTGAAGAATGGTCTGATAGAATTCAACGCTTCCGCCGAAAGTTTTGCTCAAGAAATCAACTGCCAGCTCTTTGTTGGGGCTGGTAGCGGGCACAACCCAGGAAGAACCGCCCTGGCTGGAGTAGTTGAGAGCGCCTTCGATGTCCAGGCGCGGGATGTTGGTCACGCCCCACTTGCCTTCCTGATCCTTGGCCAGCACGATGGAGCCGATGATCCAGCAGCCCTGGATGGTTGAACCGGCGGAACCGTTGTTGAAGGAGGCAATGTACTCGCTCCAGTCGACGGCTTCCTTGACAATGCCGCTTTCGCGCAGCTTGACGATGGTCTCGACCATGGCCTTGATGACGGGGCTTGAGTTGATGATCGGCTTGCCTTCTTCATCAAAGAACCACACATCGGCCGACTGGGTGATCATGGAGACAAAGTCGGCGTAGCCGGCCTGGGTCACCAGCATAAACTGGCCGGTAGCTTCCTTGACCTTTTTGCCGATCTCGATGAACTGATCCCAGGTGA
>CAYZRZ010000134.1:0-5399 GCA_964480995.1 uncultured Christensenella sp.
GATTACCATCAACCTTTGCCCTTGTCAAGCGGTTTTCAGGCCTGTTTTCATAAAAAATGAGCGCATGATCACATCTTTTTTTCACAAAAAAATGGACGGCCATGAAAGCTGCCCATTTTTGACAAGGTTTGCTCAAGGCTCATCTCTTCGGCGTCAGCAGTCCGATCGCCTGCGCTACGCTTGACACATAGATGATCTGTATCCCATCAACCTGTTTGCCTTTCAGCTTTCGGTCAGCGGGACACATGATCTTTGTGAAGCCAAGGCGCTTGCATTCGGCCATCCTGCGCTCCATCTGAGGGATCGAGCGGACCTCGCCCGCCAGGCCTACCTCGCCCATTGCCGCCAAATCCATCGGGAGCGCGCTGTCCCATAGCGATGACGCGACGGCCAGGCATACAGCCAGATCCGCCGCTGGCTCATTCAGACTCATGCCGCCGGCGACATTCAGATACACATCCTGATTATACAGCCGCAGGCCCGCCCGCTTCTCAAGCACCGCCAGCAGAAGCGCCACGCGCCCCTGATCCATGCCGTTCACCGTGCGCTTGGGGGATGAATAGAAGGATTGCGCTACCAGCGCCTGTATATCCATCAGCACAGGGCGCGTCCCCTCCATGCCGCAGAACACCACCGAGCCGCTGGCGTCTTTTGCCCGCTGGGAAAGCAGCAGCTCCGACGCCCCATCCACGGCACGCATGCCCTCGCCGGTCATTTCAAAAATACCCAGCTCGTTGACCGAACCGTAGCGGTTTTTTACCGCGCGAAGCAGACGGTACTCGCGCTGGTAGTCCCCCTCAAAATAAAGCACGACGTCCACCATGTGTTCCAGCACCCGGGGACCGGCTATAGATCCGTCTTTGGTCACATGGCCTACCAGAAAGATCGCGCAGCCGTTCGTCTTGGCGTAGCGCATGAAGAGGGAGGCGCATTCCCGCACCTGACTGACAGAACCTGGCGCGCTGGCCATCTCAGGCCTGTACATGGTCTGGATAGAGTCCACGATCACCAGGTCAGGCGCTGTCTTCTCCAGCTTATCCTCTATTTCATCCATGGCGTTTTCTGCCAGCACCAGCAAACCCTCATGCCCGGCACCCACGCGCTTGGCGCGCAGCTTGATCTGCCTGGCGCTTTCTTCGCCCGATATGTACAGAACGGTTTTACCGGCCTGCGCGAGCTTTGAGCAGATCTGCAGCAGCAGAGTGCTTTTTCCCACGCCGGGCTCTCCGCCCAGCAGAGTCAGAGAGCCTTCCACGATGCCGCCGCCCAGCACACGGTCCAGTTCCTCCATCCCCGTTGGCTGGTGCATCTGATCATCAGCCTCGATGTCACGGATCGAAAGGACCTGGGCTCCTGTGCCGCCTCGCTGCTTTTTTTCCTTTTGCCTGGGCAAGGTCTCGGACGACGCTGCCATGGTTTCCTCCAGGCTGTTCCACGCTTCGCAGGCCGGGCATCTGCCATACCAGCGCGGAGACTCAAAGCCGCAGGCGCTGCAGACATGGATGCTTTTTGCTTTTGCCACTGTTTCCTCCTGAATATCATGATAAGACTTTTCCCTCCCGGCCGCGCATGCTATACTGAACGCAGATCAAAGGAGGCCCTGAGCGGAATGAAGGGAATATGCTATATCGTTGGAGCCGGTGAGTTTACGCCCCGGGGTTTTTTGCCAAAGGAGGGCGACCTGGTCATCGCGGCCGACGGGGGCTACCAGTCCCTGACCGCCTTTGGCATCCGCCCCGGCATTGTTGTCGGGGATATGGATTCCGCCACGCAGGACGTGGTCGGCGTTCCGCTCCTGCGATTCCCAGTACGCAAGGATGATACGGATTTATCCCTGGCGCTGAAGCTGGGCAGTCTTGCGGGATATAGACGCTTTCGCCTGTACGGGGCGGGTGGCGGCCCCAGAGAGGATCACTTCTTCGCCGCCATCCAGCTGATGGCGGGGTCGAGCCGGCGAGGCAAGGAAATCCGCCTCATCGCCTCATCCTTCACGCTCTATGCCATCACCGGCGGTTCATTGATCATCCCGACCATACCGGGGAAAATCTTATCTGTCTTCAGTTACAGCCCCGAAAGCTCTGGCGTCACGCTTCGCGGCCTTGATTATGAAGAAAACAACCTGACGCTGCGCAACGATATTCCTTTGGGGGTAAGCAACGCCGCTGCAGGTCGCCGCGCGCTCATCGGCGTCAGGCGCGGGACGCTTATCATCTGGCAGACGGTGTAATTTATTTCAAGCTTTTGCTTCCCGCAATGCAGCGTTCGGTCATCGTCTGCAGGTCCTTCTCACGGCGCTCGATATCGCGCAGCAGAGCCATCTGTGCCCTGGCGCGCACCAGGTTGTGCTCAGGCGAGTTCACCCTGAAATATACATCACCGTCAATATAGTCCGTCAAAAAGCGCATGGCCAGCTCACAGGTCAGCACCTTGATGCCAAGCGGGAGGTTCATCAGCTCCGCTCCTGTCAGAAAGCCGTTCGTCTCTTCAACGAACCCTTTGGTAAACGCCTTGGCTTTGTCCATATCCAAGGCGATTTTTGATATATCCGGTTCATCTTCGGCCGCTGTGGACGCGCCGAAGCGCACCGCGTCGCCGTAATCATAAAGAGAGGATCCGGCCATCACCGTATCCAGATCGATCACGCAGATGGCCTCGCCCGTCGTATTGTCAAGCATCACATTGTTGGACTTGGTGTCGTTATGCGTTACCCGGTAGGGGATGACCCCCTCATCCAGCATCTTCACGATACTGCCCATCATCCGGCGGCGCTCAAACATAAATTCGATCTCATCATTCAGATGCTTCACCCGGCCCGCCCTGTTTTCATCTACAGATCGGACGAAGGCATAGAAGCGTTTGAGCGTATGGTGAAAATTGGGAATCGGACAGAACAGATCCTGAGCCGGGAAATCATACAGCAGCCTCTGGAAGCTGCCAAACCCGCGGCCCACCTGCTCCATCTCATAGGTGCTGGTCACAACATCAAGCGCCCTGGCATTCTCTATATAGGCATAAGCGCGCCACACTTCGCCCTCCGTGTCCTCGTGAAGGTTGCTGCCCCCGCGGGTGGGGATCAATTCCAGCACACGGCGCGCCGTATCCTCATGGTTGCGTCTCAGCGCGGCGCGGAGATGGTCCGTGACCGCGGATATATTGCTGATCACTTCGCGCGGGTTTTTGAACACATAGGTATTGATGTGCTGGAGAATATACAGGCAAGGCTGTGACTCGTCCTGATACTCCAGCAAATAAGTGGAGTTGATATTTCCGCTGGTCAGTTCGCTTGCGCCCTTATACTGCCCTTGAAAGCAGAAATGGGGCAGCACGTTTTTGATGGTGTTGTAAGTCATCTTGTCCCCCGCTTGCTCAAATTGTCCGGAACGCTGTTCATTTTATTCCCGGCGCAAGCATCTGTCAATTCTGTATCGATCCATCAGTCGCCGGACGGCGTAAACGCCGATATTACACCCATTGACAAAACGGAAGAATTCAGCTAATATTAACACATACTCTACTTCCTTGTATGGTTTTAGCCCGCAGGACGGGTTATCCAATAAATCTATCTAACAGGAGGCACCCCTATGAAAAAAATGATGGCCCTGCTCCTCTCTCTGATGATGGTTCTCAGCGCTCTGTCAGCCATGGCCGAAGGCGTTAAAATCGGTATTGTCACCCCCGACGCCGACCACGGCTTCACCGGCGAATCCGTCGCCCATGCCCGCGCCGAGGCTGAAGCATTAAAAGCTGCCGGTGTGATCGGCGATTACATGATGGGCGTAGGCGGCGAGGCTGCCAAGCAAATCGAGCAGCTCGACGAAATCCTGGCCTGGGAGCCTGATGCCATTGTGCTCTGGCCTCTGGAAGGCGATCAGCTGCGCAATGCCGCACAGCGTGTCATTGACGAGAAAATCCCGCTGGTCATCTATGACCGCCTGATTGAAAACTTCAAGGGCATGGCCGGCGAGATCATGGGCGATAACGAAGGCATCGGCAACATGATGGGCGAATACCTGCTTAACTTCTTTGCCGAAGACCTGAAAGCCGGCAAGGAGATCACCTATCTTCTATTCATCGGAGACAGTTCCACTGTGTCCAAGCAGCGTACCCAGGGCATGACGGATGTGCTGGGCGCCAGTGAATACAAGGATCAGTTCAAGCTTCTGCAGGACGGCTTCCAGACCGACTGGTCCAACGCCAAGTCCAAGGAGTATATGGAAAACTGGCTGAACACCGCTGACCCCGCCGTGGTCTCGGAGCTTGATATGATTGTCACGCACGACGACGAGATCATTGACGGCATCATGACGGTCATCCGCGATGACGAGACGCTGAAAGACCTGCGCCTGCTGACCTCGGTCGGCGGCCGCCGCGAGACCCTGGCCACCTTTGATGTAGTGACCAAACCCGAGCTTGTCACCTACTTCTTCAGCCCCTCCATGATCCGCGAGGCGATCCGTCTGGGTGTCGCTGCCGCCAAGGGCGAGCAGTATGCCGGCCAGAACATCGAAGGCCAGCTCTTCCTGATCCCCACCATCGAGATCGACAAGACCACGGTTGAAGCATACCGCACCAGCCAGGATTATATAGACCGCTATTCCATCGCTAACTGATCCCGCGCGGCGTCCCTTCGCCGCTTAAGCAGAGGGGCTGGCCGGACCTATCCAGCCAGCCCCTCTGCTGTACAGCAATATTCCAGAATGCAGGAGGACCAGAGCTTGCACGTTGAAATGTCCGGCATTGTGGTGGACTTCGGGCCTGTACGCGCCGTCGACCATGTAAGCCTGAGCTTGGAGCCCGGTGAAATACGCGGTTTGCTCGGTGAAAACGGGGCCGGCAAATCCACCCTGATGAATGTTCTGGCGGGTACCTTTCCGCCCAAAGAAGGGGACATCCTGCTGGATGGGCGCAAGGCGCGCTTCTCCGGCGCGAAAGCGGCCATGAAGGCAGGTATTCGTCTGATTCACCAGGAACTCAACCTCTGCAACGACCTGCGCGTTTTTGAGAACATGTATCTGGCGCAGGAGTTGAAAACAAAAAGCGGCCTGCTGGATAAAACGCGGATGATCAAAAGAGCCGCCGAAGTATTTAAACGCATGGGCGTGGAGATCGATCCGCGCGCCGTCGTTTACAATCTGCAGGCCGCGGAAAAGCAGCTGGTGGAGATTGCCCGCGCTCTGTTATTCAAATGCGATCTGATCATCATGGATGAGCCGACGACCGCGCTGTCCAACCAGGAGATCGATGTCCTGTTTGACATCATGCGTCAATTGAAGGCGCAGGGCGTCAGCTTTATTTATATTTCGCACAAAATGCCGGAGATCTTTCGAATCTGCGACACCTACACCGTACTTCGTGACGGAAGGTGGGTTGCCGCCGGGACGATCGGCGATGTGTCTGAG
>CAYZRZ010000135.1:0-5312 GCA_964480995.1 uncultured Christensenella sp.
GCCCAGGTTGAAGGGGCCGGAGGGGAAGGCGAGCGCGCCGATCAGGTCGGCAATGACCGCCGTCAGGGCGCCGCCCAGGGGCCCCAGCAGCATGCCGGAGATCGCGATGGGTACAAAGCCGAAGGATGCGGATATAAACTGGTTATTAAACCCCAGGAACCGCTTGGCAACCACAGCCAGCGCTGAAAGCAAGGCGATGGTAACCAGCCGCTTGAGGGGGAAGGCCTGACTGCTTTTTGTTTGCATCTGCGTACCTGCCATTCTGTACTATTCGGTCACGATGAAGTCACCGGAAAACAGGAAATCGCGCAGCGCTTCCCGGTTAGGAGCGAAGTCCATCAGCTGGCTGGCGCCGCCGAAGTAATCAAAGCTGTGAAAGGTGCCGTCGACGGGGAGCCGGAACATTTCGACGGGGGTGCCGCGCATGGCGAACACCATATTGAAGGCATCCAGCATATCCGCCGTGGACAGGTTGGTATCCAGGATGTTGCCTGTTACGCTTTCCAATATCTTCTGCGCCTTTTCATAGCTGACATCCTTGAGGCTGTCGGCAATGGAGGAAAGCACGAGCCGGGTGCGGAAGGTACGGCCGATGTCATGCGGGTCACCGTTTAAGGCGGGTACGCGCCGGGTGCGCATGTAGATCACGGCAGCGTGCCCCGTAAACAGGTAATCGCCCGCCCCCGCCATCGCGGGTTTGGTGGACGAGGGTGAAATGGCATAGCGTTTCAGGTACCCGGCCTCGCCGTCGGTCACCGTCAAATTGACCCCGCCTACGGCGTCCACGATGCTGGACACCTGGCTCCAGTCCATCAGGATGTATTTTTCGACCTTCAAGCCGAAGTGGCGGTTGATGGTGTCAAGCAGGCCCTGCACGCCGAATTCCTTGACGATGTAAGTCAGCCTCCCAGGCTTATTGTCCGGATGAAGCACCAGCATGTCGCGGATGAAGGAGGTGGCGATAATGCGGCCGGCAGATTCGTCCACAGTGACCAGCACCATACCGTCGGAATACCCCAGGCGGCTGAGCCTCGAGGCCCAGCTGTCCATGCAGATCAACAGGTAATGATGCATGCCTTTAGGCGTAGGCGGGATGTCTGAGGGATCAAGCACGTCGATCTGTGGAATCACCTGCTGCGCCATTGCCGGGGAAGGGAGCAGGAAGCAGAAGCACAGAACAAGCGCCAGATATCGTTTCATGCCTGATCCTCCTTTTCCAGATCCCCGTAGCGCTCCAGAATGATATCCGCTTCGTTCAATATTTCCAAGGAGAATTCGTCCGGGTAGCCCTGCTCGTAGACGATGCGCTTGATGCCCGCGTTGACCAGAATTTTCGCGCAAACAGAACAGGGCTGGTGGGTGCAGTAGCAGGTGCCGCCGTCGATGGATACGCCCAGCTTGGCGGCCTGTATCACCGCGTTTTGCTCGGCGTGGATGGCGTAGCAGATCTCAGCGTGAGTACCGGAGGGAATGTTCAGCTTTCTGCGCAGGCACTCGCCGCGTTCCTTGCATGTGCGAAGACCTTGAGGCGCGCCGTTGTAGCCGGTGGTCATCACCCGCTTGTCGCGCACGATGACAGCCCCGACCTCACGGCAGGGCTGAAAACAGCTGCTCCAGGTGGATACCAGCCGCGCCATTTCCATAAACCGTTTATCCCATTTGTTCATCGCGAACGCACCTCCGGACAAGTAATTTCATTATATAGTCAGGCTATACCACTGTCAAACGGACAGCATCGCTTCCAGGGCGCTGCGCAGGGCTATTTTACCGTGGGCATAGGTGAGCGCGCCCTGCAGGTAGGCGGTATAGGGCGGGCGCAGGGGGCCGTCACAGCTCAGTTCGATGGAAGCGCCGGGCACAAAGGTGCCGGCCGCCATGATCACCTGATCCTGGTAGCCGGGCATGTCCCAGGGCTCGGGGGCGGCGAAGCTGTCCACCGGTGAGACCGCCTGGATGCCGCGGCAGAAGGCGATCAGTTTTTCCGGAGACTCCAGAAAGATCGCCTGGATGATGTCCGAGCGGGGGGTGTCCCAGGAGGGGCGGGTGCCTATGCCCAGCTTCTGGAACACGCGCGCGGCCAGTACGGATGTCTTCAGCGCCTGGGCTACGGTGTGCGGGGCCATGAAAATGCCCTGATAGAACAGCCTGTAGCCGGGCGCGTAGCTGCCGACCTCCAGCCCGATGCCGGGGGCGGTCAGGCGCGCCGCGATCCGTCCGATAGCCTCATGAGTGCCCGCGATATACCCGCCCGTCGGAGCCAGGCCGCCGCCCAGGTTTTTGATGAGGGAACCGGCCACGCAGTCGGCGCCGTAGTCGGATGGCTCATCCTCCGCTGTAAACGCGCCGTAGCAATTATCCACAAAGATAAATATATCCGGACGGGCTGCTTTGACGGCATTGAACAGGGGGGCCATGTCACGCGGCAGGAAGCTCTTGCGGTCGCTGTAGCCGCGGCTGCGCTGCAGGTGCAGCACCCTGGTCTGCGGCCGGATGGCCGCAAGCACCGCGGGGACATCGATATCGCCCTCCATGTCAGGCGGCACCATGGAGTAGGTGACACCCATCTCGGCCAGGGAGCCGGGGACCGGACCGTCCAGCCCGATTACATCGCGCAGCGTATCATAGGGGTCACCGCAGGCGGCCAGGAGATGATCGCCCGGCTTCAGCAGACCAAACAGGCAGAGGCTCAGCGCGTGGGTGCCGCTGGCGATCTGGGGACGGAAGATGGCGGCTTCGGCATTGAACAGGTCGGCGATCAGCTTTTCGAGGGTGTCGCGTCCCACGTCATCGTAACCGTAGCCTTCACTGCCGGAGAAGTGCCGCAGCGCGATCCTGTGCTTTTGAAACAGCGAAAGCACACGCCTGGTGTGCCTCTCCTCCCGCCGGTCGATTTCCTTGAAAACAGACTCGCAGGCAAGTTCCGCCTGCTCAATGTGCTCTGATATGTTCACGCTGTTAAAAATCCTCTCGAATCATAGATAAAAACTGCCGGACCATGCCCTCGGGA
The DNA here is from genome assembly GCA_964480995.1 of uncultured Christensenella sp. GTDB lineage: Bacteria > Bacillota > Clostridia > Christensenellales > Aristaeellaceae > UBA1038. The sequence continues at coordinate 3,008 of CAYZRZ010000135.1, forward strand.
TCCAGCCAGCGGATGCGGGGATCAGGCCGGAACCAGGTGAGCTGCCGCTTGGCGTAGTTGCGCGTGCGGCGCTTCAGCAGTTCCTCGCACCGGGGCAGGTCCGCTTCCCCTTTGATATAGGGGATCAGCTCCTTGTAGCCCAAGCCCTGCATGCTCTGCGAATGCTCTGAAACGCCCCGATCCAGCAGCGCGCGCACTTCGTCAAGCAGCCCGCCGCGCAGCATGACATGAGCCCTTTGATCGATACGGGCATAGAGATCATCCCGCGGCCAATCGGGGGCGAAGAGGCGGATATCCCAGGGGGTATCCTCTTCCCGCGGCTGTTGCCCGGAGAAGGGGCGGCCTGTGACCTCGTAGACCTCCAGCGCGCGGATCACCCGCCGGGTGTTGTTGGGGTGCAGGCGGGCGGCGGCGTCGGGGTCGACCTCTTCCAGCTTCCTGTGCAGGCGCTCGGGGCCTTCCTCCGCCAGCAGCGCTTCATACCTGGCCCGCACAGCTTCATCCTTGGGGGCGCCGCCCAGCGTCAGCCCCTGGGAGAGGGCGCGCAGGTAGAGCCCCGTGCCCCCGACTAATACAGGCAGGCGGCCCCTTGAAAGGATTCCTTCTATGACAGCGGCGGCTCCGCTCAGGTATTCCGCCACGCTGTACTCATCCTCAGGTTCCGCCACATCCAGCATGTGATGGGGGATCAGGGCCTGCTCTTCCCTTGAGGGTTTGGCTGTGCCGATATCCATGCCTTTGTATACCTGCATGGAATCCATGCAGACGATCTCAATGGGCCGGACCTCAGCCAGCGCGAAACCAAGCGCGGTCTTGCCCGAGGCCGTCGGGCCGACGATGCCCAGGATCCTTGGTTTCTCCATCAGTTTGGTATCCTTTGGAAGCGCTTCTCCAGCTCATTGCGGGTCAGCTGCATCATCAGCGGCCTGCCGTGGGGGCAGGTAGGGCGCACATTGCCGTCCAGCACGCCGCGGACCAATGAGATCAGCTCCTCATTTGAAAGCCTTTCGCCGCCCTTGACGGCATGCTTGCACGAAGCGGTGATGATCTTCTCCACCCGCTTGTCATCGTTCAGACTTCCGGAGGATATCAGATCCTCCAGCGCTTCCTTGAAACCGCCTTCGGCCTGGGGCTGCCCCAGGGTCATGGGCACGGAATGCAGCCTGACCGACTGGTCGCCGAAATCCTCCGCCTCATAACCCGCGGCCGCCAGCAGCGCCTGGTACTCCAGAAAGCTGCCGTACTCGCGGTAGCTCAACTGGATCACGCGCGGCACCATCAGCGTCTGGGCGATGGCCCCGCTGTCGTAGGCTTTCATGAGCCGGTCAAACATCAGCCGCTCATGCATGGCATGCTGGTCGCACAGGCAGACCGTATCGCCCGACTCAAACAGGATATAGGTGTTGAAGGCAGCGCCGATCAGCCTGACAGGGCGGGCGCTCAGTTCAGGCAGATGCTCCGCCGCGGTGACCTGCTCCGGCTCGGGAACAGGGGCGGCGGGAGACTGCGGCTTTTCCCAGGAGGGGGAGCGCAGGCTTGCCGGGAAAACGGGTGCAGAGGCGTCCGGCTCTGATACGAAGGATGGGGCGGACATTGTACGGATCTCCTCCGGCTCGCGCCGGAGGACCTGAGTCACCGGCACGCCGGGCTTATCAGGCAGCGGGGGGAAGAAGCGCGGGGGTGCCGCTTCGGCGGCGCCGGGGCTGAGCGCGTCCTGTACCAGACCGGTCACGGCCTCAGCGATCCCGCGCTCGTCGGTAAAGCGTACTTCCCACTTGTTGGGGTGCACGTTCACATCCACGGCTTCATAGGGCATGGTCAGGTGCAGCGCGCACATCGGAAAGCGGCCGATCATCACCCGCTGGCGGCAGCCTTCCTCGACAGCCTGCGACAGCAGATTGCTTCTCATCGCGCGGCCGTTGATAAAGAACTGCTGCTGGCTTCGGTTCCCGCGTGACAGTTCGCCCACACCCAGGTAGCCTGTCAGGATCAAACCCCGCTCGCTGCCATCCACGCGGAACATCTGCTTGAGGGTATTGACGCCATAGATGCTCATCACCGCTGTCTCCTGCTTGCCGTCGCCGGGGCTGAAAAATACGGTTTTGCCGTCGGCGGTGAAGCGGAAAGAGACATCGGGGTGCGACAGGATCAGCCGCTGCATCAGGTCCGCCACCAGCTGTGTTTCCTGCGCGGGCTTTTTCATAAACTTGCGCCGCACAGGCGCGTTGAAAAAAAGATCGCGGACTGTAAGGGCCGTTCCCTCGGCGCAGGGAGCGGGGCGTATATCAGTGATCTGCCCGCCCTC
>CAYZRZ010000136.1:0-5240 GCA_964480995.1 uncultured Christensenella sp.
CAGCGGCAGGCCTTCCGCCCACTCGAACACGCCCAGGCAGCCGCTTGTGCCGTCATGGGCGCTGATCAGGCGGACCAGCGCCGGATGCCGCAGGTTTTGATAGTTTGGGAGCGACAGGCGCAGCTTTCGGACCGCGAGGGCAGGATCGCTGGGATAATTGATCACAGGCGCGCCTGCGTATTTCAGATAGATGCGCTGCCCTTGCGGGCTCACCAGGCCGAAGCTGAGCATGCCGCAATTATGCTCATCGAACACGCTGAATACCTGCCCGTAATTTTCTATAAGGCTTAAATCGTGAAATTCCTTGAGGCGTACGGGCAGTCCGCCCACGAGAAGCGTGATCATTACGTATCCTCCCTTGTCAGCTTATAGATCCATTGATCCCCCCGAAGGCGCAGGAAGGCGATGATCCACTTGAAGCTCTGATCGATTCGGGTTGAAAAATATACCCAGTGCAGCGGCAGCTTGAGCACGAAGGCGGCCAGGAAGGCCGAAGGGAGGACGATCAGCCAGCCGCATATCATATCCACCAGCATGACAAACCGGCTGTCACCGGCACCCCGGTTAATGCCCACAAAGCAGCTGGCATGGTAGCTGGTCCCGATCAGGGTAGGCGCGCAGATGCCTGCCATGGTGAGGGCGAGCGACAGGGTTTGCGCGTCCAGGTCATAAAGTTTGAAAAAAGGAGCGCGCAGGAAGAATACAAGCGCCGCCATCACCATGCCGACAAACAGGAACATGATCTGGATGCGTTTTGAGTATTGGCGCACCAACTGAACATTGCCTGATCCGGCGGCCTTGCCGACCAGTACAGCCGCGCCTCCAGCCAGCGAGAAGGTGAACAGCGTGCCCAGGTTAAACAGCATATCGGTCACGGCGGCGGCGTTCATCATCTCCTGGCCCATTCGCCCGATGATCATCATCTTGATCATGCCGATCAGCGCCCACTGCGCGTCTGTCAGCCCTACAGGCAGGCCGAAACGGGTATAATCTTTCCAGGCCCATCCGCGGTGGATCATCAGGTCCCCGGGACGAAGCGGCAGAACCTTCTGCACCTTGAACAGGTAGAACACAACAATGCCCGCTTCGATCATCCGTGCCAGCACCGTAGCGATCGCCGCGCCTCGCAACCCCAGGGCAGGGAAGCCCAGCTTTCCGAAAATCAGGATATAGTTGAGGGTGATGTTTGATATCAGTGAGCCGATTGTCGCGTACAGGGTCACGCGAACCACCTCGACTCCGCGCAGGATGGCAATGCAGGCGGCAGTGAAGGCGAAGGGCAGGTAGCTGAAGGCAAGCACCGGCAGGTACTCAAGCGCGAGGGCTGTGATCGCTTCTTCCTTTCTGCCGATCACCAGGCTCAGCGCAAGCGTCGGAAAAGCCAGTATAATCAGTACAACCAGCGCCGAAAGGCTCAACGTGAGTGTAAAGGCGGTGGCGCACAGGGGCTTGATGCGGCCGGTATCCCGTTTCCCCCAGTACTGGCTGACCAGTATGGAAGCACCCGAGGATAGACCTAAAAGCCCGGCGTTAACAAAGTTGGTGATGCTGTTTGACTGCGCCGCGGCGGCCAGGCTGAGGCCGTGAGGGTCGAGGCTTGAGACCATCAGGTTATCGGCCATCGTAATCAGTAGCGACATCAGGGATTGAAACGCTGCCGGCAGGGCCAGCCTCAGGATGGAGCGGTAAAACCCTTTATCCTTCATAAAACAGCGACCTTCTTTATTTATTCCCGCCAAAATGATAACAGGGTGTCGGGAGAGCGTCAATGTCATATTTCTTGACGCTCGGAAAAGGGACAATTATAATAATAAATAAGGCGAATGATGCCGATGAAACTATGGAGGTTTCTGAATGAAATATTATTTGGAATCCACGGATCGGGTTCTGGAAGAAGTAAAAAGCAGAGCCGGAGGGCTGAGCGCGCAGGAAGCAAAGGCGCGGCTTGAGGCAAACGGGCGCAATAAGCTCAATGAGGGCGAGCACGCGACCATGCTGCAGCGTTTCCTCCAGCAGCTCAAGGAACCAATGCTGATCATTCTGATGGTCGCGGCGCTGGTATCCGGGCTGACGAGCCTTTTACAAGGAGAGCTTCATCTGACGGATACCATCATCATTCTGATCGTCGTGCTGCTCAACGCCATCCTGGGCGTCTACCAGGAGAGCAAGGCGGAGAAAGCCATCGAGGCGCTGCAAAAGATGAGTGCCGCGACCAGCAATGTGCTGCGCGATGGCCATGTCACCTCGGTTCCTTCAGAGGAGCTGGTGGTGGGGGACGTGATCCTGCTGGAGGCAGGCAGCGCGATCCCCGCGGACTGCCGCATCCTGGAGTCAGCCAGCCTGCAGATTGAGGAAGCCGCGCTGACGGGCGAATCCGTGCCGGTAGAAAAGTCATCGGAGAAAATCTGGCTTGGCGACGCCAAGGATGTTCAGCTTGGCGACAGGAAAAACATGTGCTTCATGGGTTCTATCGTCGTCTATGGACGCGGGCAGGCTGTCGTGACCGATACAGGCATGAACACCCAGATGGGGATGATTGCCGATACCCTGTCCAAAACGGTCGAAGGGGCTACGCCGCTGCAGATCAAATTGGGGCAGCTCAGCGGCCTGCTGACCAAAATGGTGCTCGGCATCAGCGTCTTCATCTTTCTGTTCAGCTTGATTTCCAGCGGAGATTACAGCTTTACCCACATTCTTGATGTGTTTATGATCGCGGTATCACTGGCTGTGGCGGCCATCCCGGAGGGTCTTGCGACGGTGGTGACCATCGTTCTCTCCGTCGGCGTGACCAACATGAGCAAGCGCAACGCCATCATCCGCAAGCTTACTGCCGTTGAGACCCTGGGCAGCACGCAGATCATATGCTCTGACAAAACCGGCACGCTGACCCAGAATAAAATGACGGTGGTGGACTGCGCCGCTCCCGATGAGAACTTGCTTGCCAGGGCGATGGCGCTGTCCTCTGACTCCGAATGGGTGGATGGACAGGCGGTCGGCGAGCCTACCGAGAACGCCCTGGTCAACTATGCCGCTGCGCTTGGCATGCCCAAGACGGAGCTGCTCAAGACCAATCAGCGCGTGGGCGAAGCGCCTTTTGACTCCATGCGCAAGCTGATGACCACGATCGTCAGGGATGAGGCGGGCAGGCTGCGCCAGTACACCAAGGGAGCGCCGGACGAGCTGCTGCGCCGCTGTGATTACTATTGGGACGGCACGCAGGCGCTGCCCATGACCGACGAACACCGTAAGAAAATACTGTCAGACAACACCGCCATGGCCAGCCGCGCCCTGCGCGTACTGGCTGGCGCTTACCGTGATTGGGATGAGATGCCCGCGGACCAGAAACCTGCCGCGCTGGAGCGTGAGCTGGTCTTCATTGGCCTCGTCGGCATGGTGGATCCGGTGCGGGCTGAGGTGCTTCCGGCGATTGAAGAGTGCAAGCGCGCCGGCATCCGCCCTGTCATGATCACAGGCGATCATAAGGATACAGCGGCCGCCATCGCCATGCAGCTGGGCATGATCAAAAGCCCGGATGAGGCCATCACCGGCGCTCAGCTGGACGAGATTTCGGATGAGGATTTCAAGCGCGATGTAGCCAAATATTCTGTCTATGCCCGTGTACAGCCCGATCACAAGGTGCGCATCGTCACCGCGTGGGAGGATAACGGCAAGGTCACGGCCATGACGGGCGACGGCGTCAATGACGCGCCTTCCATCAAAAAAGCCGATATCGGCGTGGGCATGGGCATTACGGGCACCGATGTTACCAAGAACGTGGCGGATATGGTACTGGCGGACGATAACTTCGCCACCATTGTCCACGCGGTGGAGGAAGGCCGCAGGATCTATGACAATATCAGAAAGACGATCCAGTTCTTGCTGGCGTCCAACCTCTCAGAGGTTCTGTCGATCTTTGCGGCGACAGTGCTTGGCTTCGTTATCCTGAAGCCTGTCCATCTTCTGTGGATCAATCTGATCACCGATGTTTTCCCTGCGCTGGCCCTGGGCTTTGAGGCGCCGGACGAGGGCGTCATGAACCGTCCCCCGCGCGATAAAAACGAAGGCGTTTTCGCCGGCGGCCTGGGCGTCGACGCGCTCTATCAGGGTATCCTGGTTGCCGTGCTGACCGTGCTGTCCTACCTGATCGGCCACTATATCGAATCCGGCGTATGGGAGTTTGTCAATTCCCGCGATGGCATGACCATGGCCTTCCTGACGATGAACATCGCTGAAGTGTTCCACGCCTACAACATGCGTTCCCAGCGCGGTTCGGTATTCAAGCTGAAGACGCACAACCGCTTCCTCTATCTGGCGATGATCGTGTCCTTGGTGCTGACGGCGGCAGTTATCTACATCCCCTTCCTCAGCAATGCCTTTGATCTTGCGCACATTACCCTGACGGAGTACGCCATCGCGCTGGGTCTGGCCTTCTCCACGGTACCGATCGTGGAATGCGTAAAGTTCTTCCAAAGAAAGCGGAGCAAGACAAAGTAGAAAGAACAGAGGCGGACGGGCCGCGTCAGGTTGGGTTCTCAAAAAAGGATGAGCGGCCGGCTGCCGTTCATCCTTTTTTGCGCGCCGCGCGCCGTCTTTTGCCGGGGCTTTGCGGGACCCATTCCCTGCATATACTTATTGATACAGCGCCAGATACTCCTCCAGCGCCAGGTTATGCTCCTCGATAAAGCGGGAATGGATCTCGCCCACATAGCGTACATGCCAGGGCTCAGCGTCAAACCCTGTGATGTGCTCCTTATTGGCGGTGTAGCGAAGGATAAATCCGTACTCAAAGCAATGATCTTCCAGCCAGACAGCCTGCTGGGTATCGCCGAAGTAATAGCCCGGTACGGTCAGGTCAAAAGACAGGCCCGTGTGGTGTTCGCTGGTACCCGGCAGGGCTACGCTGCGCTCGGCCGCGCGGCGCGCGTTGTCTTCGCTCATCTGCCCGTCTGTCATCAGGCGCTTCACTTCGTTATCAAACAGCTCCTGCTGGCGCGCGAGCGTTCGGTACCCCTCGCTGACCTGCCAGACATCAAGGCCGTCGGCCTGCGCGGCGCGCACCATCCGGACCAAGGCCTGGACAGCCTCGCGGTCTCCCTGGACCTGGGGATCTTTTAGTATGATCAGCCCATCCGGCACCATGGAGCTCAGCGCCACAATGTCAGGCGGCGTATAATCCGGCGGCAGCGCATTCTGGCGGTTGACGAGCAGGGGCAGATTGTCAGCGCTGCCGGGCAGGGAAG
>CAYZRZ010000137.1:0-5086 GCA_964480995.1 uncultured Christensenella sp.
CTTGACACCCGGCTGACGCTGGGGCATCATGACCGAAAACGCCCGGCAACAGGCGGTCCGCGCTAATATCGATACAGCCGGATCGTGTGAGCAGAATGAAAAAAGACGGTTCAGCAAAGAACTGTCTTTCTCATCTTCACAGAGGCGTCGTTCAAAAAAAATCTTTGAGCTGCCATGGCACTTCCCGGCAGCTGTCTGATCAAATCAAAGGTATTGGCTTTTGATTGAATTTCAAAGCGCTTCCAGTGCTCAATACAGCTTGTTTGTCATCGATATGGGCAGATACTGACACTATATTCATATCTCAAGGCAATACATGAAGCAAACACACCAGCAGCTCCGATCACAAGGAGCATCTCAACACGTTTGACAGCCTCTCATATTAGTGTTACGATTGCCAAAACTATTCAGGAGGCATCAATATGAAATGCCCGAACTGCGGTGCCGCCGTGTACGATGATGCCAGCCGATGCCGGTATTGCGGGACATATCAGCCTGCCCAGCCGCAGGACCGGCAGCCCCCAAGCCAAGCGCCTCAAACGGTGATCTACAACGTGGTTCAGTCCGGACCGGGGACGCCCGGATACCGGGGGGAGATGTCGGTGAAAAGCAAATGGGTCGCGTTCTTCCTTTGCTTCTTCTTTGGCGTATGGGGATTTCATAAGTTCTATGTGGGCAAAACCGGGGCAGGCATCCTTTACTTTTTTACCTTTGGCTTGTTCGGCATCGGGTGGGTGCTTGATTTGATATTTATACTTTTCGGTACCTTTACCGATCATTGGGGCAGGAAGCTGTCCTGACGGGAATCGGTATAACGCGCTCAGCGCCGCAATGGGCTGATAAAAAAATCTCCGGATACCCGCTTCCACGGGCGATCCGGAGATTCATGATGTCCGAGAGCAATTTTACGGTTCTGTCTCAACGTGGAGAGGGTTCGCGCCGTCATCCCATTTCTCCCGCACGGCGGAAAACTCATCTTTCATGACAAGGCTTCGGGTGCCTACCTTGCCGCAGTGCAGGCATTTGTCGTTCTTGAACCCCTGCTCCGTGCACTTATCCGCCGTTTCCTGGGTACAGCCGTAGTTTCCGCAATCCTCGCACACGAACACCGGGTTCTTGCACGGATGTTCCTGCTTGATGCCTTCACACCTGGCCGCGTTCTCCATGTCATCCTCTGACAGGTCGATGCGGCGCTGTTCGCTTCTTCGGCCGTCTCTATCCCATCTGGTGTTATTCGGAGGTACTTCCGGCATTGTGATCCCTTCCTTTCATATCGCTTTGCGCGCGGGTCATTGGGGATAATCTGTTCATCACTTAACCGCGCCAGTTGAACACCTTGAGTACAAACCAGAAGACCAGGGCGGCGGCGGCCATGGCAAGCAAGGCGGCCGGTTCCAGCGGGAAGGAAGCGGACGGGCAATGATGCCCTCAAACACGCGCGTTACTTCCCCCGTCACATCATAGATGCCCTTCACCAAAGCGTTCGAGGCATCAGCGCCCGTTGCCTTGAGAACCACGCGGGCAGCGGAGAAGCAGCTCGGTGATCGCGAAGAGGGTGATCCAGGTCCGCCGCATGAATGAAAACCGGCCCCGCTGCCGCGGGCGCCCCGTAAATTGCCGTTTGTCATGTACATCAACCTTTCTGATGGTTCAGAGGCCGCCCTGCCCGGATAACCCGGGATGAGGCGGAAGCAAGGGTTTGGCCGGTCGCGCGGGCCGCTATGGATTCAGTATTCAAAAGAACCAAGCGCAAGGAAAACACATCAATGGGATGCCTTGATGATATGCTTTATGGGCAGGCCTGTCAATCGGTCGGTCGGAACAATCAATCAGTCAGCGTATGCCCTCCCCTGAGCGCACCTATGCCGAATGACAAAGCGAAAAGCCACTGTTTCTTTTATCCCCCTTCTATGCCATAATACAGGCATGAAATAAGTAAACCCGAAGGGAGAATCCAGCATGCGGACAGTAATACCTATCAACCGGGATTGGCTGTATAAACCTCACTTCTCACAGGAAGATGACCTGAATAAGCCCGCCGGCAAGGAAGGCTATCAACAGGTTTGCCTGCCGCACACCAACATTGAGCTGCCGTATAATTACTTCGATGACGCGGCCTTCTGCTTTATTTCCTGCTACAAGCGCCGGCTTTCGCTTGAGCCCCGGTGGCAGGGACAGCGTCTCTTCCTTGATTTTGAAGGCGTTATGAATTTCGCCCGCGTTTTTATCAACGGCGAGCCGGCAGGGGAACACCGGGGAGGCTATACGGCGTTCAGCGTGGAGATAACTGATCTCGTCCGCTTTGATGGCGAAAACGAGGTAACCGTCGCGGTGGATTCAACCGAAAGGCCGGACACGCCCCCCTTTGGCGGGCGCATCGATTACCTGACCTATGGCGGCATCTACCGAGAGGTTCAGCTGCGTGTCGTGCCGCCCGTTCACCTCAAGCACGTGTTCCTGTCAACGCCGGATGTACAGGCGGACAGCGCCGGTCTGGCGGCAGAAATCACTCCGGATGGCATCAAGGGCGGGGATCCGCATGAATATACCACCCGGATCGTCCTGAAAGACGGTGAAACAATCCTCGCGCGGCAGCAGGAGACCATCCCGGACGGCCGCCCGGCGCGGCTGCGGCTCCATTCGCTTTCGAATATACAGCTGTGGTCCCTGAACAGCCCCAAGCTTTACTCCCTTGATTGCGCGCTGCTCAAAGGCACTGAGGAAATCGACCATGTCGAAGTCCGCGTCGGATTCAGGGACATCAGGCTCACGTCGGGTGGATGCTGGCTCAACGGAGAAAAGATCAAGCTCAGGGGCCTGAACCGCCATCAATCCTTCCCCTATGCCGGCTACGCGATGCCAAAGCGCGCGCAGCGCAAGGACGCGGACATCCTGAAATATGAGCTCGGCCTTACCATGGTGCGCACTTCGCATTATCCTCAGTCGCGCCATTTTCTGGACAGATGCGACGAGATCGGCCTGCTTGTATTTGAAGAGATCCCCGGCTGGCAGCATATCGGCAGCGAGGAGTGGCAGGATCAGGCCGTGCGCGATGTGGAGCAGATGATTCTGACCGACAGGAACCATCCCAGCATCTTCATCTGGGGTGTCCGGATCAACGAATCGCCGGACCATCACAATCTGTATACACGTACAAACGACCTGGCCAGGCGGCTGGACCCTACGCGCCCCACAGGCGGCGTGCGCTTTATTCCGGGCAGCGAAATGCTTGAAGATGTCTATACGATGAACGATTTTATCCACGACAACGGCTACGGGAAATACCTGGCCAAAGTGATCCGCGATTTCAAGACCTATGATCATCTGCAGGGGCAGGACGGCGAAGCGGTTGTCCTGCGCGATCCCCGGGATGTCACCGGTCTTTCCCATGACGTCCCCTACATGGTGACGGAGTATAACGGCCACGTGTACCCGACCAAGCGCTTTGATCAGGAAGAACGCCTGGTGGAGCACGCGCTGCGCCACGCCAGGGTTCAGAACGCTATGTACGCCAGCGACAGGATCCTGGGGGCGGTCGGCTGGTGCGCCTTTGATTACAATACCCACGCGGATTTCGGCGCGGGCGATAAAATCTGCTATCACGGCGTGATGGACATGTTCCGCATCCCCAAGATGGCGGCTTATGCCTACCGCAGCCAGAAATCCCCCGGGGAGGAAGTTGTCATGGAGCCGGCCACCTGCTGGGCGCGCGGCGAGCGCAGCGTGGGCGGGGTGATCCCGCTGGTCATCTTTACCAACTGCGATGAAGTGACCTTCCTGTACGGCAGCGAAAGGATAGGCAGCTACAAGCCGGATCGCCTTCGTTACCCGGCACTGCCGCACCCCCCCGTCGTCATCGATGACATGACAGGAGCGTGGGGTATGAAATGGGAAGACGCAACCTTTATCGGATGGATCGGCGGCAAAGAAGTCATCCGCAGATCATTCTCCAGAAACGCCGTCCCCGCGCGGCTTGAGATGCTGGCGGATGATACCGTTCTTAAGGCAGGCGATTGGGACACCACCCGCGTGACGGTTTCGGTGAAGGATCAGATGGGCAATGTCATGCCCTTCCTGATGGAAAGCCTTGTTGTGACGGTCGAAGGGGCCGGAGAGCTGATCGGCCCAGGGCAGCTGAGCCTGATCGGCGGGCAGGCGGCATTCTGGATCAGGTCGAAGGGCGATGCCGGGGAGATCCTTGTTTCGGCAAGCTGTCCGCGCCTGAACAGGACAGAACACAGGAGCATCACGGTAGAAAACTGAAGACTTGATATTGACATGTATAGCAAGCGCCGAGAGAGATTTGATCCGCCCGGCGCTTTGCTTTTCCGGGAAGACATCCGGCCGGCGCCGCGATATCGGCCTCTTATCAAATTTCTCCTGACAGGTCATTATTCTCTTGATTCAAAGGTTCAAAGGATGATTATGAGGTGATTATGATAGCCGGAACCGCTTGACATTCGACCATATTCTACAGTATAATTATCTCAAGGACCACTATAGTATGCGGATGCGTACATCCGTATATACATTTGAAGGAGGCTACCATGAAGAAACTCTTCTCCCTTCTGCTGGCGATGGCGCTGATCCTGGGGGTCACCGGCGCGCTGGCCGAAACCACCCTGACTGTCTGGTGCTGGGACCCCGCATTCAACCTTTACGCGATGGAAGAAGCGGCCAAAGTCTACAAAGAGATCAATCCGGACGTGACCGTCGAGATCATCGAAGTGCTTTCGGCTGACCTGGAAACCAGGCAGACCGCGGCGCTCTCCGCCAACCAGACGGATACCCTGCCGGACATACTGCTGATGCAGGATAACTCCGGCCGCCGTTTCCTGGACACCTTCCCCGGCGCCTACTTCGCCATGGACGGCCTGGTAGACTATGATAACTTCGCCTCCTACAAGATCGATAAGTTCTCCGTGGACGGCAAGCGCTACTCCGTACCTTTTGACAACGGCGTGGCCGCGACCTTTGTGCGCACCGACTATCTGGAGAAGGCCGGCTATACCCTCAAGGATCTGACGGACATCACCTGGGATCAGTTCATCGAGATCGGCAAAAAGGTCAAGGAAGCTACCGGCCA
>CAYZRZ010000138.1:0-5083 GCA_964480995.1 uncultured Christensenella sp.
CTTTGCCGGGTTCGGTGTTTCACCGAACTATATTGCATGCACCGAACTGGCGCACAGACGATTACGGATGACAACCTGCGCGACATCGCCAAAGCCTTCGGCGTGCCGCTGCGGGTGGAGTTTTTGGAATCAGTATAAGGGCGGCATAATCCGTCAGTCAGGGGCTATAGGCGCTCATTCCCCCTGCCCGAAACGGTTGAACCAGGCGCGGGCTCCAAAAGGAAGCTTTTCGGGCGGCCTAACCTCTTCAGCGGCGACGCCCACGGGCAGGAAGCAGACAAGATCGTTTTCCTCGGGAACGCCCAGGATACCGGCCATCTGCCGGCCGATGGCGTCCTGATCGGTGATATGCCCCTCGATCCAGCAGCTCCGGTAACCCAGCGCGACGATGGCCAGCAGCATGTTTTCAATCGCCGCGGCGTAGTCCTGCACGCTGTAGCATCGGTCTCCGTAGGCGATGATCCTTTTTGTCAGCACGCAAATCATGGCGGGCGCTGTCTGCCCGATAGGCGGCCGGATGACCTGATGAAGCCTTTCCATCACGGCGGGGTTATCCACCGCGATCAGGCTGGTCGTCTGCTTGTTGCAGCCCGAGGGCGCGGCTAAGCCCGCCCGCAGGATGCGCTCCAGGTCTTCCCTGGGGACGGGCTGATCCAGGTAGCGGCCCCGGTAGCTGTGCCTCGCCTCAATGGCCTGCAATACGTCCAAGCAGTTCCTCATTTCATCTCGTTCCTGACCGTATCGGCTAACAAGCTCAGATCATCCGTCAGCACCGAATGGCCGGCATTTGGGAAGGTGATCATCCGGGATCCTTCGATTTGCCCCATCGCCATCCGCGCCCAGGCAAGGGGGACCACCAGATCCTTCTCGCCGTGCAGCAGCGCGACAGGGCATTCTATCTTCGACAGCCTGCCGCTTCCGGGCGAGAAGAGCGTGGCCGAGTCGGTCATGTTGAAGGTCATCAGCGAATAGTCGATATCCACCAGGTTACGCTGCTTGAAGATGGCGTCCAGATAGAGCTCATAGTCTTCGGGGGAAGGCTGGTTCATGTTGTAGATGGCCGCGTTCCAGATGGCGCGCAGCATATCCCGGTTGCCGGAGGCGTAGGCCGCCAGTACCGGGGCGACCTGCACGGGATCCGCCGCGATCTCTTCCTTGGTCCTCAGAGGCTGGGTCAGCATAGGCTGACCCTTGTCATCCTTTTTGAACATCGGGTAGCCCGTGGGCGGCACGCTGTCCAGCAGGATGGCCTTGTTGACACGCTCAGGCATATCGGCGGCCATCTCCAGCACCACGCCGCCGCCGGTGGACCAGCCGATGGCCGTAAAATTCCCGAGCCCGAGATGCAGGACGGTATCCTCCATATCCTCCGCCAGCTCGCGCAGGGAGTCAAAGGGCCGATGATAGCTGCTGTCGCCAAAGCCGCGCATATCGGGGGCTACCAGGCGGTATTCGGTCTCCAGCGCCTCCATCAAAGGCTGCCAGTGCACCGAGGACGACATGTTGCCGTGGATGAGCAGCAGGGTCTTTTCACCCTTGCCCGCCTCACGGTAGGCGATGGTCTCACCGTTTTTCAGGGTGAGCGTGTTCACCGGGTACTGCTTCATACGCTTGCCTCCATCTTCATTTTTCCAGGGGTACCATATCACGCGCCCGCATAAAGGTCTGAAAGCTGTCGGCGGCGCGGATCACCGTCTCCAGGCAGCCGGTCTCCTGCGTTTTCATGATGGGCTTGAGGTCGGCGCAGCGGCTGCTGCCCAGATCGCGGGTAAAGGTCTCAACCCACTGGGCGCAAAGAGCGCCGAAGCCGGGCGTGGCATGCGCCTTGTCCTTCACCAGCAGGGCGCTGAGGCCGGCGACTGCCCCGGTCATCGCGCCGCAGGCATCCTCGCAGCCCATGCCGCCGCCAAACCCGGCCGCCAGGCGCAGGCTCACATCCGACAGCCGCAGCCCCCAGGCCATGTTGATCGCGCGCAGCATGGCCTCCGCGCAGTTGTAGCCCTGTTTGTAATAGCCCTCGGCTGTTTCTCTGAGCATATTCACTTCTCCTCCTCAGCGCGCTTTGCAAACCACGCCCGCGCGGCGGCTATATCCTCCTGCATCTTCAGGCGCAGCGCTTCCCTGCTGTCAAACTTGATCTCCGGGCGGATGTACTGAAGGTAGCGGATCCGGATGCGCTTGCCGTACAGATCCTCATGGCGGTTCAGCAAAAACACCTCGACCGTGGGCTCCCCTTCGGGCAGGGTGGGGTGATAGCCCTGGCTGAGCACACCCTCTTCACACCGCATGTTTTCATCGGGGAAGACCACTTCCGCGACATAGATGCCATTTTCCGGCCTGCTTTCTTCCGAGGGAAAGGGCAGGTTGGCCGTGGGGACCCCCATCGTCCGCCCTACCCGCTTGCCCTGCCCGACGATTCCCTCCACAACAGCAATAGGCTGCATATCCATCCCCCAATGTGCGTTTATCATAGTTCAAACTATAAGGCCGGAACATGCCGGTGTCAAGGTTTCGCGCCTTCATTGTACGGCTGAGCAATTATATTTCTTCATATTGAAAGAACCCCCGGATCGCGTGATTATGCCAGGGGTTCCTTTTCATTGACGCGTTGATATATCCTCCGCTCGCGGAGAATGCCCGCGGCTTAAGCTTTGATCGCCTGGATGGCCACGCAGCCCGGCCCGCCCTGAACGGTAAAGGAAGGGGTTAAGGTAAAGGTGAGTATCTTGATGCCCGGAAACGCCTTGCTGATGATCTCCGACGCGGTCTTAAGCAGATCTTCCGCTACAGCGTGCGAGATGGTGATGTTGAGCATCTCGTCCTGCGGATACTTGTTGTATATATCCAGCACCTCGCCAACTGCCGGCTGTGACGAGCTTGGGACGTGCCCCTGATGGATGATATCGATGAATTCTTCGGTCTTGATCTCTTCCTGCTCCCGATAGGTCTTCCAGTTGACGGTGACTGTGAGCATCGCGATGTCTATGCCGATCGCGTCCGCCTCTGCCTTGGTATACAGCGTGGATGAGTCCGATACGATGCGGATCATGGGTGTTCCCTCCTTGATATGCCGGTTCATGGCCTCTTTGGGGCCGAATTGGTCCGTTCCTCAACACTTTCGCAGTCTCAACATATCACGCAACCTGCGCTTTGTACAGAAACTTATTTCGGCGGCGTCTTCCGCGGCGCGCCGGCGGACTGCTTCCCGGGGCCGGCAGATGCGCAGAAGGAAAAAACCAAAGCTCACAGAACATATTAAATACATGCTCTCCTTTGCATTTGCGCGCCTTCTTTCCTACAATATCAAAAGACTTGAGGGAAGAAGGCGCGCTTGATGAGGACCGGAAGAGAGCTGAAAGAGGCGCTGCTGAAGACCATCCCGGTGGCGGCGGGCTACCTGGTGATGGGCTTTGGCTTCGGCGTATTGCTGACCGCCAGGGGCTACCCCTTTTTCTGGGCGCCGATTATGGGGCTGATCGTCTATGCCGGGTCGATGCAGTTTGTGCTGATCGACTTGCTGGCGGGCGGTGCCGGCATCATCACCGCGGCCGTGATGACCTTTTTGATCAACGCGCGGCACCTGTTTTACGGCCTGTCGATGCTGGATGAGTACAGGCGCGTCAGGCGCGGGCGGAACTACCTGATCTTTTCGCTGACGGACGAGACCTTTTCCATCGTGGCAAACGGCCTGCCCAAGCCCGATCTTCATCCGGGGCGCTATTACCTGAGCGTTTCGGCGCTGGATCAAAGCTACTGGGTAGCAGGATGTTTGCTGGGCGGCCTGGCCGGAGAGACCCTGCCCTTTGATTTCCGGGGCATCGAGTTTTCGATGACCGCCCTGTTCCTCGTCACCTTCATGGAGCAGTGGAAGAACGCCCGCGACAAGCTGCCCGCCCTGATCGGCCTGGGCTCGGCGCTGCTTTCCTTGATCGTCTTCGGAAAGGATCAATTGATTCTGCCCGCCATGGGGCTGATCCTTGCCTGCCTTCTGATGGCCCGCAAGCGGGACATCGGCTGGATGGAGGGCCCGCGCGCATGAATAAGGGGGAGATGCTGGTGGTGCTGACCTCCGCCCTGGTGACGGCGGCGCTGCGCTTCGCGCCTTTTATTCTCTTCCCACCGGGTAAAAAGACGCCCGCGCTGGTGCTGTACCTGGGCCGTGTGCTGCCCTGTGCTGTCGTCGGCATGCTGGTCGTCTACTGCCTGAGGGGGGTGGAATTCACAGCCGTTTCCCACTGGCTGCCGGAGGCCGTGTCGGTCGCGCTGGTCGCCATCAGCTACCGGCGCAAGCGCAACAGCCTGCTGAGCA
Source organism: uncultured Christensenella sp. (assembly GCA_964480995.1). GTDB lineage: Bacteria > Bacillota > Clostridia > Christensenellales > Aristaeellaceae > UBA1038. The sequence continues at coordinate 4,310 of CAYZRZ010000138.1, forward strand.
TCGTGGCGGGCACCGCCTGCTATATGATTCTGATTAGACTGGTGATATAATGATGGGGAGAAACGTACAGGAGGAAGATACCATGAGTTTACCCCGTGTTACGGTTTGGAATGAGTTTATCCATGAAACAGAGCATGAAAGCGTCCGCGCGATCTACCCGGAGGGCATTCACGGCTGTATCCGTGATTTTTTAAAGGCAGCGGGCCATGACGTGCAGACAGCCACCCTGGCGCAGCCCGAACACGGCCTGACCGATGAGGTGCTCGACAGCACCGATGTGCTGATCTGGTGGGGCCATGTCGCCCATCACAAGGTAGAGGACGAGATCGTTGAGCGTGTATGGCGGCGCGTAGTCGCGGGCATGGGCCTGATCGTGCTGCACTCCGGCCACGCCAGCAAGATCTTCCGCAAAGTCTGCGGCACCCCCACGGGCTTTCTGCGCTGGCGCGAAGCCGGCGAGTCGGAAGTGGTCTGGACGGTGGAACCCTCGCACCCCATCGCCAAAGGCCTCGGCCCCAATTTCGTCATCCCGCACGAGGAGATGTACGGCGAGCGCTTCAACATTCCCGCCCCCGACGAGCTGGTGTTCCTGGGCTGGTTTGAAGGCGGCGAAGTGTTCCGCTCCGGCTGTACCTGGCGCCGCGGCCGCGGCAAGGTCTTCTACTTCCAGCCCGGCCACGAGACCTTCCCGATCTACCACCAGCCGGAGATCCAGCAGGTGATCAAAAATGCCGTGCTCTGGGCTGCCCCCCAGGACGAGATCAAGCCCGGCAC
>CAYZRZ010000139.1:0-4969 GCA_964480995.1 uncultured Christensenella sp.
TGACTTATTTCCACTCCCTCCCCCCAAGACCGGAACTTACGTTTGCAATTCACAATTTAAAATTTAGGCTTGCATTCTTCAAAGGGCGGTGTTATACTATTTCAGCTGTTGTGAACAGCACTTGCGCCTTTAGCTCAGCTGGATAGAGTGTTTGACTACGAATCAAAAGGTCGGGGGTTCGAATCCCTCAAGGCGCGCCAAGCGGATCCCTTGAAATCACTAAGGTTTCAAGGGGTTTTTGTTTTGCGTATAAACTTATATCCCCTTAGTGATGGGTTTATACCATGTTGGCGGCTGATCATCATGCTTCATCCATGCCGGATAATATGCTATGCTATCAGCTGCAAAACAACTTAACCGGAGGATATACCTTGAAGGTAATCATGGAGACCGAACGCCTGATATTGCGTGAGATGGAGCCATCAGATGTATCAGCGCTATGCGCGATCCTGCGGGATGAACAGACCATGTATGCCTATGAGGGAGCCTTCAGCCAGGAGGAGGCACAGGCCTGGCTTGATAAGCAGATGAATAATTACCGCCGCGATGGCTTTGGGCTGTGGGCGGTCGTTTTAAAGGATTCAGGCAAGATGATCGGCCAGTGCGGGCTGACGCGGCAGATGGCGGATGGCCGTGAGGTGCTTGAGATCGGCTACCTGTTCAACAGGCTGTATTGGAGCCGGGGATACGCGGCGGAGGCGGCCCGGGCTTGCAGGGGATATGCTTTTGACAGGCTGGGAGCGGCGGAAGTGTTCTCCATCATCCGGGACACCAACCTTGCCTCCATGAATGTGGCGATACGCAACGGCATGCTGGCACGCGGACGCTTTACAAAGCATTACAGGGGCGTTGATATGCCGCACCTGATTTTTTCAGTGAAAAATGCTCAAGGGAGAACAGCTGATGAAGACGCATAAAGTATTCAACGGGATCGACAGGCCGGATCTGATGGATGCCGCCATCTCAAGAGGCGCGCGCGTCGGCCTGGCGGCCGGCGGGGCGGCGGTAGACCGCTTGATGCGGCCCGCGGTGGATGTACTGCACGAACGATACAATGTGACCGCGCTGTACAACATGATTTACGGCATCCGGGGCGAGCACATCTACAGTGAACGCGTCCCCCAATATACCGACAGTGTGACGGGGCTGCCCGTCTACAGCATATTCAACCGTGACGGGCTGGCGCCCTCGCCCCGAATGCTGGCGGATATCGACATCGTTGTGTTTGACGCGAGGGAGGCGGGGACGCGCTACTATGAGTATCTGGCGAGCGCCGGCGCGATGATGAAGGCCTGCGCGAAGGCAGGGCGTCCCCTGGTGGTGCTGGATCGCCTGAACCCCATCAACGGGGTGGATGCGGAAGGGACTGTCTGCCCGCCCGGCATGCATACCATCGTGGGCGATTATGGCCTGGCGACGCGCACAGGGCTGACACTGGGTGAGTTTTGCCGCTACATCAACGGAGAATATGGGATTGGCTGTGATTTGAACATTGTGCCGGTGGCGGGCTGGTCGCGCGATATGTACTATGATGATACCGATCTGCCTTATGTGCTGCCCTCGCCCAGCCTGCCGGGGATAATGTCCAATCTGCTTTATCCGGGCATGTGCCTGTTTGAAGGCGTGGCCACCATCAGCGAGGGACGCGGGACGACAAAACCATTTGAGCTGATCGGCGCGCCCTGGCTTGACCATCAGGAGATCGTCAGGCGGATGAACCGGCGGGGGCTGGGTGGGGTGCTGCTCGGCGCGACCTATTTCAAGCCCGTATCCGATAAACATAAGGGGGAGGTCTGCCGCGCCGTGCAGATCCACGTGACGGAGAGGGGCGAGTTCGAGTCCCTTCGCACCGCCCTAACGCTCCTGGAAGAGATCATGAAGCTGCAGGGCGAGAAGGCGCGGTGGAGCGATTGCGGCGCGGGGCATGATATTCCTGATATGGATTCAACGCCTCATTTTGACCGGTATGCTGATAAGCTTCTGGCTGATACCCGGTTCACCTCGGGCGAGCTGACGGCGGACGCGCTGCTGTCATCCCACGCGCCGGCACTGGCGGAATACAAGCGGCGCAAGGAAAAGTATCAACTGTACTGATACATGGCGTCCGTTTATTATGGTTATGGTCAATTGTATAGCTCGTAAAAATAGCTGAAGAACTTTCGTGCCAGAAGACCGATGCGGTTGCTGCGGGTCTGGCTGCCCCCGTTTGAAAAAAGAACCATCGAAAAGCCGCTTTCGGGCTCAAAGTAACAGTTGAGGATGGCCCCGTTTGACATGCCCTGGTGTCCATAAACCATTTTATCAGGAAGCAATGTAACATTGTGCTCGAGGAACAGCCCATAGGGGCTGGGGCCGGTGACGCTCCGGCCCAAATCCATCTGTTCCCGGCGCATTTCATAGACGCTTTCGGGGCTGATAACGCGCGTACCGGCATAGCTGCCGTCCCCGCACAGCAGGGCAGTCAGCTTTGCCATGTCGCGTGAGCGCAGCCATGCGTTGCCGATGGTGATCATGTAGTGGTTTCCAGGATCGGCAAAATCTTCCAATGGTTTGGCCAGAGCTCCTGAAGCGGCCCGGTCCAGCTTGCCCAGCCTGTACTGGTTGCTGACATCACCGGGGTTTGTCAAGCGGGAAGGGCTGTAAGACGCTTCTATATCCAGCGGTTCAAAGACAGCCCCGCGCATGAAGGTGTCGATGCTCATATTGGTCACCGCTTCTATGATGGACCCCGTCACCCCCGCCCCTAAGTTTGAATAGCTGTAGGTGGCTCCGGGACGTGTTCCGGTGAAATTGCCGCGCCGGTCATGGACGGCGGCCAGCATCTCACTGACCTTGTTTCCGGATCGCGAATAGCCGCCGTTATCGCTGACCGATGAGGTATGGCTCATCAGCTGGCGCAGTGTAAGGGGGATGGCGGGGTAACGTCCGTTGGCTATTTTATAACCGAAGTAGGTGCTGATGTCCTCGTCCAGGTCGAGCAGACCCATATCGACAAGGCGCATAATGCCGATACCCGTAATCATTTTAGTGATCGAGGCCGTGCGGAAATACGTGTTTTCATCCACCGGCAGCTTGTTGCGCAGGTCCTTATAGCCCCAATCGCGGGCATAGACAACATCTTCCCCCTTCATGATGACAAGTGACCCGCCCACTGTCTTGGCTGCCTTGAAGGCACGGTCGACATAGGCATCCAGCAGGGCGAGCTCTTCGCCGCGGGTGATGAGAGGGGCCAGCAGCAGAAGGGTGAGAAACAGGGCGGTCATACGGCGGATCATTGCGGCGTCTCGCTTTCAGATAGAATGAACTCAGTATATATGATGAGGCGGTATTTGCCAAACCTATTTATTTTTACGTCTGATTCTGCTATAATTTTTCTGTTTCAGTTCAGGCATCGAGGACCGCCGGGACATTGACATACGCGGCATTTACATGGTATTATCTGTAAGTTGCCTGCATTGCAGGTAACTTTGAGTGGTTTTCGGCTGATAAGCGGCCAAAACCTTTATGTCGACTATATATTCCCAAAGGGTTGCGGGAATTTTATAGGAGGATTCTTGTTGATACAAGGTCCGATCAATTATCAGGGAGGTATTCCATGCCCACGATCAATCAATTGATCCGCAAGGGAAGGCAGAAGGTAACAAACAAGTCTGACGCCCCCATCCTGCAAGGGTGCCCGCAAAAGCGCGGCGTATGCCTGAGCGTCAAAACCACGACGCCCAAGAAGCCGAACTCGGCTCTGCGCAAAATCGCGAGGATCCGCTTGACCAACCAGATTGAAGGTACTTGCTACATTCCCGGTGAAGGTCACAACCTGCAGGAGCACTCGGTGGTGCTGATCCGCGGCGGCCGCGTTCGCGATCTGCCCGGCGTCCGTTACCACATCATTCGCGGAGCCTTGGATACGGCGGGTGTTGCCAAGCGCAACCAGGGCCGTTCACTCTACGGTGCAAAACGCCCCAAGAAATAATCTGGGGAGATCCGATTAGCCACACGCACCTGCTTGAAAGAACTGCCAGTCCTTGGAACCGGACGGCGCGGGCTTTAAAGAAGGGCTACGGCAGGCGCTATGCTGAAGCGCCTTGCGGCAAGGCAAACTCAATGCAATTCAAGGAGGGAACACTATGCCCCGTCGTGGCTTTATACCCAAGCGTGAGGTGCTGCCCGATCCAATCCACGGGACGGTCACCGTCACCAAGCTCATTAACCAGATCATGCTGGACGGAAAACGCGGCGTAGCGCAGCAAGTGTGCTACGAAGCTTTTGATATTATCAAGGAAAAAACCGGCAAGGAGCCGGGCGAAGTCTTCCAGGAAGCGCTCAACAACGTGATGCCCCAGCTGGAAGTCAAAGCCCGCCGCGTCGGCGGCGCCACCTACCAGGTGCCCATCGAGATCAGGCCGGAGCGTCGTCAGACCCTTGGCCTGCGCTGGCTGGTAGATTTCAGCCGCAAGCGCGGCGAGCGCACAATGGCAGAGCGCCTGGCGCTTGAGCTGATGGACGCAGCCAACTCCACCGGCAAAACCTTTGGCCGCAAGGAAGAAATGCACAGGATGGCTGAGAGCAACAAGGCTTTCGCGCACTATCGCTGGTAAGCCGCTTGCGTACCTTATTATTCAATAGACTTTTGATGTTCCTCCGCAAGGGGGAAAAGGAGAAAAATCCCGTATGCTAAGAACGCATCCGCTTAACATGATCCGTAACATTGGCATCATGGCCCACATCGACGCCGGCAAGACCACCACGACAGAGCGCATCCTGTTTTACACGGGCCGCGTACACCGTCTGGGGGAGACCCATGAGGGCAGCGCGACGATGGACTGGATGGCTCAGGAGCAGGAGCGCGGCATCACAATTACCTCTGCCGCTACCACCGCCCAATGGAAGGGTCATACCATCAATATAATCGACACACCCGGCCACGTCGACTTTACCGTGGAAGTTGAGCGTTCTTTGCGCGTTCTCGACG
>CAYZRZ010000140.1:0-4948 GCA_964480995.1 uncultured Christensenella sp.
TATTATTATACAGATTCCTTTTGGCTTATGCAAGGCGCCTGCGCCTTCTTGAGTTTCCGTATAACGCGAACCGAGAGCATAATCTAATTGATATTCCGCGGGGCAACAAGGGATAGGTTTCTGCACAATTTCTATACATCCTTCTGATAATCTTCGCATCAGGATCGGTGGTTTGTTCATCCTCACGAAAGAGCAGACAGGTCCATGCGAGGTAGGGGGGATTGATGCCGCGATGATGACGGGAATGAAAAAGGAAACGCTGCGCATCGGAGGGATGACCTGCGTCAGCTGTCAGAACAGAATCGAGAAAAAGCTGCGTAAAACAGCCGGGATAGTCAGCGCGTCTGTCAGCTACAGCCGGGGAACCACCGGGATTGAATATGATGCTGATATCATCACGCGCCAGGAAATCGCGGATCTGATAGCCAAGCTGGATTATGAAGTGCTGGAGGATGCCAAACCTGCCGGCAAATGGATCCGGGCAAGCGGATTGATCATTGTTATCCTTGCTGTTTTCATGCTGCTGCGGCGATTCGGGCTGCCTGATATGTTCAGCATCTTCCCTACGGCTGAGGCAGGCATGGGTTATGGCATGCTGTTTATCATCGGTCTGCTGACGTCTGTGCATTGCCTGGCCATGTGCGGAGGGATCAACCTTTCCCAGTGCATCCCCCCGCGCACAGCGGGCGGAGCTCAGGGCAAGTATGCGGCGCTGCGGCCGAGCTTTCTGTATAACTTCGGGCGCGTCATCTCCTATACGATCATCGGAGCGCTGGTAGGCACCCTGGGTTCCGTGATCAGCTTTACCGGCGCTATGCGGGGCGCTGTTCAGCTGATCGCCGGCGTCTTCATGGTGATCATGGGCGTGAATATGCTGGGATTATTCCCGGGGCTGCGCAGGTTTGTCCCCCGAATGCCGAAAATCTTCTCCGGGAAAATCAGCGAGGAGAAGCGCGCGAATAAAAGCCCGCTGTACGTTGGGCTGCTCAACGGGCTGATGCCCTGCGGCCCTTTGCAGGCGATGCAGATTTACGCTTTGTCCACAGGCAATCCCCTGGACGGCGCCCTGTCCATGCTGTTCTTCAGCCTTGGCACAGTGCCGCTGATGTTCGCGCTGGGCGCGCTCAGTTCGGTGCTCTCCAGGAAGTTTACAAGCAAGGTCCTGTCCGCGGGCGCGGTGCTGGTGGTGATCCTGGGGATCTCCATGTTCTCGCAAGGCTGGGTCCTGTCCGGCCTGCAAGGATTCTCTCTGAGCGCCTCTCGCGGAGTGAACGCTGTCGCGGCCACTGACCTTCCCGGCGGCTTTGAGGCCGCGGCGGCGCCTGGTTCAACCGGGAGCCTCGCCGAGAGTGTTCAGGAAGCGCCCGCAGGCACCCGGACAGGCCAGCCTTCCCCGGCCCTTGACGAGGCGGTGCAGCTGGTCAACAGCACAATGACCGCCCGCTCTTACCCCGCCATTACTGTTGTCAAAGGCAAGCCTGTCAAATGGATCATTGACGCGCCCAAGGGCAGCATCAATGGCTGCAACAATGTGATGGTCATCCCGGAATACGGGCTGGAGCACGCGTTTGAGTATGGGGAGAACATCATCGAGTTTACGCCTGACAAGACGGGAACTTTCTATTACAGCTGCTGGATGGGCATGATCACCAGCACCATCACGGTTGTGGAGGCTGCCCGGTGACGGATGGTCGCGGGGGAAGGCCGGAATCATGAACCTATTGGGATAAACATGGCGCGGGCGGTATCGGCTGACGAAGCCCGCAAGACAATCAAAAAAGAAGGGATATTTGCATGGATAATCAAGTGTTGAGCATCAGGGGCATGACCTGCGCGGCGTGTGCCGGGAGAATAGAGAAAACCCTCAGCAAGCTGCCTGGAATCGGGCAGGCCTCGGTCAACCTGGCAAGCGAGAAGCTGTTTGTGGCATATGATGAGAACACGCTGAAGCTTTCCGCCATCAAGGAGGCGGTGATCAAAATCGGCTATGAGGTTGTTGAGAAGACGGATACCACCAGCATCACCATCCCCATCGGCGGCATGACCTGCGCGGCCTGCGCCCAGCGCATCGAGAAGGCCATCGGCAAGCTGGACGGCGTTGCCGGCGTATCCGTGAACCTCGCGACAGAGAAAGCCAGCGTGACCTACCACCCGCAGACCGTGCGGGCCTCGCAGATCAAGCAGGTGATCATGAAGGCGGGGTATCAGGCGCTGGACGCGGCAAAGACCGACGCGGCCGATGAGGACAGGTCGAGAAAGCAAAAGGAAATATCGGCGCTTTGGACCAAATTCATCGTCTCCGCCCTGTTTTCCCTGCCGCTTCTGTATATCGCCATGGCACCGATGATCAGCTTTGTGCGGCTGCCTTTCCCAAGAGGGCTTGACCCTATGAATTATCCGCTGATCTACGCGCTGGCAGAACTGCTGCTGGTTATCCCGGTTGTCGCGGTGGGGTACCGGTTCTATACCGTGGGCTTCAAGGCACTGCTTCAGCGCAGCCCCAATATGGATTCTCTGATCGCGATCGGGACCTCCGTGGCCATCCTCTACAGCCTCTACAGCACCCTGCAGATCATACAAGGCAATTTCGCGGCGGTCGACGCCCTTTACTATGAGACGGCAGGGGTCATCATCACGCTGATCCTGCTGGGCAAGTCCCTGGAGGCGGTGTCAAAGGGCCGCACAAGCGAAGCCATTAAAAAGCTGATGGGCCTGGCACCCAAGACGGCGATCATAATCCAGGATGGCGAGGAAAAGGAAATTCCCATTGATGAGGTGGAGATCGGCGATATCATCGCCGTCCGGCCGGGCGCCAAGATCCCGGTGGACGGCACTGTGCTGGAGGGGCATACGGCGATTGATGAATCCATGCTGACGGGAGAAAGCATGCCGGTAGACAAGAAGGCCGGGGACGCGGTGTACGCCGCCTCGCTCAACTCAAACGGCGCCATCCGTTTCCGCGCGGACAGGGTGGGCAGCGATACAGCCCTGGCCAGGATCATCCAGCTGGTGGAAGACGCGCAGGGCTCCAAAGCGCCGATCGCGAAGATGGCGGATATCGTGTCGGGTTACTTTGTCCCGATCGTCTGCGCCATCGCCCTGATTGCCGGCATCGCCTGGTACGCGGGCACGAGGGATGTGGAGTTCGCGCTGTCCATCTTCATATCGGTGCTCGTCATCGCTTGCCCCTGCGCGCTGGGGCTGGCAACGCCGACCGCCATCATGGTGGGGACCGGCAAAGGCGCCGAGAACGGCATCCTCATCAAAGGCGGCGAGGCGCTTGAAACCGCGCACACCATCAATGCCATCATGCTGGATAAAACCGGCACCATCACGCAGGGGAAACCGACCGTGACCGATGTGCTGACCGCGCAGGGCATCGATGCGGACAGCCTGCTGCAAATCGTCGCGGCGGCGGAAAAGACATCCGAGCATCCCCTGGGTCAGGCTATCGTAGGCTTCGCGCGGGACAAGGGCATCGGCTTGCCGGATGCCGAAGGCTTCAGCGCCTTGACCGGCCGGGGCATTGAGGCGAGAATAGGCGGCAAAGCTGTTCTGGCAGGCAACCGCAAGCTCATGGACGAACGGCATATCGCGATGGCTGAGCTGGAGCAGGCCTCCGATACCCTCGCCTCCGATGGCAAGACGCCCATGTATGTCGCCCTTGACGGCAAGCTGGCCGGCATCATCGCGGTGGCTGACGTGGTCAAGGAGAGCAGCAAGGCTGCCATTGAACAATTGCGCAGGATGGGGATCGAGGTGGTCATGATCACCGGCGATAACAGGCGGACCGCTGAGGCGATCGCGCGGCAGGTGGGCATCGACAGGGTGCTTTCTGAAGTGCTGCCGCAGGATAAATCGGGCGAGGTCAAGAAGCTGCAGGCTGAAGGAAAAAAGGCAGCAATGGTGGGTGATGGCATCAACGACGCGCCCGCGCTCGCGCAGGCCGACATCGGCATCGCCATCGGCTCGGGGACGGATGTCGCGATGGAATCGGCGGATATCGTGCTGATGCGCAGCGATCTGATGGATGTGCCTGCCGCCATTGAGCTGAGCAAAAAGACCATCCGCAATATCAAGCAGAACCTCTTCTGGGCCTTCGGTTACAATGTCCTGGGGATCCCTGTTGCCGCCGGCGTGCTCTATCTTCTGGGCGGTCCGCTGCTCAACCCCATCCTCGCCGCCGCGGCCATGAGCCTGAGCTCGGTGTCCGTGCTGACCAACGCGCTGCGTTTAAAACGTTTCAAGGTAACGCTATTGAACAAGAAAGGGTTACATGTATGAAGAAATCAATGAGAAAATGGGTGTTCCTGGGCTTGGCTGTGATCATCGTCGCTGCAGGCGCGGTCGCGCTGCTGCGCAAGGATCTGGACGTGGTGGGGAAAGAGTCCGTCACTTCCTTTGGAAAGGTTCTCTCCGCCGCGGCGGATCAGGTAGCTTCGGATGATATGAACGGCGGCTGGTCGCTTTCAGCGCCCGACGGCAGTGCCCGCTTTATATGGAGCAGGGATTACAGCAAGAGCCCCCTGCACGATGTTATGCTGGAGCTGGACGCGCAGCCGTTCATCGACGCGGGCCTTGACGCGGGCAAATTGCCTGAAAGCTTTACGGTCTATGACGGCAAGCTGATGACGGGAAGCAAGCTCGGTCAAAACAGTCTGACTTATCAGGGAGACGCGACTCCTCTGGCATCGTATGAGCACATTGTTGGTCAATACAGGAGCGTGATCGGATATCACGCGGCGCTTGATCACTATAACCTCAGCCTTGGCGGCGGCAACCTGTTTGAATGGGCCAAGGACATCGCGAGCAACGACAAGGACATTGTCTTTGTGCTGGATCCGGCACCTTTCATCGCGGCCGGCGTGGATCCCGGGAACGTGGCGGGCTGGGTATTTGCCAAAGTGACGGTGGATGTCGGCGGAAAAATGACAGAGGTGGATAAGTT
>CAYZRZ010000141.1:0-4933 GCA_964480995.1 uncultured Christensenella sp.
GAGCCTGCGGTATGGTTTCCATTTCAATCAGCAGATGATCAAGAGGGCAGCCGACGCGCTCAGCGCTTGCTGCGCCAGCCGAGGATGCGAGCTGTATCAGAGCTATGAAAACCGGTTTACATTCTTTCTCAAAGGAGACGCGGGCCGGCAGGATCTGTACAGCTTTTCTTTGAGAATCACCGCAGCCTTGGATGCAATCCTGAGTGCCTACGGTATCAGGTACGGTATAGGCGTTTTATGTTCAGACACAGTGGATCCGAGCGATATTGACGAGATAATGAAGAAGCTGCTGATCACGAGCGAAATGGCGCTGAGAACCGGCGTGAAAGACAAGCGCGTGCTTTTCTGGGGGCCGGGTATCGAGACGCAGGTAAACCGGAAAAACTGTATCAGCCGGGCATTGTCTCGCATCATATCGGGTGAGGATGAAGACAGCTTGTCCATGCAGTATCAGCCCATATGGAATGCCTCTTCGGGCAGGGTATACGCTTTTGAGGCCCTGGCGAGGCTGAACATTGATGCATATGGGAAGATACCGCCTGGCGACTTTATCGGTATAGCGGAAAAAGAGAATATGATCGTTCCCCTGGGGGAGATCATTCTTCACAAGGTGCTGTGCTTTCTAAAGAAACTCAAGGAGCGCCGGCAGGATTCCCTGGCGGTCTCCATCAATATTTCCATCATTCAGCTGCTCAGCGGAGATTTCGCCCGGAATCTGATCTCCCTGATCAGCCGGTATGGGATTGATCCTGCAAGTCTTTTGGTTGAGTTGACAGAATCCGTTTTCTCTCAGGAATGGGACGCGATCAAAAGGGAAACGGAACTGCTCAAAGCTTCAGGCATCAAGATCATGATTGATGATTTCGGGACCGGCTATTCATCTTTTGAGCGCGAAAACGAATTGAGTATTGAAAGCATGAAGATCGATAAGATATTCATCGACAAGCTTGAATACCTCCATCTCAAAGAAACTATCATTCCGGATATGATCTCAATGGCCCGAAAGCTGGGGCACCGCGTTGTAGCTGAAGGGGTTGAAAGCGGGAGACAGCTGAATCACTTGCTCTCTTGCGGCTGCGACAACATTCAGGGCTATCTGATCAGCAAGCCGCTTGATGAAGACGAGGCGCTTGCGTTTCAATATTATTCCGCGCATGACAGATCGCTTCACGGCAGCGAGGATGGAGTATTCACCTGCTAAGCGCCATCACGCTTGATAAGCGTCAGGCCTGCCTCAATGGAAAGAAAAGCGCACGGGTACAGGGGCGCTGAGAAACAGTACATAGAGATTTAACTGCATACGATACCGCTGAGGCGCGCGGGCGCGAGATGGCACTGAAATAGCCTGCTCAACTGATATCCTGCTCAGGTAGAACTTTGCATATCACTTGAATAAAGCCTCTTCAATCAGCATGCACAGGCTGTGGTACTGCCCGATCTGCTCCTCCTGTACGGATCTGGTTTCGCGCTGCGCGCTTTCCACCAGCAGGTCGCATACCTGCGCCAGCCTGCCGCCGCCGGCACCTGTCATGGCGATGGTTGCGAGCCCTCGGGCACGGGCTGCCAGCATCGCGCGGCGGACGTTTTCGGCATTGCCGGAGGTGGATATTCCCAGCAGTATGTCTCCGGGCCTTCCAAAGGCCATCACCTGCTGGGCAAAAATATCTTCTCCGCCGATATCATTGATGATGGCCGTTATCAAGGCGGTGTTTGCCGTCAGATCGATGGCGCGCAGCCCTTGCTGAAGCCTGGCGGCCCAGGGTTCTCCCACAGCTTCCGTGAATGCCTGCTCCGGCCTGCGGGGGAGCAGAAAACCTTTGCAGAGCTCTCCCGCGATGTGCGCGCAATCCGCCGCGCTGCCTCCGTTGCCGCACAGCAGCAGCGAGCCCCCCTTTTGAAAACACGCTATCAATAAATCCGCCGCCCGTTCCACTGCCTTATGCATGACGCCGTTCTCCTTCCAGACCGTCGATACCAACAGAAAGCGCCGCGATATCACCTACGGCGTCCCCCAGCCGCGCTGCCACAACATCGCATCCCGCAACCGAACCCGGCAGCGCCTCACGGGAGATGATCCGTTCCATTTCAGGGCGGAACCATCGCTCCGCCCTTGCAAACACGCTGCCGATCACGATGCGCTGAGGGTTAAACAGGTCAATCAGCAGCGCGCAGGCACTGCCCAGCGCCCTGGCGCTGCGGCGCAGCACTGCAATGGCTGCCCCGTCTCCCGCGTCAGCGCGAGCGGTGGTTTCGCGGGCGCTTACACCCGCCATCTGCGCTATGCCTCCGCCGGAGCAGAAGCCTTCGTAGGACCCCGCCTTGCCATAGCCTACCGGCCCGCCGCGGGCATAGCGCACATGGCCGATCTCCCCTGACATGCCGTGCTGACCGCGGTAAAGCCTGCTGTCCAGGATAAGGCCCGCGCCAAAGCCGGTGCCGAAGGTGAGGTAGATCATGCTGTGTGTGCCTTGCCCGGCGCCGCAGCGCCACTCGGCGAGGGCGCAGGCATTGGCGTCGTTCTCCAGGTAGGCGGGAACGCCAAGGCGGTCGCTGAGCCAGCCGGTAATCGGTACCTCATCCCATCCCGGCAGATTAGGCGGCGATAAAATCATGCCAAGCTTGCTGTCCAGCGGGCTTCCGCAGCTGACGCCCACGGCGAGAGGATTTCCCTGTTTAGGAACCAATGCTTCCATCAGATCCTGCCAGCCCGAATACTGCTTTGTGGGTACTTCCTGCCTGGACAGGACACGGCCCTGCACATCTCCTATGACAAAGGCGGTTTTGGTCCCGCCGATATCTATGCCCCAATACTCGTTTCCCATATCTCCATGATCTCCTCGCGCGAAGCGCTGCCGGTGCAGCCGATCTTTTTAACGGTGATTGCCGCCGCGGACGAGGCAAAGCGTACGGCAAGGGCCATATCAGCCCCGGCGGCACAGGCAAGGCCAAAGGCCGCCGCAAACGCGTCGCCGGCCCCCACAGGATCAACAGGCGGAGGAACGGACAAGGCACTGAATGCCGTCTCCGCCTCGCCGTCGGAAACTATACATCCTTGTTCACCCAGCGTCACCAGCGCGGGCTGCCCAGACAGGCGGGCCAGCTGGCGCGCGGCCCGCAGGACCTCCCGTTCGCCTGTAGCCCGCAGAGCCTCCGCCTCGTTGGGCTTGAGGATTACATGCCGGAAGGCGCTGATTCGGCTGCGGCTGTCTACCATCACAGTCAAGCCTTCACGCCCGAGACGGCAGATGTGCTCCCTAATGCTTGGCGTGATGCAGCCGTAAGCCAATTGGTCGCACACAAGCAGCAGGTCGAGTCCGGGGGAAGCCGCTTCCAGCGCGGCTGTCAGCTCAGCCTCTGCTGCCGGCGGCAAGGGCGCGCGGTTTTCAAAGTCTATGCGCGGGTCCTCATAAACCACTTCGGAATTGCCTGACCGCAGCGGCTTGATATAGGCATTGGTTACTGTTTCCGAATGGGTGATCAGGCCTCGGGTATTTATCCCCAGTTGCTCCAGCTGATGAGACAGCACATTCCCGCGCCAATCATGGCCCAGGGTACCCAAAGACAGAACCCCGCCCGGCTCAAGCGCGGCCAGGCATGCGGCTTGATTGGCCGCGGCCCCGGGATACATCCGCTCTTTCACCACAGGAAGGGGATAGTGAGGGGTCTCCCTGGACAGTTCACTCAAGCGCATGTCCGCATGCCAATAGACATCCAGGCAATGGTCGCCGATGACCGCGGCGCGCAGATGGCTGATGCGGTCAAACAGTTCATTCAGCGTCATGGCAGATCCCATCCCTTTTCGCGCAGCCGCAGGTACAGGGCGGGCAGCGTCAGACGGTGATCGCCGGTGAAATGCCAGCCCTTGCCGCCCCGGCTGACAGGCCGATTGACGATATTCTTGCGCGGGCGGTAATAGTAGTCGGGGTTATCGTCATTTACTTTGGCGCGGAAATCGCCCAAAGGCTTCAGATCGAAGTTCGCGGTCGTGATGTCAAAGGTAGGGAAGCCAAGGTTGCGGGCGATCGACAGCGCCTTCAAAAACACCTCCGGCCCGATCACCGCGGAGCCGAAGTTTAGAAAAACGCCGCCGTCCATTTGTGATACCGAATAGCAAAACCGGAGGAAATCTGTCTGGCTGCAGCGGCCGATGGCCGCAAAGTCGCACATGCTGTGCTGGTGGATGATGTCTGTACCCAGGGCGATGTGGTATGTCGCGGGAACATTTGACCGCCGGGCTTGATACAATACGCAATCATCCCGGTATGGATAGCGTTCCGGCTGTTCCTCGATGGCGGAGGCAAGCGCCTCTCCATACCCCCGGCCCGTCGCGGCGCCGAGGCTGATCGCCTCGTTCATCCAGCGGCCTGTTTCTTCCCACATGCCAAAGCTGCCGTCCTCAATGGCGCTAGGCACGTCTTCAGAGGTACCGCCTAACCAGGCGAGCTCAAAATCATGGATAGAGCAGGCGCCGTTGCCTGCCAGATGCGTGATGATCCCGGCTCGCATCAGCGCGATCAGATAGCGGGAGAGCCCGCACTTGATCACATGCGCGCCAATCGAGCAGATAACGGGGCGGCCATTGCGCCGCGCCCGCAGAATGCGCTCCGTCAGTTCATCAAAGCCCTCGGCATCCCAAGGCGTGACAGGTTCCCCGGGATTCATCAGCGTATCGATCCGCACCAGATTGACCCGCCCGCGGGCTGACTGCATGCGTACGCCCTCCAGGCTTAACTGCTTATAATCCAAAGCCTTGCCCTCCCAGATTCATCCATCCGATCAGGCCGGGAAGCCCGGCGAAATCGCCGGCGATCGCCTCGGCCCCGGCGCGGATCAGTTTTTCGCGTTTGTTCGGATTAATGCCATACCCCTTCTCCTCGTCGGTGGCGAGGCCCAATGTACGCGCGCCCAGCTCCGCTCCCAGGGCAATTTCCAC
>CAYZRZ010000142.1:0-4709 GCA_964480995.1 uncultured Christensenella sp.
CGCTTGGCGCCCGCTTCCAGCAGGTAGCCGATCAGGTAGTAGCCGGTCTGCCCGGCACCCTGCACGGCGTAGCTGTAGTTTTCGATATCGGCGTTGCCGAACTTATGCATCAGGCCGGCCTTGATGCCATGGAACACGCCCAGCGCGGTCACGGGCGAGGGGTTGCCGCTCTTGCCTTCCAGGCCGACGACATGGTCCGTCTCCATCGCCACATAGCTCATATCCCGGGTGGAGGTATTGACATCCTCCGCCGTGATATAGCGGCCGTTGAGGCTTTGGACGAAGCGGCCCAGCGCCCTGAAATAGGCTTCGCTCTTCACCTTGGCCGCGTCGCCGATCAGCACCGTTTTGCCGCCGCCCAGGTTGAGGCCCGAAGCCGCGGCCTTGTAGCTCATGCCCCGCGCCAGGCGCAGGCAGTCGATCAGCGCGTCTTCTTCATTGGCGTAGTTCCACAAACGGGTGCCGCCCAGGGCCGGCCCCAGCAGCGTATTATGGATGACCGTGATGCCTTTGAGGCCCGTTGTGGGTTCGTAAAAATGCACCACCTGCTCATATCGATGTTTCTCCATGTAATCGAAGACCTTAAAATCGCCCATACTTTCCTCCAATATGTTGATTATGGTCATATTGTATCCGATGTATGGGGCAGTTTACAAGGCTTTGCGCGAAAATGTTTTTTTATTGCATTTTCCGCCCACATCAGCTATGCTATGTACGAATAAAATGAAAGCACCGATCAGGCGCCGCGAGGCGGATACAATCATGCATTTGAGGATCGCTCATGAAGATACTGACCATTAATTTAGGCTCCACCTCCACCAAACTGGGCGTTTTTGAAGATGACAATGCCCCCCTGACCGCCACCCTGCGCCACAGCAGGGAGGATCTTTCTCCCCCGGGGGGCATCATGGCGCAGGAGGAATACCGCAAGCGCTTGATGGAGGAGTGGCTGGAGGGCCTCCATCATCCCCTCCCTTCCTTTTCCCTGATCGCCGCGCGCGGCGGGCTGATCCGGCCCGTGGAGGGCGGCATCTACCGCGTGGATGAGCAGGTGGCGGAGGACGCCGCGAGCTGCCGCTTCGGCACGCACGCGGCTAACCTGGGCCTTTTGATCGCTGCCCGGTGGCAGGAAGAGCACGGCATACCGGCTGTATTTGTGGACGCGCCCGTCACCGATGAGCTCACCCCCCCGGCCCGGGTTTCGGGCTTTGCGGGCATCTCCCGCTCCTGCGCCTTCCACGCCCTCAACGCCAAGCGCGTTATCCGCCTGTATTGCGGGGATGAGGGGCTTGACCCATACCGGCATAATTTTATCGTCGCCCACCTGGGCGGCGGCTTCAGCGTCGGCGCTTTTGAAAACATGCGCGCCATCGATGTCAACAACGCTGTGGAGGGCGAAGGCCCCTTCTCCCCGGAGCGGGCGGGCAACCTCAGCAGCCTGAACGTGCTGCGCCTGTGCGAGCGCCTGGGCGGCGATACAAAGCGCACCTACGAAGCCCTGTACCGAAACGGCGGCCTGCAGTCCTATTTCGGCACCAACGACGTACAGAGCCTGCTGGCAAAATATGAACAAGACCCGCGGGTAAGTCTGATATTGGACTCCATGTGCTATAATGTCTCAAAGGCTATCGGCGCGATGGCTGCCGTTCTGCGCGGCCGCGTGGAGCGCGTGCTGCTCACCGGCGGGGTCAGCTTCAGCGAGCGGCTCACGGGGATCATCACGCGTCAGGTGGCCTGGATCGCGCCCGTCAGCGTCTTCCCGGGCGAAGACGAGCTGGCTGCCCTGTATGAGGGCGGGCGGCGCTACCTCTCCGGAGAAGAAGGCGCGAAGCCCTACCCGGCACTGCCAAACATATAAGCGAACAGATCATATATATATTAAAAGGAGACCGGCATGAAAGGAATCGTCACATTCAACCTCGACCGCTGCAAGGGCTGCGGGCTGTGCGTATCCGTCTGCCCCAAGCAGATCCTCAGGCTCGACGAGAGCATCACCAACATCAAGGGCTACCACCCTTCCTGCATCATCGATCAGGCCGCGTGCATCGCCTGCGGCAATTGCGCGCGCATCTGCCCCGACTCGGTGATCACGGTACAGCGCGTTAGGGAGGAAGGCTGATATGAAAAAAGAACTGTGGAAGGGCAATGAGGCCATCGCGGAGGCCGCCATCCGCGCGGGCTGCCGGGCCTATTTCGGCTACCCCATCACGCCCCAGAACGAGATCCCCGAATACATGAGCCGCCGGATGCCCGAATCGGGCGGCGTGTTCGTGCAGGCGGAAAGCGAAGTGGCCGCCATCAACATGGTCTACGGCGCGGCTTCCATCGGCGAGCGGGCCATGACCTCCTCCTCCTCCCCCGGCATCAGCCTCAAGCAGGAGGGGCTCAGCTACATGGTAGGCGCGGAGCTGCCCGGCGTCATCGTCAACATGATGCGCGGCGGCCCCGGTCTGGGCACCATACAGCCCGGCCAGGCCGATTATTTTCAGGCCACGCGCAGCGCCGGCCACGGCGACGGGCATATGATCGTCCTGGCGCCCGCCAGCCTGCAGGAATCCGTTGATCTGGTGCAAGATGCCTTTGACCTGGCGGACAAATACCGCGGCCCCGTGATGATACTGGCCGACGGCATGATCGGCCAGATGATGGAGCCCATCGAGTGGAAAGAGCGCGAGAAGAAGCCCGCGGCCGATACCGCCTGGGCAGCAGGCAGCGGCGACGGGGGCAAGCCGCGCTTCGTCACCTCCCTTCGCCTTGATTCGGGCGATAACGAGCGCTTCAACCTGCGCCTGCAGGAGAAATACAAGCTGATCACCGAAAAAGAGCCGCGCTTTGAGGCCATCGACTGCGAGGACGCGGACATCATCCTGGTCGCCTACGGCACCACCGCCCGCATCGCCCTCTCCGCCGCGCGCGATCTGCGCGGGGAAGGCCTGAAGGTCGGCCTCTTCCGCCCGATCACCTTGTGGCCCTGGCCGTCTGATGCGCTGTTGCGCCTGGCCCGCCAGGGGAGCGTGAAGCTGGTGATGGCGGTTGAAATGTCCGCCGGGCAGATGGTGGAGGATGTACGCCTGGCCGTCCGATTTGAAAAGCCCGTGCATTTCTACGGCCGCACCGGCGGCATGATCCCGGAACCCGAGCATGTCGCGCAGGCCGCGCGCGAAGCCCTCAAGCAGGAGGTAACAGCATGAGCGAGATAAAGGACCCCGCCCTCAAAACCCAGATCGTCTACCGGCAGAGCGCCGGCCTGCAGGATGTGCCGACCCACTACTGCCCCGGCTGCCACCACGGCATCATCCACAAGCTGATCGCCGAAACCCTGGTGGAGATGGACCTCTTGAAGACCGCCGTGGGTATCTGCGCCGTTGGCTGCTCCGTGCTGGCGGGCGACTATATCAACTGCGATTTTGTGCAGGCCGCCCACGGCCGCGCCCCCGCGGTCGCCACCGCCATCAAGCGCCTGCGCCCGGACACCCCCGTGTTCACCTACCAGGGTGACGGCGACCTGGCCTCCATCGGCGCCGCCGAGATCATACACGCGGCCATGCGCGGGGAGAAGTTCACCACCATCTTTGTCAACAACGCCACCTACGGTATGACCGGCGGGCAGATGGCCCCCACCACCCTGGTGGGCCAGACAAGCACCACCTCTACCCACGGCCGTGTCAGGGCCGAGCACGGCTTGCCGGTGCGCATGGCCGAGCTGCTCTCCACCATGGACGGCATGGCCTATGCCGAGCGCGTCTGCGTAGCGGATATGCCCAGCCTCAACCGCGCCAAGAAAGCCATCAAAAAGGCCCTCACATTGCAGATGCAGGGCATTGGCTTCACCTTCATCGAAGTGCTGTCCACCTGCCCGACCAACTGGGGCATGTCCCCCGTTGACGCCGGCAAGTGGGTCAAAGGCCCCATGAGCGAGTACTACCCGCTGGGCCTGATCAAGGACCGGGAGGAGAACAAGGCATGACACGAGAGATCATCATCGCCGGTTTCGGCGGCCAGGGCGTGATGTCCATGGGCAAAACGCTGGTGGAGGCCGGCATGGAGGAGGGGCTGGAGGTATCCTGGGTGCCCTCCTACGGCCCCGAGATGCGCGGCGGCACCGCCAACTGCTCCGTCGTGCTGTCCGATCTGCCCGTCGGCTCCCCCGTGGTCAACCGCCCAACCGAGCTGATCGCCATGAACGGCCCCTCGCTCAAGCGCTTTGAGCCGCGCTGCCGGCCCGGCGCCTTGGTGCTGGTCAACTCATCCCAGGCGCTTGAAAAGATCAGCCGCGCCGACCTGCGCGCCTTCTACATCCCCTCCATGGAGGAAGCCGCGCGACTGGGCAACATCAAGGTGGCCAACATGATCATGCTGGGCGCTTACATCCGCGCCACCGGCGCCCTGCGCATCGAGACGCTGGAAAAGATGCTGGCCCATATCTTCACAGGCCCAAAGGCGCATCTGGTGGAACTGAACATCAAGGCCCTGCAGGCCGGGGCGGGATATGTGGCGTGAGGCCGCCAAGGCGGCGAATGAGAAATTCCGAATGCGGAATGCGGTGCCGCTTGGGCGGCAAATGCTGAATGCGGAATGCGAAATAACGGGTTGAACAACCAAGACATAGGTATATAAAAGACACGGGAGAGATCGCAACGATCCCAATCGTGTCTTTTTATACTGATGTAAAACGTTAACGCATCCTAAGCAGAGGGTTATTCTGTCTC
>CAYZRZ010000143.1:0-4686 GCA_964480995.1 uncultured Christensenella sp.
GATGTTTTGCAGCGGCTCAACCTAACCGAGGGCGGCTATTTTGTTGTTTCCGCCGATCTGCCGGGCTTTGGGTACAGCGACAGAGACCCTTCATATGACCACAGCCAGGCTGGGCGCGCCGCCGATCTATGGGGGCTGCTTTCCTTGATCGATCAAAGCCTGCCGGGTGACATCGCGGCGCAGCCCTGGCACCTGGCCGGGCACAGCATGGGCGGGGGGACTGCCGCGGCCATGGCCATGCGGGATCCGTCCCGCGCGCGATCCCTCATCCTTGTAGATGCCGCGCTGTTTGAGACGCCCAACCGCGCCGGATTATTAGCCATCCCGCCGCTGGGCAGATGGATGACACTTGCCCTGGAGCGCTTCCTGATCAGCGAAAGCCGCATCAGCTCCTTGCTCGAATCTGCCTATGGCAGGGTGCCAAGCCCGGAGGAAGTGGAGGGCTACCTGGCTCCGCTTCGCCTCCCGGGGACGGCCAGGTCGCTGCTCAATTTTGTCAGGACATCAAAAAACGAGGACCCGGCCGGGCTGAAGGGGCTGCCGGTGCCTGTCATCGCGATCCGGGGAAGCCTGGATACCTGGGTTCCTCCGGAAAATCTGGATCAGCTCAGCGCCATCTGCCCGGACATCACAGCCCGCGTCAACCAGGGCGCGTCGCACTGTCCGATGGAGACGCACCCGGATGAGTTCACCGCGATCGTTCTGGAATGGCTGTCAGGCATCAGGAGCGCACTTGTCATAACAACTTTAAATATTTCACAACCAAACATCAGTTAGCCATCTCTAAGCAATCCCCCCTGTGCTATACTGAAGCAAACTGCATGCATGGCAGCGGGGGATATGCGTATGAAGACTTTTTGGGAGCTGTATGATTTCGCCATCAGGCAGGCGCTGAAGGATGATTTTGACAGCGTGACGGCGGGGGAAGGGTATGATCCCGGCCATCTCGACTGCCTGCTGCACCCTGACAAGCACCCCCTGGTGATCCGCACGGGTGAGTGCCTCTGCGGCCCGGATGAGCAGGAAAGCTGCGTCGTCAGATGTCCCTTCGGGGCCATCAGGAAGGCTTCGGCGGGCGGCATCGAGATCGACCCGGAGCTTTGCGTGGGGTGCAGCGACTGCATCGCGGGCTGCCAGAGGGAGAACCTGGCCCCCAATACGGATGTGTACCCGGCGCTTAAGGCCGTCCGCTCCAGCCGGGAGAACCTGACCTACGCGCTGGTCGCGCCGGCCTTTCTGGGCCAGTTCGGGCCCTCTGTCACCCCCGGCCGCTTGCGCGGCGCGCTGAAGGCCGCCGGCTTTGACGGCATGATCGAGGTGGCGCTGTTTGCCGATATCCTGACGCTCAAGGAGGCGCTTGAATTTGACGAGAATATCCGGCAGGAAGGCGATTATCAGCTGACCAGCTGCTGCTGCCCGATGTGGATCGGCATGATCAGGAAGATCTACAGCCAGCTGGTGCCGCGCGTACCGGGCTCCGTTTCTCCGATGGTGGCCTGCGCGCGCACGATCAAGAAGCTGTACCCGGGCGCGCTCACCGTGTTCATCGGCCCCTGCCTGGCCAAGAAGGCCGAGGCCAGGGAGAAGGACCTGGCGGGCGATGTGGATTATATACTGACCTTTCAGGAGGTCGCCAGCATCTTCCGCCTGCTGGGCATCGACCCCGCCGCGCAGGAGGAGGACGACAAGGAGCACGCCTCCAGGGCCGGCCGCATCTATGCCAGGGCCGGCGGCGTCAGTAAGGCGGTGTCAGCCACGGTGGCCCGGCTGAACCCCGCGCGAAAAATCAGGGTGAAGACCGTCAAGGCCGACGGCGTGCCGGCCTGCAAGGCGATGATCAACGACATCCTGTCGGGTGAAGTGAAGGGCAACTTCTATGAGGGCATGGGCTGCAAGGGCGGCTGTGTCGGCGGCCCGCGCAGCGTGGTCCCGCCGGACGAGGGCGTCAGGGCCGTCAACGCTTACGGCGAGCAATCCCCCTACGAGACCCCGGCGGAAAATCCCTATGTGATCGAGCTGCTGCACAGGCTGGGCTATGACAGGATCGAGGATCTGCTGCGGCATTCGGATATCTTTACAAGAACCTTATAATCAGCGCAAAACGCGCCCCGCGCGGTATATATCCGCACGAGGCGCGTTTTGCGTCAGCATCACAGGATGATCTTCGCGTACTCCGCCTCGATTTCATCCTCGCCGGCCTGCATGGCCTTCAGCGTTTTTTCAAGCAGGGTATCCAGCGGCCAATCGAGCAGTTCAGCGCCGGAAGCGATGATATCCCGCGAGCAGCCGGCGGCGAAGGCCTTGTCCTTGAACTTCTTTTTCAGGCTTTTCAGTTCCATATCCCCGGCTGATTTGGAGGGGCGCATCAGGGTGGCGGCGTAAATCAGGCCGGTCAGCTCATCGGCGGCGAACAGCACCTTCTCCATCAGGTGCTCGGGCTTGGGCAGCCCCTCAAAGATGCCGTACCCGTGGGCGCAGATGGCGCGGATCATGTTGTCGGGTGCCTCGATCTCCCGCAGCAGCTCCGGCGCTTTGCGGCAGTGCTCTTGCGGCCACATGCCGAAATCGACATCGTGCAGCAGGCCCACCAGCCCCCAGAAGTCCTGCTCACCGGCAAATCCTTCCTCGGCCGCGTACCACCGCATCATATGCTCCACCGTCAGCGCGTGGCGCAGGTGGAAGCTATCCTTGTTGTACTTCTTCAGCAGGCTCAGGGCCGCTTCACGCTCGATCATGTTCTTTATCTCCTGTCATATCATTTCAAAGAAACTATCACCGGCGCCTCGGGCTGTCAAGCCCGGCCATTCACCGGATAGTAGGGCTCTGGCGTCCAATCCCTTTCCATCAGCTTCAGCAGGACTTTGCCGGTGTTGAGGGCATCAGCGTGGGCGGTATGCCACAGGCCGTCCGCGTCAACGCCCAGCTCCTGGGCGGCCTGTTTGAGGCCTGTCGTCCTGCGCTCGTTTTTCATCAGCTTGTAGGCCGCGGCCAGGTCCAGGCAGTCGCCGGGCAGGATGGGGTTATCCAGCTTGTGCCAGCGGCAGCCCTCGCTGATCACCTGGTAGTCCGCCTCGCCCCAGGTGACAAACAGCGTCTGCTCCGGTACATACAGCGCCTTGATCTTGTCGAACATGGCGGCAAAGCTGATTGCCGACTTCATATCATCGTCGGTGATCATGCAAAATGCCATGGCTTCCGCCGCCTGCTTGGGGAAGAACTGAGGCTTGACAAAATCCTGGATGCTGCCCGTCACCTCGCGCGTGCCGCTGTCGATCCTGACGGCGCCGATCTCGATGATCTCAGAAAAAAATGCCCTCGGCCTGCCCGTCGGCTTTGTGTACAGCGTAAACTCAAGATCGATCACCAGAAAATCCCTGCGCATAGCCTTCATCCCTCAAACCTTCTGCCCGAAGGCGGTTTCATACATATCCTTATCATTCTATCACGGATGGCTCGGGGGCGTAAATGCGCCGCGCTTGCGAATCCCGGGACGGCATGCTACAATTTTTTGAAGAAATGAGAGGGGGAGGTGCGGTGAATGAACAGCCCTGTGCTCCTGGCGCGTGAACTGCGCTGGCAGACCAGGCTGCACCTGGTCGGAAGCCTGAACCGTCCGGTCATCAGCGTTACGCTGCGCGCCCCCAGCCGGCTGCGGCAGCTTTCTGAATACCGGGCGGCTTTTGATGTACTGTCGGGCGGGCTTGAGCGCCTGTTTTATGACGAGGGCTTTGCGCTTGAGCCTCTGCTGAGCACCTTTGATGCCGAGGGGCCGGCCCGCCACTACGCGGCGGGGGATGCCCTGACCGCCAAGCGCCTGTGCGCGCGATTTGAGGAGGAAGCACCCGGCGGTGAGCTACTGGATATAGACCTGATGGATGAACGTGCCCGTCCCCTCTCGCGCGGGGATATCGGCATGCCGCCCCGCGCCTGTCTTGTGTGCGGCACCCGGCCTGCTGCCCTATGCGTTGCCGGGCGCGTACATGATCAGGGGGAGACCGAGGCGGCCTTTGACAGGCTGCTGCGTAAGGTGTCAAGGAGCGGCGCATGGATCGGGCATGTGGCTGAGGCCGCGCTGAAAAGCTTGCTGTATGAGGTGAGCGTGACACCCAAGCCCGGCCTGGTGGACAGGGACAACCCCGGCGCGCACGGGGATATGGATTATTACAGCTTTATCGACAGCGCCGCGGCCCTGGCCCCCTATTTTTCGCGCTGCGCAGCGCTGGGCCGGGACAGCCTCTGCGAACCCGCAGAGGTACTGGCCCGCCTGCGCCCCCTGGGGCTGGAAGCGGAAGAGGCGATGAAGCGGGCAACCGGCGGGGCCAATACCCACAAGGGCCTGATTTTTTCGCTGGGCATACTGTGCGCCGCGGCGGGCAGGCTGGGAGAAAGCGCGGATACCAACGCACTGTGCGAACTGGCGGCAAAGATCGCGGCCCCGGCGCTGGGTGATCTGCCCGCAGGCAGCCACGGCGACCTGGCGCGGGAGCGCTACGGCGCCCTTGGCGCGCGCGGCGAGGCGGCAGGCGGCTTCCCGGCCGCGCGCCTTGCCCTGACCGAGCTGCGCGAAGCCCTGGACGCGGGGGACAGCGTTGACCGCGCAGGCGTTAAAGCGCTGCTGCGGCTGATGGCCGGGGTGCGGGATACCAATGTGTTGTACCGCGCGGGGGAGGAAGGGCTGGCCTTCGT
>CAYZRZ010000144.1:0-4618 GCA_964480995.1 uncultured Christensenella sp.
TACCGCGCCGTACAGGTACCGGTATTCCCTGATGTGGCGGAAGGGGACTGTCGGGGTTTGGGCTTCCTCCGCGGCGGCGCTAAAGAGCAGGCTGAAACCTAACAGGATCGCCGGAAGCAGGGAGGATGTCTTTGTAACGCGAATTGACATCCTTAATACAGATTTGTTGCCGTTTTCCCCTTTTCCTCCGGGGGTATTTATCTCTATCCGGCAACATTGTACAGCCGGTCCCGGGATATGTCCACCTGTTCACAAATGATTTTCCGTTCTTTTCGCGAACCTTTTCCGATCGTTCACGCCGTTTTCCGTTTTCAGCCCAGTGTGATCTCTATGCTGTCGACACGCCCTTCGCGCAGGGCCTTCGCGCCGCGCAGCGTATCGCCCGGCTCTGTGATGGTCTGCCCGTCCAGCGTGTAGCTGAGGCTGACTGGCCTGACACCCTTATCGCCCCAGGTGTCCTTGCGCGAGGGATTGTGATAGGTAACGCGGCATGTACTCATCAGACGGAAAGAAGCCTTGCCGTTTTCATTAAACAGATCACCCGGCAGGCAGGGAGCGAAGCGCAGCGAAAGCGTGCCGTCCTCCTCTTCCCTGATGCCCTCGTGGCCCAGGAAGGTTTCCAGCCAGATAGAGAGCATCTCAACCGTGGAACCGCTCAGTCGGCTGACAAAGCCTCGCCCGCGCGCAGCAGGGTCCGGGTTGCGGGAGGAGGCAATGAAGGAGCAGTTTTCAAGCACGCTGCGTCCGTAGGTGTCCGGGTTCAGAAAGGGGATCAGCCCTGTCCTTGCCGCCTGCCAGAAACTGTCCGGCTGATCCGCCTTCAGCATGCCCAGCAAATACTTGTAGGCCATGTGGAGGAAGACACTCTCCCGCTCCAGCCAGCCGGCGATGAAGGCGCGTATGCGGCCGTAGTCGATGCTCATGTGGTCCAGCTTCACGCTGGTCAGGTACATGTTGAGCACAGGGTCATACAGCTCGCTTGCGCGCGCCTTTTCGATGGCTGATTTGGCGGCCGCGTCATCCCTGATGGTCGCCAGGTAGCGGCCCGGCCCTTCCAGGAAGAAGGGGGCCGTTTCGCGCTCAAAGGAGGTGACGCGTACCAGCGGCATGCCGGAAACGGACAGGCGGGCCTTGCCTTCGCCGTCCTTCAGCGCTTCCCATGCTGTGGCCGTGTAGCAGAAATAGGTGGGCATGATGCCGCCGCCGATCCGCAGGGCCTTATCGATGCCCTCCCTCACGCGGTCTCTCCAGAGCGTCAGATGGGGGCGCAGGGCGTCCATGCCGAGGGTCTCGTATTCTCCGCTGAGTCCCGCGTGAAGCCCGGCGCGGTATGTTTCAAGCGCGGTATTGGCGCTGTCCCAGCGCGGGGTCGTGGATGATGGGCAGGCTCTTTCCTTCCGACACGCTGTAGAGGAAGAAGGCCCCGCTCACATCGCTGACCTTGCTGGAATCCTCCGTTGAGGAGCGCAGCAGATAGAGCGGCGCGTTGTCCGCCGCGCACCGCACTTCAGCCCAGCTTTTGAACAGGTTGCCCACATCCTTAAACTGCGCCAGGCTCATGCCGCAAGGGATCACGCGGGGCAGGCCGTCAAGGATCTCGACCGTTTTCGCTTCCTCCGAAATATTCTCGATCTCCGTGCCGCGCATCAGGGCGTCGATGGGCATACCGGGCAGCGTGTGATAGCTGACGCGTACCGTAAGGCCCATGCTCCTGTTAATCTCCTCGATGGCCATGGCGTTTGGTTTGATGGTCATGTTTCGCTCCGGGGCGCGGTCCAGGGGGCTGAAGGGCTCGCAGAAGCCCTGCCTTCATCAGGAGATCGTCACTTGTTCAGCAGATAAGCGGCCAGCCAGACGATGAGGACGGCCAATATGGTCAGCGTGAAAATAAAGGCGGTGAGGTGCCGGGCGCAAAACTCCTTCAAGCTGATCAGCGAGGCCTGCGCCAGATAGCGGTACTTGTGAAAGCGCGGGAGCATTTGCCGTTTCACATGCTTATAAGCGTCCATCGGCGTATCGATGGCCAGGCGTGCGGCTGCCGTCAGCCTGGGACCCGGATGATCCACATACTGCTCACCGCGTCGCCTGAAGGCAAGCCTGCGTGTGACATAGATGACGCTGTCGGTCAGCCCATTGAACATCAGCGCTATGAAAGAGCCGATGTTGAACAGCGCGGGTACCAAATCCTTGTCAAGCTCCGCGTCCAGCGGCGAGCAGATCAGGTAGCCCAGATTTGTAAGTCCCTTGATCAGGGGCCGGTACAGGCCGGTTTCCATATCCAGCCAGACAGGCCAGCGGTTGAGCGATCGGGGCGCGCCGGTGCGCCGATCCCGGACGGTCAGCCATTTTCTCACGACGGTCAGGTAGAGGAACAGGCCGATCACCAGCGATTTAAGCGCGCCGGAGATATTTACCCAGGTCAAAAAGTGTACCGCGTGCTCAGGCGCGTGCGCGTGCAGGAAGCGCAGGGCATTGTCCGCGATGGGGATCATCAGCCTCTCCGGGAACAAGCCCAGCACCAGGACGAGCAGGGCGGACAGGCCGATGGCGGCAGCTGACAGCGGCGTCATGGAGCGGCCCATGCGGTCGAATTCCTTTTGCCTGGTCGGGTGCTTCTCCACAAAGATGGTGATGAACAGCTTGAGCATATAGCAGAAGGTCAGGCCGCCGGAGATGATGAAGACCCATTCCGCCGCCTGGTACCAGAAGGCGCCGGCGCCGTGCTCCTGCAGGAGCGCGATGTACTCAACGATGCTTTCGTGCAGCAGGGTTTTGCTGGCGTAGCCGGAGAACAGGGGGATGCCGCTGATGGAGGCCGCGCCGATGAAAAAGAGGATCTTCAGCCCCCACCGCCTGCGGCCCCAGCCGCGGATATCGTTGAGGTTGAGCGAATGCAGGTTCAGATAAACCACACCCGCCGCCATGAACAGCACCAGCTTGATCAGGCTGTGGTTGAGCATGTGCAGCACCGTGCCCTCGGCGGCCAGGGCGTTATGTTCGCCCAGCAGGCCCTGCATGCCGATACCCACCAGGATAAAGCCGATCTGGCTCATCGAGGAGCAGGCCAGGGTCCGCTTCAGGTCGATGGACATCAGGGCCAGCAGCGCGCCCAGGAACATATTGATCAGGCCGAGGCCCAATAGCAGGTTGCCCCAGAGGGGATCGGCGTAAAACAGGCGGGTGGAGATCACCAGGATGCCGAAGATGCCCACCTTGGTCAGCACGCCGCTGAGCAGGGCGCTGGCGGGGGCCGGGGCGACCGGGTGGGCCTTGGGCAGCCAGATATGCAAGGGGAACATCCCTGCCTTGGCCCCGAAGCCGGCCAATATGAGGGCGCCCGGCAGGTAGAGGGAAGAGAGGGGCACATGGCGCGCGGCCTCGGCCAGTTCCTCAAACCGCAGGGTGCGCAGCTGTGCCTGCAGGAGCATCAGCCCCATCAGCATGGCCATGCCGCCCAGGATGGTGACGGCCAGATAGGTCTGCCCCGCGCGCATAGCGGCGTCATTCTCCTCATGAACCACCCAGCAGTAGCTGGTGAAGCCGAGGATCTCAAAGAATAAAAAGCAGGTGATCAGGTCATCGGATAAAAAAACCCCAGCCGTCGCGCCCAGGGTCAGCAGGGTGAAGAAGGCGTAGCGCGCCTGCTTGTGCCCGTGCCCCATATACTGGAGCGAAAACAGTGAGGTCATCAGCCACATCAGGCAGGCGACCAGGGCGTACAGCGCCCTGAAGCCGTCTATGGAAAGGGAAAGCTGCAGGCCGATAAAGCCCGGCTCGTCAAAGCGCAGGTGCTCGGGGCCGGTGACCAGAAGAAGGCACAGGATGAACTCGGCCGCGCAGGCGGCAATCAGCGCCCAAATCCCGCGCTTGGGCTTCCTTCGCCCAAGCGCGTATACAGGCACCGCCGCAACCATGGGAAAGGCAGCCAGCAGCGGCAGGAGCAGGTCGTATCGCATGTCTTTATAGTGTCCCGCCGCTTACAGCAGGGTTTCCGCCAGGCGGTTGAATACGTTGATGATGACACCGGGGCTGACGCCCAGGTAGATGATCGCCGCGGTCAGGATCATGATGGGCACCAGCATCACCCGGCTGGGCTCCGCCTTGGGCAGGGCGGAGACGGCCTCGCCGTCGCCAAAGCCGCCGAAGAAGGCGGTGATGCTCGGCGGCAGCAGATAACCCGCCGTTAAGAGCGCTGAGATCAGGAGCACCGTGGGCACCAGCCAGCTGAATACCGGCACGGGATAGGCGGAGGTGATCGCGCCTTCGGCGATGTACCACTTGGAGATGAAGCCGCCAAGCGGCGGGATGCCGACCAGTGAGATCGCGCAGATGGTGAACAGCGTCATGGTAATGGGCATGCGCTTGCCCAGACCGTGCATTTCCTCCACCCGGGTGATGCCGGTCTTAAAGATGATGGCGCCGGCGCACAGGAACAGGGCGTCCTTGGTAAGCGCGTGGAAGACGATCTGCAGCATCGCGCCGTCAAAAGCCGTTACGTCCAGCAGGAACAGGCCGCACAGCACGTAGCTGACCTGGGAGACGCTGGAGTAGGCCAGGCGCTTCTTCAGCATCTTTTCGCGCAGGGCCAGCATCGAGCCCATGAACACGGTGATGGTGG
>CAYZRZ010000145.1:0-4582 GCA_964480995.1 uncultured Christensenella sp.
CATCGCCGCCGACAGCCCGGCGCAGCTCCCGCCTATGATCAATACATCATACATCTGATTCGTCTCCCGATGGTTCAAGCGGGCCGATCTCCACCCATTCGATCCGGCGATCCTGCACGCCAAGTACCCTGAAGCGAAGGCCGAGGTAGTCGATCTCCGGCTGGCTCCCCTCTTCGGGAATGGTGCCCAGCTCGTTTAGTATCAGCCCGCCGATGGTATCGTAGCCGTCATCCAGCGGTAAATCAAGATCAGAAGTTTCATTAAAGGCTTCAATGTCCACGGCGCCCGATACTTTCCAGCGGCCTTGGCCCAGGTCCACGATATCCTGCTGAACCTGGGGATCATATTCGTCGTAAATATTGCCCACGATCTCTTCGATGAGATCTTCCATCGTGATCAGGCCGCTGGTACCGCCGTATTCGTCCACCACGACGGCCATGTGGTACTTATTGTGCTGCATATCACGAAACAAGGCGTCGGTCCGCACAGATTCCGGTACAAAGCGCGCCTTGCGGATGATCTCCCGAAGCGGCCTCGGCTGCGGCCTCTGGCGGTTTAACAAAAAGTCACGCGTGGAAATAGTGCCGATGATATGATCCAGATCATCCTCATACACCGGAAAGCGGGAGAGGCCTGTTTCCTCAATCATTCTGGTGATCTCATCCCAATCCTCATCCACCCAGATGGCGTAAACATCCGTGCGGTGCGTCATGGAGTCGGCGGCGGTGAGGTTGTTGAACTCAAACACATTCTCGATCATCTCGCGCTCAGTCTCCTCGATCGCGCCTTTTTCCTCGCCCACATCGACGAGCTGCCGGATTTCATCCTCTGTCAGCTGATCGCTGTCTTCGTCAGGATCGATCCCCGCCAGCCGCACCAGCGCGCGGTAAACGGCGTTGCAGAGCCTCGCCAGCGGCAAAAAAACGCTGTTGGCGGCAGAAGCCATGCTGCTTAGCCTGCGGATGCTCTTTTCGGGATCACGCTGGGCAAGCTTGCGGGGCAGCAGGGTGGCCAAAGCAAGCAGCACAAAAGTATAGATCGCCATGACCAGCAGAACCGATAGCCAGGCACGCCCCGAATCACCCAAAAAGCCCAGCCACCCCGCCTCACCCAGCGCATCAGCCAGCGGCAATGCCAGCCCCCATACACTGAGCCCGGCGGCCAAAAAGCCCGTAAACGCAAGACAAGCCCTCAAGCCTGAAGGCGTATTCGTCAGCTTCTTTGCAAGCACGATCAGCCGATCCGGTTTTCCCTCCTCCATATCGGTCTGCCTGCGCAGCTTATTTTTATTCAAGGTCCTGGCGGCAGTTTCCACCGCGGTAAGAAGGGCATAGTAAAGGATCAAAATCAGCAGTATTGCTACAATCGTACCCGATGGGCCAGCTTCCATTGCTTTGTACTCCCCCTTTATGCTGGCATTATAGCATAATGCCGTCTTTACTTCTATTGTTCACTGATAATTTACATGCATTTTTGAATGATATACTGTATAATGTTATATGGATTATATAAAGGAGGCAAGCCATGTTTGGTTATGTGGTGGCCAATGTAGAGAAGCTGACCGATGAGCAGCGCGAGCTCTACCAGGCTGTTTACTGCGGACTATGCACAGAGCTTGGCAGGCGTCATGGACAGATCAGCCGTACGACGCTGACCTATGATATGAGCTTTCTGATCCTGATGCTTTCCTCCCTGTCCGATGAAGATCCGGTATTTGAAAATTTTCGCTGCGCCGTACATCCGCTGAAAAAGCGCAAGGCATTTATCAGCGCCTATACGCCCTATGCCGCCGATATAAACATCATCCTGGCTCATGCCCAACGGCTGGACAGCTGGGAGGATGACCGCAATGTCTTGTCGCTCTCGCAGGCAAAGCTGCTGGAAAACGCGTCCAGGGAGGCAGAAAAGCCCTATCCGCGCCAGGTCAAGGCCATCAAGGACGCGCTCGGGGCCCTTTCCCTGATGGAAAAGGATGATGTGACCAACCCGGATTTGCCCGCGTCCGCCTTCGGTCAAATGCTTGGCCTCATTTTTGTACCGCGCGAAGATATGCCGCAGGCACGTGAACTGTATGATCTGGGCTTTACGCTGGGACGCTTTATCTACATGATGGACGCGGTGCTTGATTTAAAGGATGATCTCAAAAAGAAGCGCTACAATCCCCTGATCACCATCCCGTCTTCGCAGCATGAGGAAATCCTGCGCCTGCAGATGGCGCAGTGCGCGGCCTGTTTCGAGCGCTTGAATATGCCGCGCAACAAGGACTTGCTGGAGAATATACTTTATTCCGGCATATGGACAAGCTACGCGGCCAGGAACCGCAGGGAGGCGGCGAAATCATGAGAGATCCTTACGAGGTGCTTGGCGTACCGCGAAGCGCCACCCAGCAGGAAGTGACTGACGCTTTCCGCAGGTTAGCCAAAAAGTATCATCCGGATCTGAACCCCAGCGATAAAAACGCGCAGAGCAAAATGGCTGAAATCAATGTAGCCTATGAAGAAATCAAATCAGGCCGCGCCGCGCATACGGATTACTCAAGGCCCGGCGCCGGCTCATCGGGCCAGTCCCCCTACCAGGGTTATAACCCTTATGGCTCTGGCGGATTCGGCGGCGGGTTTAATCCCTTTGAAGAATTTTTCAAGACCTATACATCGCAGCAGCAGACGCAGTATCAGCGGCGCGGCGACGGGCTGGACCCTGTGCGGCAGTATATGAACGCCGCCCGCTATTCGGAAGCGCTTTATGCCCTCAGTCAAATCAAGGACCGAAGCGCCGCATGGTACTTCCTCAGCGCCATTGCCAACTACAACAGCGGCAATACCGTGACAGCCATGCAGCATATCGACCAGGCCATCAGCATGGAACCCGGCAACGCGGAATATCAAAGCATCAAGCAGCAGATCATGGCGGGTACTAATAGCTATACTGCAAGGCAGCGCGGCTTCGGTATTCCCAGCCTCGGCGTCAATCCTCTGTGCATAGGGTTGTGCCTTGCCAGAATCTGCTGCCGTTGCTGATATAAAGAAAGGATAGAAGATCAGAACATGAACAAATGGAAGTACAAGCTTGCCGCCTTTATGCAGGGCCGTTACGGCATCGATCCCCTCAACAAAGCGATCCCCGTGATTTACCTCGTCTTCGCGCTCCTGGGCCTTGTCTTTGGTTCCCAGCTTCTTATTACCTTGGGTACCGCGGTTGCTGTACTGGGAATATTCCGTTTCTTTTCAAAGCAGACCGCAAAGCGCGCCGAAGAAAACAGACGTTACATGGCGCTGCGCGATACGGTGAAAAAGAAGGCGCTGCTGTATTTCAATCGCGTGAAATATTATAAAACACACCGTTACCGCGAATGTCCCAACTGCCGCGGCACGCTGCGGCTGAAAAAGCAGATCGGCACCATGACTGTCAACTGCCCCAAGTGCCGCACGACATTCCAGGTGACTATCAAGCACTGAGAAAAACAATCTGATATTCAGCGGAAGAGCACAGTTTCTTCCGCTTTTTTGAGCGCTTGACCCTATCCTTGAAATTTTCTGATAACAGCTCTTGCGAAACGGCGTAAAAAGTGTATAATAACCGTGTATTCATTTTAAATGTTCGTGTTTATGGAGGTTTGAGGTTAAATTGGAAGCATTGAAGCAAGCAATCCGGCAAAAAGGTCGAATGATCTCAGACGGCATCGTAAAGGTAGACAGCTTTTTAAACCACCGTCTGGAAACCGGATTATTGTTTGACATGGGCGGAGAACTGGCTCGCCGGTTTTCCAAAGATAAGCCTGATCTGGTACTGACTGTCGAAGCCTCCGGGATTGCCCTGGCCATGACCACGGCTCATGCTTTGGGAGATATCCCCGTGGTGTTCGCAAAAAAGGGGATCGCCGCCAACCAAAGCCCGGACATGGCGGAAGAAAAAGTATACAGCTTCACGCACCAATGCGAATCCCTGATCCGTCTGGATCTGCGCTATATTCCCGCGGGCTCCCGCGTACTGATCGTCGATGACTTTTTGGCCAACGGCAAAGCTGTCAACGGACTGATGAGCATCATCAGGAAGGCGGGGGCACAGCTGATCGGGGTAGGCATCGCGATTGAAAAGGGCTTTCAGCCCGGCGGCAAACTTCTGCGGGAGCAAGGCATTCCCCTGTTGTCTTTGGCGGTGATCGATGAAATATCGGATGCAGGCATCCTCTTTCGCGACGCCGATGGAGAAATATAATCATCTTGGAGGGAAGTATGTTCAAAAAAGTGTGGTCACTCGTCCTGGTGCTCGCTCTGGCGATGGTTGCCCTGCCAGCGGCGGCGGAGCCTGCCTTCGCGCCTATCGCGGCGCAAGACATCAAGGTCGGCGCAGTATTTATCGGCCCCAAGGACGACGGGTTCTCCGGCGCGCACTACAACGGCATTGAAGGCATGAAGGAAGCCCTGGGCCTCAAGGACGAGCAGATCCTCTACAAGTTTAACGTGGCAGAAAACTCCGAATGTGAAAACGCCTTGCGCGAGTTGGTTGAGGCCGGCTGCAGCATCATCTTCGGCAACTCCTGGGGCTACATGAACTATATGGAAGAAATCGCCGAAGAATACCC
>CAYZRZ010000146.1:0-4536 GCA_964480995.1 uncultured Christensenella sp.
CTCGGATACAGGCGCTCGAATCGGTAGAAGCCCGTCTCGCCGGTTACGGTTTCCGCTGCGCTCTCTCCCTTTGCGTTCAGCAGGCGAACGGGAACACCCGCCACGCTTTGCTGGGAACCGTCGAGGTTGAATAAGGAGCCTTCGATGGAGCCGAACTGCACAAGGCCCAGGCCGATGCCGCTTTCCGTTTCTTCGGGGCTGAATGTAAGCTTGCTCTCCCAAACACTGCCTGTTTGCGTGCCCGCAGGCGCGTAAAGGAGATGATCGGCTGGCAGCTGGATGCTCAAAGTGTAGTCCCCGGGGAACAGCGTGGAAAGCTCAAAACTGCCGTTGTCATCTGTCAGCGCTTTAAACTCCACACGGGTCAGCTCATGGCGCAGGCGTACTTCGCCTGCTGCCAGGCCCGGTTCACCCTCCTGCGCGGTACTGTCCAGGTTGTTATCATAATAGACTCTGCCTGTCAGTTTGTGAGCGGGAAGGGCCGCGATCTGCCTGCTCTGGGCTGTCTCTCCCATGGCAATGGCCACATCTGCGTTGGAGGAGCCGGAGATCGCGGGATCAAACGGGCTTTGTTCGTCATAGGAGAAAATCATGCCTTCCGGCAGCGTGACCAGCAGGCTGTAGCTGCCGGGACGCAGGCCCGTAAGATGATACAGGCCGTCCTCCCCGCTGACCGATTCCCTGGTATTGGCAGGGATGGCGCTTTCCATCCTGATGATCTGTCCGCTGACAGGTTCATCGCCTTCGTCGTATCGGCCATTGATATTGCGGTCAATATATACGCGGCCTGAATAGCTGCCCGTCTTCACCGCGTACAGCGGCTGCGCGTCCAGCATGGCGCCGGCGCTTACATTAAACTGGCTGCTGGTAAAGGAGCGCTCATCGCTCAGCGGCCTTGAGAAGGCGGCGCCTCCAGGCAAGGTGTAGCGCAGGGAGTAAAGGGCCGGCAGCGCTCCCTTTAATAGATAATGTCCCTGATCATTGGTGGTGGCAACGGTATAGTCCGACACAGGATTCCCATCCTCATCCAGCAGTTCGATGAACACGCCCGAAAGGCCGCCCAGCGTTCCTGAGAACCCGTCGCTCTCATCACCCAGCAGCACATCGCCTTCAATGACGGCAGAACGGAAGATCGCGCCGTCGACACGGTTGACCAGCTGGCCGGGCGCGACAGAGAAAGGCTCAGTCTGCCCATACTCGGGCGTCTGGCTGGTGAAGCGGTTTCTGTGCTCGGCCTCAGCAGTCGGCTCACCGGAGAATATAAAGGGGGATTGCAGCAGGGTACGCAAAGAATAGGTGCCAGGGATCACGCCGGGGGTCTGGAATGTACCGTCATTGCCTGTGAGGGTCTGCGCGGCAACTTGCCCGAGGCTGTCGATAGCCTGTACCGTAAAGCCGGGCATCATTTCCTCGCCTGCGTCCCAGATGCCGTTGCTGTTGGTATCTACAAACAGTGTGCCGGCGATCATGCCCGGCAGGGTCACGCCCGCGGAAACAACGTTATCCAGTCCCGGCGTGATGGTATACGGGATCGTCAGCTCACTGGCCGCGGTATCGGAAAAGAAGCGGTTGCCGCTTACCCCTCCGTCGATGCTGAATATCTGCCCGTCAGGCAGACTGAGTTTCAGTTCGTATTCACCGGCCCGCAGAAGGGGAACGCCTGCAAGCCCCTGAGTGTCGGACTGCGCTGAAAAGAACTCACGCCCATCCTTATAGACGGTCAGCTGCGCGCCGGCGAATACCGGCTCATCCGCGTCGGCGACGCCATTGACATTTCCATCGTGGAAGGCATGGATGCTCAAGGAAGTATTGGTGATGGTGCCGATCAGGCCGAAATCGTTCTCCCTTTGGGCAGCTACGCTGACAGTGCGGCTTTCGCTTCGGCTGTCATCGCTTGAAAAAATGGAGTTTCCGCCTGACACAGTAAACATGCGGTCATTGTCCAGCGAGGCGCTCAGCGTATAATCGCCCGGCTGCAGAAGCGGGAAGATAACGCTGCCATCATCACCGCTGAGGACGCTGCGGTCCACGCCCATGGTCTGGTGCTTGAGCGATACGCTGACACCCGCAAGCCCGGGTTCGTCGGCCTCCCTGATCCCGTTGAAGTTGAGGTCGTCCCATACCGTTACTCTGCCCGAGCCTGTCAGCGCGCCGCCGATACCAAGGCCCAGGCTTCCGCTTTCGGGGAGTGTAAAGGGCTCAGACTGGCCGTAGCTGCCTTCAGCGGGCAGTATTGTGTTATAAAACAGGTTGATTTTTGATCCCAAAGGGCCGATGATGTAGCCCTCCGGCATAGTGGCGCCCAGTACATAGGTGCCGGGAGCAACTCGGGGCAGGGTCACCTGGCCTTCGCGGTCAGTCTCTCCGGAGGCGGCCGCAAAGTATTGGTCGTTGATATTGATCAGCAGTTCGA
Organism: uncultured Christensenella sp.; assembly: GCA_964480995.1. Lineage (GTDB taxonomy): Bacteria > Bacillota > Clostridia > Christensenellales > Aristaeellaceae > UBA1038. The sequence continues at coordinate 2,414 of CAYZRZ010000146.1, forward strand.
CCTGTACGCCGCGCAGCAAGGGCTCATTGCTGAAACGGCCTCCGTTTAAGTTATCGTCACCAAAGGCGATCGCCCGCACAAAGCTGCCGTTTGTCTGGTTCATCGCGCCCAGGTTGATATTCAAGGAAGCGCCGGAGGATATGCTCAGGGGGATGGTCTGGGAGGTTCTGCCTCCCGAAGGAATCAGCTCGCTGCCGCCCGCAAGATATGACGTTGGGATGTGATTCTCTGGCAGACGCGCGCGAATCACATACACGTCATCCGGCAGGCTGTTGAAGGAATAGGATCCGTCAGCGTTGGCGCGAAGGTTTTGGACTTCACGTTCACCCCGCAGAAGCGTCAGTTCCGCGCCTGACACTCCGTTTTCACCCGCGTCCATTTGTCCGTTCACATTCCTGTCAATGTAAACGGTACCGGTAATAAACCCGGCTCCTGCGGGAGATGCCAGGGTAGGCACTATTGCGCTCACAAGCACCATCAGCAGCATCAGTGTTGCGGCAAGCCGGCGGTAGTTTGGCATATTTTCCTCCGAATAAATTCTGAGTTCAGCCGGTTCGCGGGAACAGGCTGATAAAGCGTATGATCAGACAGCGCCGCGCTGGCGCTCAAAACAAGTATATCATACTGCAAAGAACAGGGCTGTCCACAGGCGCGGATTCAGGAAATTTTACAAACCGGAAATCAGCTGATCAGCGTGATCTTATCCCTGTTGAGCGTGTGCGGGGCTTTGTCATCATCCGGCGTACCAATGGCGACTGAGATGACGAAGCGGTTGCCCTCAGGGAAGCACAGGGCTTTTTCAAGCGCTTCGCGCTCATTGCTTTCAAAGGCCAGGCGGGCAAGGCCTACGATCACGCTGCCAAGCCCCAGGGATTCAGCCGCCAGTGCCAGCGTTTGCGCGGCGATGCCGCAGTCAAATGCGGAGTCACCATTTGGAGTTGAGATAAATACCACAGTCGGAGCATGATAGAAAAGATCAAAGGCGGGGGAAGCGAAGCGGGGGCTGCGCTGGGCTTCCTCGAGAAGGGCTGTCTGCTCATGCGCCGCCAGGGTGACGCGCTTCAAGAGCTCTTTGTCCTGTACAAAGCTGAAGTGCCATGGCTGCCTGTCCATCGCGGAGGGTGATTGAAGGGCGGCGGTCATCAGCGCCTCCAGCTGTTCTGGGCTGATCTGCCCGGGTTTGTATGCGCGGTGGCTGCGGCGGGACGCGATGAGGTGAAGGGTTTGGTTTGTCATGGTAGCCTCCTGTATATTATGATATATTCATCCGCAAAGGGGGAAGACCAATGGTGAAGCACAAATTCTGGATGCGCCGCGCGCTTGAAGAAGCGGCGCTGTCGGGGGAGGATATCCCCGTCGGAGCCATTGTGGTGAAGGATGACCGCCTGATCGCCGCCGCTCATAACATGCGGGAACAGGAAGCGGCGCCTTTCGCCCACGCGGAGATGCTGGCCATGGAACAGGCGGCGCGGGTGCTTGGTACCCGCAGGCTCAATGGCTGTACCTTGTACGTGACGCTTGAACCCTGCCCGATGTGCGCCGGGGCTATCATCATGGCGGGGATTGACAGGGTCGTTTTCGGCGCTTTCGACAGTGCTTACGGTTGCTGCGGCAGCCTCTATGCCCTGCCCATGGACAGCCGCTTCAATAACCGGGCCGATGTGATCGGCGGGGTGCTGGACGAGGAGGCCGGACGGCTGCTCCATGATTTTTTTGCCGCCCGCAGGCCCTGACGCCGAAGAAATGATCTGCCCGACAAGTATAGCATGCCTGGCAGGGAGGACGCAAAATCCGCCTTCATATTGACGAAAAACATCGCAGGCATTAAAATACCGCTGAACGGATGGAAAAAGGGGGAGTGTACCATGAAAATCAAAACCTTGGCGACCCGTGAACTCGACTGCGCCCAAGGCGGCTGCGGCGAGTGCCAGACTTCCTGCCAAAGCGCCTGCAAGACCTCTTGCGGCGTTGCCAATCAGCCTTGCGAACAGCAGGAAAAGTAAGCTTTTCCAACGAGCAGTCGCACAGCAATGCCGTCTGTTATATATGTAACGGACGGCATTGCGTATAAAGGAGGCATGATAAAAAGTAACTGAGGGTGATGCAGAGCAAGTCTTCATGCT
>CAYZRZ010000147.1:0-4535 GCA_964480995.1 uncultured Christensenella sp.
CGCGCCTTTCCCGCGGATGTGACATCTATATTCTATCACGTTTCTGCCTTTTGGGTACTGTTGATCTGTCTCTTTTTGCCTGTCTGTGCGCAAGTTTCCGGACTTTACTCATGCAAATTCTCGCCCTTCTTTAAGACCGGAACTTACGTTTGCAATTCACCAGAATTGAGCGGGGGAAAGGCGCGGATGCTGTCACAGGATGCCCGGCAGTTCGTGACCGACCCCCTGAAAGAGCGTGTATTCGTGCGGTATATTCAATGCCTCCAGGTACAGATGCAGGATCTCATTGTCGCAAAACAAAATATCGTCTGTTCCCACATGAATCGTTATGCGCAGCCTGCCGCGGATCAAATCCGCGTTTTGGCGTACGACACATAGAATATTGTTTTCCTCCAGGTACCTCTCTTCTCTCATCATTTCTTCATACAGAGCTTTGGCTTTTGAAGAGCTTTTGCTGGTGAATCGCGAAGCTGTGAACGAATACAATGAAAAAACACTGGAAGCGTATTTGCTGATGGAGTGGGTATTGGTTTTATTGCCGCTGATATCTGTTCCCTTCAGTCATACGAAGGCTGCGGCAGTGCCTGCTTATATGCTGTCCTTCTCACTCTCTTTTATTATGTTTCTGCTGTTCAAGCGCTCCTCTATGAAAAAATATACGATCATTGGCCTGTATGCCAGTTTTTCTGTCTTTTTTCTCCTGGGCCTATATCTCAGTGTCATCCATTCCCCTGATATGCGGGCGACAATCCTGCTTGGGGGATTCATCATTATGCCGCTCAGCTTCATTGATCGTTTCCGGCGGAGTGTGTTGTTCCTGGGTTTCTGGTTGGTGACGCATACCGCGCTGGCATTGTATTTCAAACCCCAATACGCCCTTGATGACGCGCTTAATTGTCTGTGTGCCATGACATTAGGGTGCTATCTCGGGAAAACACTGGTACAGGTCCGTCTGGAAAGCTTTGAGGCAAGACGTCTTCTGGTCATTGAAAAGGAAACCGATGTGCTGACAGGATTGTATAACCGACGCAAACTGTTTGAAACCCTGGCGGTTTTAGGCGCGCCGGAGGCGGAGAAGCCAAGCGGGATCATGATGATCGACATTGATCACTTCAAGGATTTTAATGATAAATACGGGCATGCTGCCGGTGATATATGCCTGCGGCAGTTGGGTGAAGCGCTCAAACAATACTCGCAGCATTTTCGGCTCTGCTTTTACCGCTATGGCGGCGAAGAGTTTGTGGCAATGGCCTACGGATATGGAGAGGAGGAGCTGTTATCCATCGCCGAAAGCCTGCGGATCGCTGTGAAGGATATTGATATGGAGGGACATCGTATTACTGTCAGCATTGGCGTTGCCTGCTGCGATAGAGAACTGGTTCGGAACTATGAACACGTTATAGATCGGGCGGATAAGGCATCCTACCGCGCCAAGCGCGCAGGGCGCAATACAGTCTGCATGGAGCAAAACTCCGCCGCCGCCATGAATGGAACCGATCCGCTGCCGGATATGAGCATTCCGATTTTTCTGACGGGAAGGAAGCCATACTGATTCAACACCCACAAACATCGTTGCGCCGGTTCAATTGCTCTGCGCATGTACGATCGTGGCGTATGGCATAAACGGCGAGATCTCTCAGCATAAGCCTGCCGCATGGTCCACCCGACGCTGTGCCTGCGCAAGAAAAATGGTGTATACTGGTTGCCGTAGAGAACAGATTGCGGCTTTTTTGCCGCCGCAGGGACAGGAGAGAGACATGCAAACCGCAAGTCCGGATAACCGACGCTCAGCGCAGCTGCTGTACGCGCTTACAGCGATGTTTTGGTTTTCGCAATATGCCATCACCCCCTATATCAACGCGGAGCTCCAGCGTATGGGGCAGACCGCGGGATTCATGGGCCTGGTGGGCGGGGCATACGGTTTCAGCCAGATGCTGGTTCGTGTGCCGGCAGGCTTGATGGCTGACCGCCTGGGCCGGCAGAAACCTTTCATCGTGATGGGATGCGCCCTGACCGCTCTTGCGGGGCTGGGCTTTTTGCTGTGGTACACGCCCGCGAGCTTTTTGGCGCTTCGCTTGGTCGCGGGGCTGGCCTCGGCCAGCTGGGTGAGCTTCACGGTGATGTACGGCAGCTTTTTCCCTCCGCAGGAGGGGCCTCGCCGCATTTCCCAGCTCAATATTGCCAACCAGGGGGGAAGGCTGCTGTGCTACGTGCTGGTAGCCTGGGCTGTGGCCAGTCAAGGATTGAAAAGCGCGTTTCAGATCGCCGCGGCGGCCGGCATGCTGTGTCTGCTGCTCAGCCTGATGCTCAGGGAACAGCCGCGCCCCAACCAAGGGCTTAGCCTGCGCACCATGCTGAATGTGGCCCGTGACCGCAACATGCGGGCCACCTCGCTGCTGGGGCTGCTGACCCAGATCATCGCCTTTGGCACCTACCTGAGCTTTTCGGTCAACCTGGGCATTCGCTTGGGGGCCAGCAAGCCGGAGCTGAGCGCGCTCAGCCTTGTCCTCACCATCGCGGCTGTACTGGCCAACCTGACAGCCACTGGCAGCCGTACCCTTACGAAAGTGCGGCCCAAGGCGCTGATTGAGCTGGGGTTCATCCTGGCAGCGCTCTACTGCGTCATGGCCCCCTTGTGCCGGACCATGGGCCAGCTGTATCTGGCGCAGGCGCTGGCGGGCATATCCAGCGGATTTACCTTTGCCATGCTGCTGGGCCATTGCGTCAAGGATATCCAGCCCGAACTGCGCGGGGCCGGCATGGGCCTGTATCAGGCCATCTATGGCATCGGCATGACCTTGGGCCCTATCCTGATGGGCGTGATGATCGACGCCCTGGGCATAAACGCGTCCTTCTTCGTGATGGCGGGTCTAAGCGCGGTGACGGCATGGATCACCCGGCGGTATCTTTAAAAAAACCGGCGGCCCTGTGAGGGCTGCCGGGATAGAGCGATTATAAAAGGATAGGGGTATATGGCACGGGTTCAGCGCCAGACGTGTGCTTAGGTCTTCCTGTATGCGCTGTTTTTATGCTTCTTCTCGATATACAGCATCTGATCCGCCCGGTCGATCACTTTGCTGATTTCAAGTCCCGGCCTGCAGATGAAGCTGGTCAAGCCGACGGACGCGGTGAGGTTGTAGGGTTTGTCTGAGGTTTGGTTATATCGGCTGAACATGGAATTCAGCCTTGATGTGAAGGAAGTTTCAAACTCCGCGTTATCCACCAGCAAGAGCACGATAAACTCATCGCCTCCGACGCGCGCGACCAGGTCCTTGCCGCGAATGGCGTTCTTGAGGATGGAGCTTGCAGAAATGATCGCCTCGTCTCCGGCCGTATGGCCGAAGGTGTCATTGATGCCCTTCAGGTTATCCAGGTCGATAAACGCGCAAATGGCGCGCTTTCCTTTATTCTCACGGTTGATCCGGATGGCCTGCTCAATAAAGCCCCTGCGGTTGTATACATTGCACAGCGGGTCGTATTCAGACAGGAAGCTTAATACCTCTATGCGCTCGCGCGTGTTATCCAGCTCGCTGAGAACGATGCGTTCCTTTGCCTTCAAATCAAGGAAGTTGGCTAGCATGCCCAGCTGAAGCCCAATAATGTGGAGAATTGGCAGGGTGCTCTTATCTGCTTTGCACAAGAAAACGCCATACTGCACGTCGCCGGAGAAAATGCCAAAGGTGATCAGCAGCTCGCTGCCGTCAAGGCCCGGCAGACCGGTCAAGGGGAACTCATGGTTATATACGGGCATCCTTGAGCGGGGGAAGCCAATGGAAGCGTCACCATCCTGGTAGGCTGCCAGCAGCAGGCTCCCTGAATCATCCGAATACAGGTGCCTGTTGGATCCCCGGGGTACCGGAAGCAGGCAGATATGCACCTTTTCAAGGCCGATATGCCGCAGCCTGTCAACAGCCCTGCGGAACACCAGGTCTTCCTCATCCTCTGTTATGACCAAGTCACGTATAAATTCCTGCGCGAACCACGCCTGTGTGCGGATCGTATTAAAACGCCGCGCGGATTCGCGAACCTCATGGGAATACAGCGCGCCTACCATGCTCAATAGAATACGGCTCATCTTTTGTCCGGCAGGGCATAGATCCATGCGCGCAGCCTGCTGCAGGTGTCTTTGCAGGCGATCCGCGATATGAGCGACGATGCTGCCGTACTGGTCCATGTGTGAATCAAAGAAGGTGGAAATATCGACAGTCTCTCCCTCAGCGGCTTTTGGCGCTAAAGCCGCCGAGGCGGCGTATGAGGTGATACGTTCGATCAAATCCGCCAAGCCCGCGTTGCCCTCCTGCGCGAATAAATGCGTCAGATCCTCCCGCAGATTAGCCGCAAACCAGCTGACATATTCTTCTTCTTCATGGCTCTGACAAACAAAGATACTGCCTTCGGGCTTCAGCGCGCAGCCGCAGGACGCGCGGATGCGCACCTTTGTCGGCATGGAGGTGACCGGAACGGATTTCCCCTCGATCAACTCAGCCGCTGTCATAATTGCCTGGGTAATTACCGGCTGGGGTGTAAAGGGGTAT
>CAYZRZ010000148.1:0-4309 GCA_964480995.1 uncultured Christensenella sp.
CAAACACGCGGGCCGGGCCCCTGTGCTTTAGCATCCCCGGCGCCACCGCGCTCTTCTTGACCACGGACCCGTTGGGGGCAAGGCTGCCAAAAAGGATCGCCAGGCCGCCGCTGTGAGAATAAGGATCACTGACTGGGCGGATGACATCATGGTCCCAGACCTTGACTTCGGCCAGGTTTTCAGAAACCGTCCTGCCCGTCACGGTGAGCAGGCTGCCGTCCAGAAGGCCCGCGTCCAGCAGCGTCTTCATCACCGCGTATACGCCGCCCGCCCGGTCCAGATCCTGCATATGGTGCGCTCCCGCCGGGGCAAGATGGCACAGGTTGGGCACCTTTTCGCTGATGCTGTTGATCAGTTCAAGCGGCAGCCTGATGCCCGCCTCATGGGCGATGGCGGGCAGGTGCAGCACCGTATTGGTGGAACAGCCCAGCGCCATGTCCACCCGCAAAGCGTTATCAAACGCGGCGGGGGTCAGGATATCAAGCGGGCGGATGTTTTCTTCAAGCAGCTTCATCACCTGCATGCCCGCCTGCTTCGCGAGCCGCACGCGCCTTGCATAGACCGCCGGGATGCTGCCGTTGCCGGGCAGGGCGATGCCGATGGCCTCGCACAGGCAGTTCATGGAGTTCGCCGTGAACATGCCCGAGCAGGAGCCGCAGCCGGGGCAGGCATTGTCCTCGATATACCGGAGCTCCCCGGCGTCCATGCGCCCCGCGCTGACCGCTCCGACGGCTTCAAACACGCCGCTGAGATCCATCGGGTTCCCGGCTCTGTCCTCTACAGAGAGCATCGGCCCGCCGGAAACAAATACGCAGGGCAGGTTGAGCCTGGCCGCCGCCATCAGCATGCCGGGCACCACCTTGTCACAATTGGGGATGAACACCAGCGCGTCAAAACCGTGGGCCATGGTCATGCATTCCACCGTATCCGCGATCAGCTCGCGGGAAGCCAGGGAGTAGCGCATGCCCTCGTGGCCCATCGCGATGCCGTCGCAGACGGCGATGGTGTTGAACTCAAAGGGCGTGCCGCCCGCCATCAGGATGCCATCCTTGACAGCGCGGGCTATGCGATTAAGTTCGCTGTGGCCCGGCACCACCTCGTTGAAGGAATTGACCACGCCGATGAAGGGCCTGCCGATCTGCGTCTCGTTCAACCCAAGCGCCTTGAGCAGGGAGCGGTGCGGCGCGCGGCTGACACCGCTCTTGACCTCCTCACTTCTCATAGGCGTCCGCCTTTTGCCAGGACATCATGGCGCGCAGTTCCGCTCCCGTTTTTTCGATCAGGTGACCCTTCTCCCGCGCGCGCACGGCGTTGAAGTGGGGGCGGTTGGCCTGGTTTTCCAGGATCCAATTGCGGGCGAAGGTGCCGTCCTGAATCTCTGAGAGCACCTTTTTCATCTCCTTGCGGGTCTCTTCGGTGATGATGCGCCTGCCCGTCTGATAGTCGCCGTATTCCGCCGTATCGCTGATGGAGTAGCGCATGTAGCCAAGGCCGCCCTTTACCACCAGGTCGATGATCAGCTTCATCTCGTGCAGGCACTCGAAGTAGGCGCTCTCCGGCTGATAGCCCGCTTCCACCAGTGTATCAAAGCCGGCCTTCATCAGCTCGGTCACGCCGCCGCACAGCACGGCCTGCTCGCCGAACAGATCCGTCTCTGTTTCCTCTTTGAACGTGGTTTCCAGGACGCCCGAACGCGCGCCGCCGATGCCCATCGCGTAGCAAAGGGCCGTTTCCATGGCTTTGCCCGACGCGTTCTGGTGTACGGCGACCAGGCAGGGCACACCCTTGCCTTCATTGAACTGGCTGCGCACGGTATGGCCGGGACCCTTGGGGGCGATCATGATCACATCGACATCCGAGGGCGGCACGATCTGGCCGTAGTGGATGTTGAAGCCGTGGGCAAAGGCCAGCGCGGCGCCGGGCTTCAGGTTCGGGGCGATGTCTTTTTTATACAGCGCCGCCTGCTTTTCATCATTGACCAGCACCATCACCACATCAGCTGCCTTGACGGCGTCGGCGGTGAGCATCACCGTGAGGCCCGCTTCCTTCGCCGCCTCGGCGGATTTGGAGCCTTCATACAGGCCGATCACCACATGGAAACCGCTGTCGCGCAGGTTAAGCGCGTGCGCGTGCCCCTGGCTGCCGTAGCCGATGACCGCGAGAGTCTTCCCCTCCAGATACTCCCTGCCGCATTCCTTCTCGTAATACATTTTTGCCATTGTTTTTTCTCCTTTATATTTATTGACCTATTAGATGTTTGGTTTTTTCCGGCGATGCGGTGGCAAAACGGTGGCGAAGCAGTAACAAAGCGATGGGAGAACCCTTAACCCATAGCCACCATTGCTTCGCGGCTGCGCAGCAGCCTCTTTGCAAACGCTTCGCTATAGCTTTGCTTCCCCATCCAGGCGGTACCCCGAACGGCCTATCGCTGTCGGTCCCGTCGACGATATTTCGATGATGCCGAAGCCTTTGGCGTATTCGAGAAATGCCTGCAGCTTGTCAGCCGTGCCGGTGATCTCGATGAGGACAGAATCCGGCGACAGGTCGATCACACTAGCGCGGAATGTATTGGCCGCCTCCACGATCTCAGACAGCCTGCCTTTATCCAGTTTTACCTTCACGATCATCAGTGACCGAAGCACGGTGCGGCTCTCGTCCATCAGCTGCACGGTCTTCACATCCTCCAGCTTTTCCAGCTGGCGCACAATCTGCCCCCGTATGTAGTCGTCGCCCTGGGCTGTGATGGTCATGCGCGAGAAGCGCGGATCCTGCGTAGCCCCGACCGTCAGGCTGTCGATATTGAAGCCCCTGCGTGCAAACAGCCCCGACACCCGTGTCAGCACGCCGAATTGATTGGCGACGAGGAGCGCGACGGTGAATTGCGATGAATCCATTGGTGTTCCTCCTTAAGAGTAAATGCAGCGCGCTATCGCGCTAATGCAGAATGCAGCGCTTCGCTAATGCAGCGTGCTTCGCACTAATAAGGAACGGATAAACGAAGAAGCCTTTGCGCCTCAGCGCACATTTTTCATTAGCGCGATAGCGCGCTGCATTCTGCATTAGCACCTTGTTGCGCTGCATTAGCGCGGAGCGCGCTGCATTTCCATTCCTACGACCGCAAAATGATATCGTCAATTCCCTTTCCCGCCGGTATCATCGGCAGGACCTTCTGGTCGCTTGAGATCACGCAGTCCATCACATAGGGGCCGGGGGCGGAGAAAGCTTCTTCCAGGCAGCGGTCGAACTCTTCCCGCGTGGCGGCCCGGCCGCCCCCGGCCCCGAAGCTTTCGGCCAGCTTGACATAATCGGTCTTTCGGTTAGGCGTGGTGCCGGCGTAGCGGCCGTCAAAAAAGAGCGTCTGCCATTGCCGCACCATGCCCAGTGCATTGTTGTTGAGGACAATGACGGTCAGGGGCAGATCATGCGATACCGCGGTGGCCAGTTCATTCATGTTCATGTGGAAGCTGCCGTCGCTGGTAAACAGCACCGTGCGCCGCCGGCCCTTAGAAAGGCAGGCGCCGATGGCGGCGCCCATGCCAAATCCCATCGCCCCCAGGCCGCCGCTGGTCATCAGGGTACGCGGGCCGCGGAAGCGGCAGTACAGCATCGTCCACATCTGGTGCTGGCCGACATCGGTGGCCACCAGGTCAGGGCTTTCCATCCGCGCGCTGACGCCCTCAATGATGTACTGGGGCTGCAGCAGGCCCGGCTCCATATCGATGCTATTGTCTCTGCCTTCCTTAAGTTCCTTGATGCGGTCCGCCCACTCGGGGCGCGCGGCTGCGTCGACCCGGCTGTCAAGCATCGTCAGCACCTGCTTCACATCGCCCAGTATCTCCTGCTGCGCGCCGATGTTCTTTGATATCTCCGCCGCGTCGATATCGATATGCAGCACGGTCTTGCCGTTTGAGAACTTGAACTTGTCGCCCGTCGCCCTGTCCGAGAAGCGTACGCCTACGGCGATCAGCAGGTCGCACTCCGACATCGCCTTGGTGGCGGCGTAGCGCCCGTGCATGCCCATCATGCCCAGGAATCTCGGGTGATCAGACGGCAGAGCGGTCAGCCCCATCATACTGGCGCATATCGGGGCATCAATGGCGTCAGCCAGTCTCATCAGCTCTTTTTCAGCGCCCGCGCCCACGACACCGCCGCCCGAGTAGATGCAGGGCCGCCTGCTTTTTCTGATCGCGTCCGCGGCCTTGTCAACATCCGCTTCACGCACAGCGGGAAAGGGCCGGGGCAGCATCCTGTCTTTTTTTGTGTACTCGCAGCTTGATATCTGCACATCCTTGGGAATATCCACCAGCAC
>CAYZRZ010000149.1:0-4281 GCA_964480995.1 uncultured Christensenella sp.
AATGTCTCGTTCTATTCCGTAGTTCTTCCCCAAGTAATGTTATTCTGATCCTCAGATTATGCTCTCGGTTCGCGTTATACGGAAACTCAAGATATCTTGCGGCAATTGGGATAAAATGTGCACGAAAAATGCTGAAAAATGCTGAAAAATGCTTGAACGCTCATGTTGATGGTTCTGCTATGCTATGTTCCGGAGGTAATCCTGATGGTAAAGGGATTGCCCCAGATATAATAGCTGATATACAGGTCGCGTACCGTGGTTTGCCGGGGCGCCGCGCGTGTGAGCAGAACACAACGGATGGAAGCGGTGCCGCCTGCGGGTACGCCGATATCGGGGATCTCTCCCCGGGCTGAGCCATCGGTATAGCAGAGTATATCCTGATCAGAGGGTGATACGACCAGCTCAGCCATTTGCGCGGGAAGCAGCCCTCTGTTGCTGAGCGTAACGGTATATATCACAATATTATAGCCGCTTGCGTCCCCTTCTATCTCCTGCGTAAAGGCTGTACCGGTCAGGCTTCGGTTACGAACGGCTCTTTGCAGCCGCTCAAATTCTGCTTTGTGCTCCGCGGCGGGCAGAATCACAGGCTCGTGGACCTTGGCCTCCAGTCTGGTGCCGATCACGCCATAGACAAGCAGGGTTCCCCCCAGAAGTACGGCCGCTAGGGCAATCATTGCTGCCTTTTTCACTGTGCTGCGCTTTCGCTTAGAATCTCATTCATCCGCTGGATCATTTCTGTATCCTTCAGGCGGAATTTGAGTTCCACGCGGCGGGAAGCATCCATGTTCTCCGTCCCGTCGGGGTTATAGATCAGGTCAGAATAGCTGCGGCCTTTGGATGTCAGGATATTCTGCAGAAGTTCACGCTGAGCCGCTGTCAGTCCAGGCAGCTGCAGGCAATAGGTGGCTACTGACAGGGCGCGGTCCTGAGACAGCTCCAGATTAAAAATGTAGCTGCCTTTTGAATCCGTATGCCCCTCAATAATGATCTCTGCGACGTAATCCACATATTCGGGCCGCATCAGCACATCCAGATAGACAGGGATCAGCTGCGCCAGCTGCACCTGCCCGGAATAAGAGATGGTATTGAGCCCTGTCTCGAACATCAGCTGGCTGTCCAGCATGATATCGCCCGTTCCGGGGTCTACCTTTGCCGCCAGATTGGCCGCGGCCAGGGAGGCGCTTAACTCCTGTACGATTTCAGTGCGGAGCCCGAGCAAGTCGTCCAATTGGCGCTGCTGTGTGTTCAGAAGATCCTGCATGCCGACCAGCCGGCCTTCCTGAACGGCCAGGGCTTCCTGCTGCTTTGACAGCTGAAGCTGAAGCAATGCCTGCTCCTGCTCCTTTGATAATAGCAGCGCCTGGGCATTCTCAAGGTCATCCTTCTGTGTGTCCAGCTGGATCTGGATGGCGGCCAGTTCATCTTCCTTGCCGACCAATACAATGCGGGCATTATCCAGTTCCTGCTGCTGTGCTGTCAGCAGGATCAGCGTCCTGTCCAGCTCTGATTTCTGAGCCTCCAGCTCCTTGGTTTTGATATCCAGCTGGGAGTAATACTGATAGATGCTGAATACAAGCGCCAGCATGATCACCAGCAGCACAGAGGACAGCATATCGGAAAATGAGGTCCAATAGCTGCCGTTATCGGGACGCCGCGTGCGCCTCTTTTTTACGGCCGGCAGCATGCTCAGGCCCCCTCCGCCATCTTTTGTTCGGCAGCGGTGATAGCGCGGTTAAGCGCTGCGGCCATATCAGCCATGGTCTGCTGCATCTTGGAGATGGCGGTTAGCTCCGCGGCGGGTTTGCTGTCCGTTCCTTGCGGCTTGGCGTATTCCTTCAGCTGGCGTCCCAGCTCGTTCATCATATCGTGCATATTTTCTTCAAACAGTCCCATCGTACGGGCAAGGCCGGTGGATATGCTCTCCACAAAGCCGGTATAAGCCCCCGACAGCTGTTTGGAGGCGGCGGACATTTGCGAGGCCACCTCATGGCTGCGCTCGAGCATACCGGCGCTTTGCTTATCCACGGCATCCAGCACACGGCCTGACCACGCGGCATACTGCTGCATTTGAGCGTCAATATCGCTTTGGCTTTGCGTCAGCCGCTGCCAATGCCTGCTTTGCTCATTCAGGCTCTCGTGCATGGAGGAAAGCATGGCCTGCATCGATTCTGTCATATGGATGCCGCTTGACTGGCTGCGGCTTAACTCCGCGATATAGCCTTCGAAACGGCGCAGCAGCTCCTGTGTCATGCCCTGCACATTGGACGCGCCTGCAATGATGGCATCCGCGGCGCTCATGGTGCGCTGCAGGGCGTCGTGGCCTACTGCCTGCGATTGATTCACTGCGGAAAGCGTCTGAGCCAATTGCCCGAATTGTCCGCCCAGAGATATATTCATTTGACTGATGAAATGGCCGATAATATTGTCAAGCCCTTTCAGCTGTCCCTGTGTCTGCGCCGCGATAAAGTTGTTCATACTCTGGCTGATTGGCACGAAGGAACGCTCTATCGCCTTGCTGACACCCTCTGACATGCTAAGGGCCAGGGCTTCGTCCTGTCCCTCAAGCTGCGACTTGATGAATACATTGTCATCAACGGGACGCTGCATCACCAATTCCGAGAAAGCGCTGTTAAAATCATCCATTGACTTGAGCGCGCTGCCCTGAGCTGTTCGGAACAGGATATTGAACGCCAGCGAAGCCGCGACGCCCGCGATCGATGTGCCATAGGCGAAGGTCATGCCGGATATCATGGAAGAGATTCCCTGCATGGTACTGTCGGCGCTGGAGATATCCAGGTTGCCAAGCCCGCGCATCAGCCCGATGAAGGTACCGAGGATGCCCAGCGAGGTCAGCAGGCCCGGAATAACCTCCGCCAGCTGCAGATGAGCCCATGCGGAAAACACATCGTCGTCGTTGATATAATCTTCCGTATTGCAGCTGAGTCCCTTCTGGTCCAGGTGGCGGGCATTAATCAGAAAGCGTGACCACTGGTCCCGCAGGTGGCTGCCCAGGAACAGCGGCTCCTGCCAGGCCTTCTCAGTATCCTTCCCGGGCTTCATAAATTCGAGCGAGCGGATAGCCCGCCGGAAAAGCCCGGAACCTCTGCGGTAGGGAAAAACGCACTTGAACAACCCCGCAAAAAAAACAAACAGGATGGTGCTGTAGATGATAACATCTACCAGTTCGCCCGGAATCTTCGCGAAAATCTCTCTCATACTGCCTTCACCTCGAATTGCGCACAGCGATATATGGAGTATTGTAATGAAAATTTATCATTAATGCAACAAAGACGAAAAGATTAATAAATATGTTACAAAAAAATGGACGGACATAATATACCAGTACGCCACGCGGGCAACGACTGATGTGGAATCTCGTGCGCATATCCCAATGAAGCGCATCCTGTCAATTTTGCTTCGAGCGGCGGCAGAATCTCCTTTTGTCACAGCGCTATGGTATAGTATAATTCCTTATGGAAACCGCGCAAGGAGACAAGTATGAACATTGAACCCATTGCCATTATTCGCAGCGATTTTTCCTCAAAATTCGGCATTCCGCGTCAAAGCGGGCTGGCTGAAAAACTGGAGGCTCTGATCGTTTTTGAAGCGCCTTACCGTGTTCCTGAATCGCTGCGGGGCATCGAGGACTTCAGCCACCTCTGGCTCATCTGGGGCTTTTCGGGCAATGATGGCAAGGGATGGTCACCCACTGTGCGCCCGCCGCGCCTTGGGGGCGATACACGCATGGGGGTATTCGCAACCCGCTCGCCATTTCGGCCCAACGGGCTTGGTCTCAGCTGCGTGCGGCTGATCGGCGTCGAGCAGGGGCCGGAGGGGCTGAGGCTGCGTGTAGCAGGGGCTGACCTGATGGATGGCACACCCATTTATGATGTCAAGCCTTATATCGCCTATACCGACAGCCGCGAAGCAAGCGGTCAAGGCTTTGTACAGGGGCAGGAGTGGCCGCTGCTGGAGGTGCGTGATCCTGATCATTTGCTGTCTGTTTTCCCTCCCGATAAACAGGAGGCGCTGGTCCAGGTGCTGGCGCAGGATCCCAGACCCGCCTATCAGGACCTGCCGGAGCGCGTCTATGGATTTGGCTTCGGTGCATTTGACGTGCGTTTCCGGGTGGAGGGAAGTGTTCTGACGGTGGCGCAGCTTGTACGGCTGGAATAAGCCTGTATACGCATTTCCTACGCATTTCCCTACGCATTTCCTGCATTCTATTCATCTATGAAACTTCATACTTGTATGGTATAATTAATGAGCGAAGGGGGATGG
>CAYZRZ010000150.1:0-4276 GCA_964480995.1 uncultured Christensenella sp.
CTGCCCTCCCTCCCCGCCGGCAAGGTGCTCCTAAACAGCGCGGAGCATCTGGAGGGGCTGGAAGCGGCGATCGCTGAGCAGTACCGCGTGTATGAGGGTGAATGCGCCATCTGTTTTGAGGGCATTCATTCCCCTTCCTTTGATTTCATCGAGAGCGCGGCGGAGCGGATCGCCGGGGCGATGGCCCCATTCCCCCTCAAGGTGCTGATCCTGCGGGAGGACATGGCCAAGGCTCTGGGCCAGGCGCTTTTGCGCCGCTGGGGCCGGAGCACGCCATTTTTATGCATCGACGGCATCGCGCTGGACTATGGGGACACGGTCGACATCGGCATGCCGCTGTCAGAGGGCCGGGTGATCCCGGTGATCATTAAAACACTCGCGTTTGCGCGCGAAGCGGGGAGGTAAGGAACATGCGCCTGAGTACACGGCTGAACGGAGAGCATTATTCCTTCCGGGATATCAGAGAGGTCATGGGCAAAGCCAATGAAGAGAAGTCCGGCGACAAGCTGGCCGGTGTTGCGGCCCATTCCCCGCAGGAGCGCGTCGCCGCGCGCCTCGTGCTCTCGGGTCTGCGCGTTAAGGATATCTGCGAGAACCCGGCGGTGCCCTATGAGCAGGATGAGGTAACACGCCTGATCCTGGACGGGCTCAACAGCCATATATACAACGAGATTGCGGACCTGCCCATCGGCAGCCTGCGCGAGCTGATCCTCAAATCAAAGCCCTGGGAGCTGGAACGGCTGCGCCGCGGCCTGTCCAGCGAGGTGATCGCCGCGGTCTGCAAGCTGATGAGCAATCTGGACCTGATCTACGCCGCCGCCAAAATGCGCGTGGAAGCCACCTGCGTCACCACCATCGGCAAGCCGGGCACGCTGTCCGTGCGGCTGCAACCCAACCACCCGACCGACGACGTGGAGGGCATTACCGCCTCTGTATTGGAAGGCTTGTCCTACGGTGCTGGCGACGCGGTCATCGGCCTCAACCCGGTGGACGCGTCCTGCGCCAGCGTGCAGGCCATCCTCACGCGGTTTGAGGAGCTGAAGCAGAAGTACCGGATCCCCACCCAGATCTGCGTGCTGGCCCATATCACCACCCAGATGGAAGCGCTGCGCAAAGGCGCGCCCTGCGACCTGATGTTCCAGAGCATCGCGGGCAGCGAGAAGGGGAATGCCGCCTTCGGCATCAGCGCGGGCCTCATCAGCGAAGCCAAAGACCTGATGGGCAAAGAGGGCAGCTCCCACGGCCCCAACCAGCTCTACTTTGAAACAGGGCAGGGCAGCGAGCTGTCAAGCGCCGCCCACAATGGCTGGGACCAGGTAACGATGGAATCCCGCTGCTACGGCTTTGCAAAGCACTATTCCCCCTTCCTGGTCAATACGGTGGTGGGCTTCATCGGCCCCGAATACCTCTATGACAACCGCCAATTCATCCGCGCGGGGCTTGAGGATCACTTCATGGGCAAGCTGCACGGCCTGCCGATGGGCTGCGACTGCTGCTATACCAACCACATGCGAGCCGACCAGTACGACAACGAGAACCTGATGGTCCTGCTGGCTGCCGCCGGCTGCAACTACTTTATGGGCGTGCCGCACGGGGACGACGTGATGCTCAATTACCAGTCCACCGGCTTCCATGACTCGGCCGCCGTGCGCGAGACCTTGCGGCTTGAGCCCATCGCCCCCTTCGCGCGCTGGCTGGAAAAGTGGGGCTTCTGGCAGGATGGCCGCCTTGGTCCCAACGCGGGCGATGCCTCCGTGTTCCTATAAACCGAATGGAGAGGAGCGAGCAGGATGACCGAGCAAGAACTCAGGCAGATCGTGGACGAGGTACTGGCGCGCATGGGCCGGACGCCTGCTCAGGCCGCGCCTTTCGATAGCAGCCTGATGGAAGAGGCGCTGCCCGATATCGCCCTGGAGGATCTGAGACACCAATACCTGGTGGACAATCCGCGCGACCAGTCCGCCTTTCTGGCCATGAAGGAGCGCACGCCTGCCCGTGTTGGCGTGGGGCATGCCGGAGCACGCTATAAAACGCAAACCATGCTCCGCTTTCAGGCCGACCACGCAGCCGCCCAGGCATCGGTGTTCGCCGACGTGCCGCAGGAGTTTTTGGACAGCCTCCGTCTCCCCGTCTTTCAAAGTTCCTGCGCTGACAGGGAAGAGTTTTTGACCCGACCGGATAAAGGCCGCGTGTTCCAGCCCGAGGTGCTCCGCGCGATCCGCGCTTCCATCCCAGGGGACGCGCGGGTGATCCTTTATGTGGCGGATGGCCTGTCCTCCTCAGCGGTGCAGGCCAACGCGGCGGATATACTGCCCGTGATCCGCAAGGGGCTGGAGGCGGAAGGCGTCAAGACGAACGATCCCTTCTTCGTGCGCTACGGCCGCGTCGCAACGATGGAGCACATCGGCGAGGGATTAAACGCCGAGGTGGTTTGCGTGCTCCTGGGCGAGCGTCCGGGCCTTGTGACCGCCAAGAGCATGAGCGCCTACATCGCCTGCCGCCCCACCGTCGGCATGCCGGAGAGCAGGCGCACGGTGCTGGCCAACATTCACAGCGGAGGCACCCCTCCGGTGGAAGCGGGCGCGCATATCGTTGACCTGATCCGGCGGATGCTGGATACCGGGCTCAGCGGCATCGAGCTGCCTATATAAAGGAGGAAGCGCCATGCTGGGCGACAGGATACCATCCAAGGTGCTTTCCATGCGCGTGATCCCAAGCCTGGACGCGGGGCTGAAAAAGAGGCTGCAGCTGGACGCCTCCGTCATCTCCATCGGCCTGATCACCTGCGACAGCGATGATGTGGGTTATACGGCGCTGGATGAGGCCACCAAGAAGGCTTGCGTGTCTGTCTGCTACGCCCAGTCCATGTACGCGGGAGCCGCCAACGCGAACACGGCCCTGGCCGGCGAGTTTCTGGGCATTCTGGCCGGACCCTCCCCTTCCGAAGTGGAAAGCGGCCTGCGCGCAGCCCGGCAGATGATCGAGCGGGAAGCCTGTTTTTATTCCGCCAACGACAGCGACTCCATCGTCTACTACGCGCGCTGCATCTCCCGCACGGGCAGCTATCTGTCAGGCGCCTGCGGCATCCCGCCGGGCTCGCCCCTGGCCTACCTGATCGCCCCGCCGCTTGAAAGCATCTATGCCCTGGACCAGGCCATGAAGGCCGCGCGCGTCGACATGTGCGCCTTTTACGGCCCGCCCTCGCCGACCAACTTCGGCGGCGCCCTGCTGACAGGCAGCCAGTCGGACTGCGAAGCGGCCTGCGAGGCCTTTGCCAGGGCCGTGATCGAGATCGCCCGAAACCCCATTGAAGGTCTGTTTACTCTGTGATTAGGAGGGCGCTATGATGGAAGCGACCGCGCTTGGCATGATCGAGACCATCGGCCTCGTCTCAGCGCTGGAAGCGGCGGATGCCGGGCTGAAAGCCGCGCAGGTCCGCCTGCTGGGCAGGGACTATGTGCGCGGCGGCCTGGTGATGGTCCGCTTTGAGGGGGATGTAGCCGCTGTGCAGGCCGCGGTAGACGCGGGCGCGGCAGCCGCCCGGCGGGTCGGCGCGGTATTCAGCGCCCATGTCATCCCCCGGGCGATGCCCGAGGTCGTTCGCATGCTGGTTTCGGATCCCTCCCCCGGACAGTCCGGGGGATCATCCGCCTCCCGCGGCGGCGGCGAAGACGGCACGCGAGAGGCAGCGTTGGCAGCGCCGGAGGATCAGCCTCCCGGCATGGATGATCTGGGCGGCTGGAAAGTCCTCGCCCTGCGGCAGTACGCGAGGCGGCTTCCCGGCTTCCCTTTGAGCCCCAATGAGATACGCTACGCCAACAAGGCCCTGCTGCTGGAAAGCATGAAGCGGTATTTGGAGAAATGAGCACTTTGCAGATAGGAGATGATGGCGTGGAACTTGACCGTGACCTTGCCTCCGTGCAGGAGGTCAGAGACCTCGTGCGCCAGGCTCGCCGCGCGCAGGAAGCGCTGGCCGGCATGGATCAGCGGGAGGTTGACCGCCTGGTGGAAGCCATGGCGCGCGCGGCTGAGCAGGCCGCGGCGCCCCTGGCAAAGATGGCTGTGAGCGAGACGGGCTTTGGTGTGGAAAAGGATAAGATCACAAAAAACCTCTTCGCCGCCCGCAGGGTCTACGCCTCCATCAAGGACGCGAAGACCATCGGCGTCATCAGAGAGATCCCCGATAAAAGGATATGGGAAGCGGCTGTGCCCATGGGCGTGGTCGCGGGGCTGGTGCCAAGCACCAACCCCACCTCGACCGCCATCTTCAAAGCCC
>CAYZRZ010000151.1:0-4254 GCA_964480995.1 uncultured Christensenella sp.
CTGCTTTTAGCCTCTCGTTAGTGTTAACACGCTATACTTTTTCGGGAGTTCAGGTCTGAGCTGTTTTTAATTGGGAGGAGATTGGGCGATGGATGGTTCAAAGCTTATGGACACCCTGGAAAAATCGGCAGTAGATATCTTTGCAAGGGAAGGTCTGAGGCAGAAACTGGCGGGAGGAAGGCCGCTGCGGGTAAAGTTTGGGGCCGACCCTTCCCGGCCTGATTTGCATCTGGGGCACTCGGTTCCCTTGCGCATGCTGCGCAGGCTGCAGGACGCGGGACATGAGATCATCTTTGTGATCGGCGATTTCACCGGGATGATCGGCGATCCCTCAGGGCGCAGCAAGACGCGCGTTCCGCTCTCTTTTGAGCAGACCAGAGAGAACGGCCGCAGCTATTTTGAACAGGTCGCGAAGATACTTGATGTCTCAAAGGCGCGTGTTGAGTACAACTCCTCATGGCTGGGGGCCATGAGTTTTAGCGATGTGCTCTCCCTGGCCGGGAAGTATACCCTGGCCCGGGTAATGGAGCGCGAGGACTTTGCCAGGCGTTTTGAAGAGAAACGGCCTATCGGTTTGCACGAGCTGCTCTATCCCCTGATGCAGGGCTTTGATTCTGTAGCCCTGCATGCGGATATTGAGATCGGCGGTACGGATCAAACCTTCAACCTGCTGGTGGGGCGGGAGCTGCAGAAGGATTATGGGCAGGAACGCCAGGAAGTGATCACCTTCCCCTTGCTGCCCGGCCTTGACGGCGTGGAAAAGATGAGCAAATCTCTGGATAATTACATTGGCATCGATGAGCCTGCCGAGGTCATGTTTGAAAAGTGTATGAGGGTGCCGGATAGTGTGCTGGCTGATTATTTCAGGCTGACGACAGATATTGATAAGCAGGAATATGAAGAAGTGATGGGGCGTGATATCCGCGCGGCCCACCGCCTCTATGCCCGGGAGATTCTATGCATGTATCATGGAGAGGAGTCAGTTGAGGCTGCCGAACATCGCTATAACAGCGTTGCGGGCGGCGCCGCGCCGGAGAATATGGAATCGCTCTGCATTGACGCGGCCTCCATGCCTCTGGCGGAGGTGCTGAAGCTGACGGGCCTTGCTCAGTCCGGCTCCCAGGCGCGGCGTTTGGTGGAGGGAGGGGGAATCAAGGTGAACGGTCTGGCTGCCGATGATGCGTATACAGCGCTCAGCGAAGAGACCGTGATCAGCCGGGGGAAGAACCGATTTGTGAAGGTCAGATTCAGGGGATCATACTGATGTAAAAAACCGGCCGCGGATCCAAAATACAGTCCGCGGTCAGTATCTGTGTAAAAAGAGGTTACTTCACTGTCGGACAGCTGAACAGGAATTCATCTCCCCACAGCCGCAAGTCCTCACCGTTAGCTGGCAGCAAAACGGTCTGCCCGGCTGCCAGCTGCAAACTGCGGTCGGCATAGTAAAGCCGGGCAGACGAGAGGGCGGTCAGCATGCCGAAGCGCCTGCGGTCAGCGCTCAGGAGCGCGTTTTCGCAGTTTGTGTAGCGCAGGATAGTGAAGTAGGGAGTGGATAGAAGTTGCTCCAGGCGCCCTGCTCCTTCAAGAGGGAGCGCTGAGGGAACGGCTTTTTCAGGCGGCGGGCCGAGCTTCGTCACATCCAGAGCCTGTTTGGTGTGCAGGGTTCGCTTGTTGCCGTGCTCGTCGCGGCGCTCCCAATCGTAAAAGCGGTAGGTTACATCGCTTGACTGCTGGATCTCATACAGCACAATACCCTCACCAATGGCGTGCACAGTGCCGGCAGGAATATGCAGTACGTCGCCCTTTTTGACATCCACATAGCGCAGAAGGTCTTCCAGCGCGCGGCCCTTTTCAGCGGCCTCAGCCAAGGCGGCACCGTCTACGCCATCCTTGATGCCGTAGACAAGTCTCGCATCGGGCTTTGCATCCAATACGACCCAGGCTTCGGTTTTTCCCAGCTTATTCTCATTTTTCAAGGCATAGGCATCATTCGGATGAACCTGTACGCTCAGCGCCTCCCGCGCGTCGATCAGCTTGAGCAGCAAGGGAAAATCACCCTTGATCTCCGTACCGATCAAGGCTTTGCCATAGCGCTCGATCAGCCGGCTTAATTGGGTTCCTTCCGAGTCTGTGCTGTTGAGGCCCGGGATGACGCTGACCTCCAGGCTTTCGCCGGTCTTGGGATCGGGCGTTTCCTTATGGTACAGATCCCGCAGGCGCGCGCCGCCCCAGGGGGTGGCCTTGCCATGCCGGAAGCCGGGATACATTAAAATCGGGGGAAGGGGCATGAGCGCCTCGCTTTCTCAGGGCAGCATGCGGGTGGCTACCAGGTCAACGCCCGTATCCGCCGCGTTTCTCAACAGCACATCGCCGATATTGATCGGCAGCTGCAGCTTGAGCGAATTGACAGCCTTCATCACGTCATCGATCTTGCCCTTAGGGATGGGGGAGGCGGTTTTCAGGCTGATAGGGGTATCGCTATCCTCTACCAGCGCGACGGCGGTCACCATGCGCAATGGCAGCACGGATTCCTGGCGGGCGTATACATCGCCGCGCTTGCACTGGTTATCGGTGACGGAGATAACCTGCCCGTCCTGTACGCGGACTGTCATACGGCAGCCGACCGGGCAGTTGATGCAGGTGATGAGCTGTTCTTTGATCTGGGACATTGGCAGGGATCCTCCTTCGTAATTAAGCGCCGGCCAGCTTGACGATGGCGTAGGCGATGATTTTCATGCTCTTGGTCAGGCTCTCGATGCTGATATACTCGTCGGCCTGGTGGGCGACATCTTCTTCATCCGGGAAGGCAGCGCCGAAGGCTACGCCCTCGCGCAGGGATCTTGCGTAGGTGCCGCCGCCGATGGCCAGCGCCTTCTTTTCAAGGCCGCTTACCTCGTGGTAGGCGTCGAGCAATGACTGCACCAGCTCGCTGTTTTCGGGGACATAATGCGGCGTCTTGGCGCGCGCGTCCTCGACAGTTATACCGGGAAGGTGCTGGCGTATCACATGAGTCAGCATGTCGGGGTTGACCAGCAGCGGGAAGCGGATATCGAGCCTTGCATACACGCGCTGGGCGTTGACACGAATGATACCCATGTTGCAAGTGAGCGGCCCCGAAATCTTATCCTCCACCTTGATGCCGAGGCTTTCGCCGTTGTACTCGGTGCCGATGGTGTCGGCCAGGGTCTTGATGGGGCCCCCGGCGCCAAGATCACGCAGGGTGATCAGCATCTGGCCGATGGCATTGCGGGCGGATTCAGGCATGGCAGCGTGGCCGTTGATGCCGGTGGAAGTCAGGGTGACGATACCGTCTCTGGCTTCTGCAGCAACCGGCCAGCCGTATTTGCGGGAGATCTGACCGGCCTTTTCGGCCAGCTCAATGCCGCCTTTGATGGTGGCCACGGCCTGGCCGGGCACCACGTTGGGGCGCTCACCCACGTCAAAGGAGAGTATCTCAAGGCCTTCCCCGGTGACCGGGGCGGTCAGGCCCAAGCCGCACATACCCTTTTCAATGTTGATCACCGGGTAGCAGGCATCCGGGCTGAAACCCATGCGGGGCATGCGCGCCACCTTTTTGTAATGCTCAATATCCTTCCAGTTGCTTTCCTCATCGCATCCCAGGATCAGGCGCACCTTTCGCTTGAGGGGGATCCCTGCCTGCCGGACAGCCTTCATAGCATACATGGCCGCGACGGCCGGTCCCTTATCATCGCTGGTGCCGCGGCCGTAGACCTTGCCATCCTTGATCTGGGCGCCGAAGGGCTCAAGCGTCCATCCGCTGCCAACGGGCACCACATCCAGATGCGCCAGGATAGCCAGCGCTTCTTCATCATCACCCTCGCCCAGATCGGCGTGGCCGATGAAACCATCGAAAATTTCGGTCGTAAAGCCAAGCTTGTCCGCGTCCTCCATTGCCTTATCAAGCATCTGACGAACGACAGGGCCGAAGGGCGCGCCGGGCTGCACATCGTCGTTGGCGACGCTGGGTACGCGCACCCACTCCTGCATAGTGGATATCATCTCGTCCTTTAAGCTGTCAAGTACCTTATCCAGTTCTTTCATATCATCGATCATCCTTTCCCATATCCGTTCAATGCTTTGGCGAAGCGTTCCAGTCCCTGTGTCAGCTGGCTGCGGGGGCAGCCGAAGTTGAGACGCATAAAGCCTTCACCTGCCGCTTTGCCGAAGAAGGTGCCGTTGGTGGGCAGTACCAGCGCCTGCTCACAGCGGCGGTAGCGGTCTTCATTGTTCGTG
>CAYZRZ010000152.1:0-4237 GCA_964480995.1 uncultured Christensenella sp.
ATTCGATGCCGACCAGCAGGCGGCGGGCCGCTACCTTGCCGCCCTTGCTGACCAGCGCGCAGGGCGCACCGTGGCGCGCGAAAAGTGCCGCCTGCAGATTTGGCGCCGCGAAGTTCTGGGCCTTACCGTGGGAGACTGGACCTATGAGCAAGGCCGCTATGAGGAGCGGCACAACTGGGAAACGCTGCACGTTGAAAAGGTCTGGATCGAGGGCCGCAACGTCTATGAAACCGGCGCTTACTCGGAAGTCATGCCGCGCGACCGCGCCAAGATGCGCCCGGATGTGACGCTCGAGATTGACGGCGATGCGACCGTTTACCCGATGGGCGTAAGGTCGGGCGCAATCCACCTGACAAAGGACCAGGTGCGCGCCATCGCCGGGGAATCGGTATTCGAGACAATGGCAATCGAGATCGCCGGGCGCGCGGTCTATATCTTGCGCTGGCTTTGGGATCAGGGCGACAGCCGGTTCCTTACCGTTCGCCCCGATGGCAGGACGTTCAAGGGTGGCGAGATCATCACGCGGGCAGAGATTGAGGCGGCGATGCGCGGGGAGATTGCCGAACCGGTCGAGATGCCGGAAATTGCCAGCCACGCGCCCGCACAGAGCGAAAGCGACGCTATCGCGGCACAAGAGAACCCGGAGCCGGTGGCGGCGCTGGAAAGCCCGGAACCGGCCACGGTTGAACCGTCCGATATTAGCGGACAGTTGCCCGCCGCGCCCGCGCACGATCTGGAAGCGATAACCGCCCGTCTCGATGCACTGGAGCAAGCCCTTGCCACCCTATCGGCGGTAAGCGTTGATGATCGTGAAGTAACAACAAGCCCGGTTGCCGTTACTGAAGTGGCCTCTTGTGATCATCTACCCAAGCGCACCCCAGCACATGAGCGGGCCATCCGTAGGGCATGGGCAGAGCGGAAGGCGCGGCGTGAAGCACAGTCCATTGCCGACCAGGCAGAGAACTACGCCCGAAATGCTGATGCCAAGGCGGAGCGCGTGGCGCGGGCACATGCTGAGCAGGTGGCAGACCTTGAGCAGCGCATTGCCGACTGGGAAGCGCTGCAGCACCGGACATGGACCGAAAGCATGGGGCACAAGGTCAAGCGCCGCGCCGCCACACTTCGCGCCCGGCGCATGATCGGGGCCGCCCGCTCCCAAGAGAGGATCGCCCAGGCCCGCGCATCGGCCGCCCGCGCCGAGATCGATCGCCTGAAGCGCGACATGGCAGACCCAAGCCAGCCAGAACGGGCAAGCGACATCGCCCGGCTTGTGCAGGAACGCGACACGGCGCGCACGGCGCTTGCGGCAATGGCGGCGCGGGCCGAGCGGGCGGAGCAGGGCGCTATGGCGCTGGCAGATCGCTTTGAGGGCCTTGTCTCCCGTGTGACGCGGGCAGAGGCGGCGCTCCGGGCATCGCAGGCAGTCGCCTAACCCCTATCGGCGGCATCGGGGGTGGGGAGCCCTACCCCCTATCCGTAAGGCGCAACGTGCGGTATCTACCGCGCGCCGGGATTGCTCGCCCCGGCCTACCGAGAGAGCATAGGAAAGGATCGGACAATGCAGCTTGCACAACTGGCTTCCGATTGGCGCGGGCACGTCCTGCCCCATGGGATGATGGGGGAGCAGAAAATCGACGGTTGGCGAGGAATCGTGCTCACCGGGATTGATGGCATCCGGCGAATGTTTACACGCAATGGGCAATGGATCGAGGGAACGGGGCACTGCCTTTACTTCCTGCAGCACATGGAGCGCGTGGCCGGGGAGTCTTTCGTATTCGACGGCGAATTCCAGGTCGACGGGACGCTAGACGCAACGAAGCGCTGGGCGGAGAGCGGGCACAAGCTGGGCGGGGAGGCGGGGCACTTCTACCTTTTCGACTGCCTGCCCCTATCGGCGTGGAAGCGCGGGGGTGATCCTACCCCGCTTTTCCAGCGGAAAGCCCGGTTGCAGGCCCTCTACCAAGCCGTGACCGAGGATGAGGCGCTTGCTTGGGAATTCAGGCCGGGAAGCCGTGGCGATGATGGCTGGCTCCGGTCGGTGTCTATCCTGCCCGATACATGGGTGTTCAATGCTCAGGGGGCTACCGAGGAAGCGCGCCGGATCTGGGCCGAAGGCGGTGAGGGCGTGATGCTCAAAGACCCTGAAGCCCCCTACCTGCGAGGCCGCAACGGCCATTTTCTGAAGATCAAGCGCGAGAACGCGCACAAGTGGAGTTTTGCAGCATGAGACAGGAATTAGGAAACGAGATCAAAAAGCGCATCCTCAAGGTGGTTGAAGATGCATTGGAAGATGATGGTCAAGAGGCGGTTCGCTTCTCCCTTCGCCTTGCCCAGAAGTATATAGACAAGGATGACGCCCCTGTCTTCGGGAGCTATAACTCCGAAGGTGCGACGGTGGGAATAAGCGTTTTTCCACATGACGAAGATTGGGATGACTGCTTCTTAGAATCGCTCCCGCAAAATGTGGCCGACGTTTTCTGGTATGACGAGGCAGATTGTTGGAGAAGCCAGGCGAATATGATTTTGGCGCTGGAGGGCTCTCTAAACGCGATGAAAGCAAAATTTGAGGAGTGTTTCGGCTTCCCTGTTGAAAGAGACGTTCTGATCAAAAAGGCGCAGCAGGATTTCCCTAAAGATCAATACCCCTTAGGCCCGCATACATTTTGGCCAGATAACAAAGGGGGCGAGTGATCATGGAAACCAAACTGCGCCCGGTCGCAACAGACAAGGGCATCGAAGGCTTCGCGGAGATCGCGCAGCAGGCCCTATCGGTGGACTACGGGCAGGCCAAGGGGGCAATCGCAGACGCCCAGGCAGCGCTCAAGCGGATCATCAAGCGGGCCGAGGCGGCGCCGGATGAGCGGTGGGAGATCAATGTCAGCAGAGGCCCGAGGCTCGAGTTTTCGGGCAAGCTGCTGTGCTGCGACACGTTCACCACCAAGGGCCGCGACCCGCTCGAGATCGAACTGTGCATTTACCAGAGCGAGGCGGGCGCGCTGATCGCCACCTCATCGGCAGTGCCGGCAGAGAGGCAAGGGCACGAGACAGTCAAGGCGGTCGTGGTCGAACCGAGCGAGGACGTTCAGGAGATGCGGTTTGCTGTCATGGACTTCTATGACTGGGAGTTGCGCGCCCGGTCTATGGTGACGAAGCGGCTCGGGTGGAGCCTTCGGAGGGAAGTGGCGTAGCGCAGTGAAGGTGGCTATAAGGCGGGTGAGGAAGCGTTAGCGCGCAACCTCACCCTAACAACCGAAGCCTATTACGGAGGATTCGATGGCTGGAAAACCTTTGCCCGATGCGCGGGTGCTGCACAAGTTTCTGCGATACGAACGCGAAAGCGGAAAGCTGTTTTGGAAGTATCGCCCGCTTGCGATGTTCGCCCATTCAGAGGATGCCTATCGAGTTTGGAAGGGGTGGAATGCTCATTATGCCGAGAAGGAAGCATTCTGCCATTTGAGAGCCAAAGATGGCTATTTGCAGGGCGGATTTTTCAATGAAATCTACCTGACCCACCGGGTCATTTGGACGATGTTCACAGGCCAGCAGATCGGATTTTACGTCCGGCATGAGAACAAAGATCGTCAGGACAACCGCATCCAGAACTTGCGCGGTCGCAATGGCGGATGCTGGCTTCCGTTCAATGATCCAAGGGTGCCAAACCTGATTTTGAGGCGCAAGAGAACTCAAACTCCAAGTTTGGAAATGGGGACTCCTGCTAGTTTCTGAAAATGGTAGTTTTCAGCCGTTTTCTACGCCATTTTTATAGCCAGGACTCAAAGTGCATCACCCCCTACCGATGATGTTCGAGTATCCTATCGGTGGAGTTTGCGAGCAGGTTGGAGTTCGGGTATAGGGATGGCGCTGCGGCGCTAACCAAACTGTCACCGGATGGTGTGCGTTCCCCTCGGGGATAGGTGCCTTGCCCGTCTAGGGGCCGCAGCATCAGGTATCGGCTTCACCCATGTGCGACGGGCCGCGAGAGGTACAGTCCTGCGACCGAGGCCAATCGTAGATTCTCGCAGGCGGATTGGCAGACGAAACCGACAATCACTGAGCCGTGAACGTGACGGCAGGGAAAACGGGCTATCTTTCAGGAATCGGGGTGACGGTGTGCCCGCCCGCCACCCCGACCCTCTACCGGCGAACCGGCAAAGTCAGATCATCGAGAGGATGGAGTAGTCCAAGGTGAAGGTGCCCGGCTTGCGGATGCCCTTCACGATGGGGATCTTCTGAAACC
>CAYZRZ010000153.1:0-4178 GCA_964480995.1 uncultured Christensenella sp.
GACCAAGCTGGTGCCGATCATCTCATCTGCCAGGGCGGCGGGCTTTATATCAAAGATCTGGCTGAAAAAGTACAGCTACGCCCCCGACGCGATCGTTGTGGAAGGGCCTTTGGCCGGCGGACACCTGGGCTTTTCCCCCGAGCAGATCGGGGATGAAAAATTCAGCCTCGAAACCATCGTGGCTGATGTCGTGCAAGAGATGAAGGCCATTGAGGAACAGGCCGGCAAGGCGATCCCCGTCATCGCGGGCGGGGGCGTGTACACAGGCGCTGATATCCACAAGCTCCTGGGGCTTGGCGCCGCCGGCGTCCAGATGGCGACGCGCTTTGTGACGACTAATGAATGCGATGCCTCGGATGGTTTCAAGCAGGCCTACATCAACTGCGGGCAGGAGGATATCGGCCTCATCCAAAGCCCCGTCGGGCTGCCCGGCCGCGCCATCATCAACGGTTTTCTGGAAGAGGCCGGCAAAGGCAACAAAAAGCCGAAGGCCTGCCCCTACCACTGCATCAGCTCCTGCAAGAAGGAAGAAGCCCCCTACTGTATCTCCCTCGCCCTGATGAACGCCCGCAAGGGCAAGCTGAAAAACGGCTTTGCCTTCGCCGGCGCGAACGCCTGGCGGGCCGACAGGATCATGCCCGTGCAGGAACTGATGGACATACTGACGAAGGAATACAATGAAGCAATGCTGAATTCTGAATGCTGAATGCGGAATGCAATGCCGCTGAGGCGGTAAATGTCGAATTCTGAATGCTAAATGCTGAATGAATGGTTAGGCAATAGAGAAACGCGGCCTTTGGCCGCGTTTCTCTATTGCACTTCTTTCCCGTTCCTTGTCCGTGCTGTCCGTGTGTTCCATGGTTAGTTCTGTCTCAGTAACTGAGGAAGAGAGTGACCAACCACGGAATACACGGAATGAGGGAAACCCCTTCGCGGCTGTGTAGCAACCTCTTCGCGCCGGTGCAAGCCGGCTTTTTGCCATTGTTTCGCCGCTCTTCATTCCGCATTCAGCATTCAGAATTCAGCATTTTTTGATCTCCTCGATCAGCTTCGGCAGTATCTTGCCGTAATCCCCCACGATCCCGGCATCCGCCACGCTGAAGATCGGTGCCTGCGGGTCCTTGTTGATCGCGATGATGTAATCGCTTTCTTCCATACCGGCCAGATGCTGGATGGCCCCGCTGATGCCAATGGCAAAGTAAAGGCCCGGGCGGACGGTCTTGCCGGTCTGGCCGACCTGGCTGTCCTTGTCAAGCCAGCCCGCGTCCACGGCCGCGCGGGAGGCGGCCACCTCGCCGCCCAGGGCTTTGGCCAGTTCCTCCAGCAGCTTGAAGCCATCGGCGCTGCCCACGCCGCGCCCGCCCGATACGAGCACGCGGGCCTGCTGGATATCCACCTTTTTGCTTGCCTTCATGATCACTTCTTCCACCGTGACGCAGCGCCTGTTCCATTCCGGCTTCATATCCAAATGGATGATCTCGCCCTGCCTGTTGTCATCCCGCAGGGCGCGCACCATCACGCCGGGGCGAACGGTGGCCATCTGGGGCCTGTGCTCGGGGCAGATGATCGTGGCCATCAGGTTGCCGCCAAAAGCCGGGCGGGTCATCAATAGGTTCCTGCTGTCCGGGTCGATCTCAAGGGCAGTGCAGTCCGCCGTCAGGCCGGTATGCAGCCGGGCGGCCACGCGGGGGCCCAGATCGCGGCCGATGGCCGTCGCGCCGATCAGCAGGATATCCGGCGGATAGCTGCTCACCGCCGCGCACAGCGCCTGGGTGTAGTACTCGGTGGTATAGACGGCAAGGGCCGGGTCGTCGATCACCACGACGCGGTCCGCGCCATGCGCGATCAGTTCCCCCGCCAGATGCCCGGTATTGCTGCCCGGCAGCACCGCCGTGACCGGGCCGCCCAGCTCCCGGGCTTTGCCGATCAATTCCAGCGAGACGGGGCTGACAGCGCCCTCCGCCTGCTGGGTGAATGTCATAACGCCTGTATATTCCTTCTTCACAGTTTCCATCCCTCCGCTCACAGCAAGTACTTTTCGCGCAGCTTATCCAGGATGAACTGCGCCGATTCGTCCGCGTCCCGCTCGATGGTCATGCCGGGCGCCTTCACCGCCTTGGGGAAGGAACGCTTCACCTTGGTGGGCGAGCCGGCCAGGCCGATGTTCGCCTCTTCCACCGGCACGTCCTCGCGCCTGAGCACCCGGATCTCCTTCTCGCGGAAGGCTTCAAAGATGCCGCCAGGCGTCATGTAGCGGGGCTGGTTCATGCCGCCCAGCGCCGTCACAAGGGCCGGCAGCATTGCTGTGACCACCTGCTCCCGGTCGTCCAGCGTCTGGCGGACGATCAGGGTGTCCCCCGACGCGTCGATCGCGGAGGCATAGCTGATATGGGGAAGGCCCAGGTGCTCGGCGATCTCGGGCCCCACCTGGGCGGTATCACCGTCGATGGCCTGGCGGCCCGTGATGATCAGGTCATAGGGAAGGGTTGAGATGGCCGCCGCCAGGGTGGAGGATGTCGCCCAGGTATCCGCGCCGCCAAAGGCCCGGTCGCTGATCAGGATGCCCTCATCGGCCCCCATCGCCAGCGCCTCCCGCAGCACGGCGTCGGCTTGCGCCGGGCCCATGCTGAGCGCGGTGACATTCGCCCCAAAACGGTCCTTTAATGCCAGCGCGGCCTCCAGCCCCGCCTTATCGTCCGGGTTCATAATGGCAGGTACACCCTCGCGGATCAGCGTGCCCTTGACGGGATCGATGCGCACCTCATTGGTATCGGGTACCTGCTTGACACATACGATGATATTCATTTCTCTTTCCTCACTTCAGCAGCGATCCGGCAATCACCATGCGCTGCACCTCCGAGGTGCCCTCATAGATCTCGGTGATCTTGGCGTCGCGCATCATGCGTTCCACATCGTATTCCTGGATATACCCGTAGCCGCCCATCAGCTGCACGGCCTTGCGGGTGACCTCGCTGGCCACCTCCGCCGCTTTCAGTTTAGCCATCGCGGCCTCGGTGCTGTAGGGCTTGCCCGCGTCCTTCATCACCGCCGCGCGGTACACAAGCCACCGGGCCGCCTCGATCTCCGTCTTCATATCAGCCAGCTGAAACTGCGTATTTTGGAACTTGGCGATGGCCTTGCCGAACTGCTTGCGCTCCATCGTGTAATGAAGCGCCTTGTCAAAAGCCCCCTCGGCAATGCCCAGCGCCTGGGCGGCGATGCCGATGCGGCCGCCGTCCAGCGTGCCCATCGCGATACCAAAGCCCTTTCCCAGGGCCCCCAGCAGGTTTTCCCCGGGGATTCGGCAGTCGATGAAGATCAGCTCCCTGGTCTGCGAGCCGCGGATGCCCATCTTCTTCTCCGGCGGGCCGAAGGAAAAGCCGGGCGTGCCCTTCTCCACGATAAAGGCGGAGATGCCGCGCGTGCCCTGCGCCTTATCCGTCATGGCCATCACCACATAGGTATCGGCCTCCTGGGCGTTGGTGATGAATATCTTGCTGCCGTTCAGTACCCACTGGTCCCCGTCGTGCACCGCGCGGGTCTGCTGCCCCGCCGCGTCGGTGCCGGCCTCGGCCTCCGTCAGGGCAAACGCGCCCAGCTTCTGGCCCAAAGCAAGCGGCGTCAGATACTTCTCCTTCTGCGTCCCGGTGCCGTAGCGGTCGATGGCCCCGGCGCACAGCGAGGTGTGAGCGGAGAGGATCACGCTGGTGGTGGCGCAGTGCTTTGCCAGCTCCTCCACGGCCAATATATAGCAAAGGGTATCGCAGCCCTGGCCGCCGAACTCCCGAGAAAAGGGGATGCCCATCATGCCGCAGCGCGCCATTTTTTCCACAGTTTCGCGGGGAAAGCGATGGTGTTCATCCACTTCCCGCGCGATCGGCGCCGCCTCCCGCAGCGCGAATTGGGCAAACATCCCCCTGGCCGTTTCATGCTCTCTGCTTAGCGAAAAATCCATACTTCACCCTCCCAAAACATGAAATATGATTCATGTTTCTTCGTTATTTATTATACGATCGATTTTGAAAATAGCAAGTCCTTTCTTGTGAAAATAAAAATTTTATAGGGAGGCTTGACACCCGGCTGACGCTGGGGCATCATGACCGAAAACGCCCGGCAACAGGCGCGGGAGTTTGACACTTTCAAAGTAGAAAAAGTGGTATAAGCTGAGGCGGGGCCTT
>CAYZRZ010000154.1:0-4177 GCA_964480995.1 uncultured Christensenella sp.
GGGGGTGGCTAACCCCCGTCCTCCCACACCACCGTGCGTACCGTTCGGTACACGGGCGGTTCAGTTGAAGCCAAGTATGCCGTATGCCGTAGCTTCGAGTGTCGCACTGCTCAGCATTTCTTCCCTACCTTCGGCCTCTCGCCTATCCTCGGGCAGACAACCTCGTTTGAGCAACTGCTATCATTGCAGTGCACGCTTTACCTTGCGCTTGTCTTCAACTGCCAAACCCTTCCCTCCACTATCTTTCACCAGTTTCTCCGGTACTATGGTCTGGGCTGACTTCCGGATGTTCAATCTCACCTTTCGATGAGGGTTACTCCTGTCGGAGCGTTCCACCCGGATCTCCCCGGATAAGGCGCAACAACCTTCGTTCCATGCAGCCGCCGCATTTACGCTGACAGAGTCCTGGGTCGTATTGGACTTCGACTTGTCTGGCAGCCTCGTCCGCTCTGCCCCGCCTTGTATGCGGTTTCTGTTCGTCGGCTCGGAACTTTGCCTGCGGCTTCCTTCAGATTCCACCTCGCGATGGACACCCTTGCCGTTCAGCTAACACTTCCTGCGACCAGGCGTGTAGTGCGTACTATAAAAGGGTGGACCCGTTTTTGACAGGTCCACCCTTTGGGTTAATTAAGATATTTCTTGGTCTTCAGGCATTCATACTAAACGAAAATCGTTCACGCATCCAAAGCGGTGAGGGATTTTGTTCCGGGGCAAGGAGCGCAAGTGAAGGCGTAGCAGCGCTACGTCGAACTTGCGGCGACACAGCACCGGGGCAAAATCACCGCCGCGGCGATGCGGGAACGGTTTGAGTTAGTATTACACCATTTCCATCATCAGTTCACGCACCAGAGCGGGATCATTCTTCCTGCCGGCCAGCACCTGGCCGTTTCTGAGGACTTCGTGCTGCTCGTGGAAGGTGGGCTGCTCCTTTTGATAGAGCACGCCGATGGGGATGCGGTCGCCGAATTCCATGGATTTGACCATGGCGGCGGCGCGATCGGTATTGTCATAGTTTTCGTCCAGCTCATAGACACGCTGGCTGTACCAGGAGAAGGTGTTGATCTTGTTAAAGCTCACGCAGGGCTGCAGGATATCCACCATGGCGTAGCCCTTGAACCGGATGGCCTGCTTCATCATCTCCCGCAGGTGATCCGGCCTTCCGGAAAAGCTGCGGGCCACAAAGCCCGCCCCCGCCGCGATGGCCATCAGCACGGGGTTGAAGGGGATGTTGAGGTTGCCCTCCACCTGCACGGGCGTCACAGTGCCGGGATCGGCCGTGGGCGATGCCTGGCCCTTGGTGAGGCCGTAGACCTGGTTGTCATGGATGAAGTGAGCGATGTCGATGTTGCGGCGGATGTTATGGATGAAGTGGTTGCCGCCCTCGCCGTAGCTATCGCCGTCGCCCGAGTTGATGATGACGGTCAGCCTGGGGTTGACGATCTTGGCTGCCGCCGCCGGGGGCACGGAACGCCCGTGAAGGCCGCAGAAGCTGTTGGCCGAGATATACTGGGGCAGCTTGGCCGCCTGGCCGATGCCGCCAACCATCAATACATCGTGCGGGTCAAGCCGCAGATCGGTCAGCGCGTTTTTCAGGCTGTCCAGTATATTGAAGTTGCCGCAGCCGGGGCACCATGCCGTCTCGAATGTTTCAAAGCCGCGCTCGCTCATCAGAATCCCTCCTCACGCAGGCGCCGGGCGATCTCTTCGCCGCTCAGCTGCCTGCCGTCATATTTCAGTATGCCCTTATCTGTTTGAATGCCCGTCTGCTCACGGATCAGGGAAGCCAGCTGGCCTGTGTAGTTCTGCTCCACGTGGATCAGCGTTTCGGCTTTGGCCGCCTTTTCGCGCAAAAGCCTATCGGGCAGGGGCCATACATCGCCGAAGACCAGCGCGCCAAAGCGTTTGCCGCCCTGGGCATTGAGGATAGCCACGGCTTCCTCCAGCGGGCCATAGAGGGAACCCCAGCCAATCAGCAGCACCTGCGGTTCGCTGTCACCCAGCAGTTCCGGCTCCTGCAGGTCCCCTTTGAGCAGTTCCAGCTTGCCCATGCGCTTGTTCATCATGCGGATGCGGGTCTCGCTGTCCTCGATGATCTTGCCGTACTCGTCATGCTCGTCGCTGTCGGCGGATACAAAGCCCTCGCGGGTGCCGGGGAACTTGCGGGGCGAAATGCCGGACTCGGTGTAGCGGTAGCGCGCGTAATCGCCGTTCGCGGGCACGTCCTCAGGCACGTATATATCCGCCTGGGCGGGATCGGGCACCGGGATGGTAGCCGTGGAATCGGCCAGATACTGATCGCTCAGCAGGATCACCGGGATCTGGTACTTCTCCGCCAGGTTGAAGGCGCGGATGGTCTGCCGGTAGGCGTCCTCGTGGTGGCGCAGGGCGATCACCATGCGCGGGAACTCGCCCTGGGAGGCCGAGATGATGAACTTGAGATCGCTCTGTTCGGTGCGGGTGGGCAGGCCGGTCACGGGGCCGGGGCGCTGCACATCCACCACCACCAGGGGCACTTCTGCCATGCCGGCCAGGCCCAGGGCCTCCACCTTCAGGCTGAAGCCGCCGCCGGAGGTGCCGGTCATCGACCGGGCGCCGGTGTAGGAAGCGCCGATGGCCATGTTGATCGCGGCGATCTCATCCTCCGCCTGTTCGACGGCAATCCCCATCTTCAGCGAGTGCTGGGCCAGGTATTCAAGGATCGATGTCGAGGGGGACATCGGGTAGGCCGCGTAAAACTGCAGCCCGGCCGTCAGGGCCCCCAAGGCCAGCGCCTTGTTGCCGGTGATGATCATATCGCCGGCATGGGTGCCGCCCACATGGTCAAAGCGTGGCTCGACGGCCCGGTAGCCGGCCTCCAGCGCCTTCACGTTCATATCGACGAGACCCGGCTTCAATGACTTTTCAAATACTTCGCGCGCGCCGTCGATCGGCACCGAAAACAGCCTCAGGGCCGCGCCCATCGCCACACTGCCCGAAGCTTTCGCGCTGCCCAGCAGCTTCGCGATCCCCGTCATGTTCAGCGTGATGGCGCGCGGGTCGTCCGTCTTGACGCTCTCGTCGCAGAGGATGAAGCCCTCCGGCTTCAGGTGATCCCGGTGGATGGTCACGGTTTCTTCATTCAGGGCGATGATGCCGTCCAGCTTCGCGCTGTGGGACTTGGGCGTGAATTCACCGAAGCGCACCAGCGAAAAGTTGTGCCCTCCGCGGATACGCGACATCAGGTCACGTATAGTAAACACACCGCAGCCCGCCGCCTTCAGCAACGCCTCCAGCGTGTTAACCGCAGTGTCAACGCCCTGCCCGGCGGCACCGCCGACTAACAGGTTGTACATGCTCTATCTCCTCCTGTATCTATACATGGATGAGTTTTCTTTAGTATCTAAAAGAAATCTCCTGATAGAATATACCCATCCTCGTGATGTTTTACATCGGATAGATCATGTCTGATCCGGTGATTTGGCGTGGTTGAAGGCAGATTTTCCGTAGAAAAAGGAAGGGTGATATAAAATCGCCCTTCCCGGTACCTCGAATATGGTCATATGGCTCCCTGATGCTAATGAAAGACCTTCAGGCATCCATTACCGAGGGATATAGTTCCCCCGCACATTGCGCACGGCCTCCATGCGCTGCTTGGCGAATATCTTGGCGGCCTGCTGGCTGGGCACGCCTTCCCTGCCGGCGATGGCCAGTATTTCAAGCAGGCGGTCGTAGATCTTGGCGGCGTCGCCCAGCGCCCGCTCGCGCTGGTAGCCCTTCAATTCGTGGTAGACGTTGATAAGGCCGCCGGCGTTGATCACGAAATCCGGGCAGTAGATGATGCCGCGGTCGGTCAGCATCTTGCCGTGAACATCTTCATCCAGCAGCACATTGTTGGCGGAGCCGGCGACGACCGGCGCTTTCAGCAGGGGGATCGTATCGGAATTGAGCGTGCCGCCCAGCGCGCAGGGGGAGAACACGTCCACCTCCTGGCTGTAAATCTCCTCCGGGGCCACAAAGCGCACCTCCGGGTGCTCCCGCTTCATGCGCTCGATGTGCTTGTCGTTGATCTCCGTAAAGCACACGCGCTTGGCGCCAGCTTCCAGCAGATAGCCGATCAGGTAGTAGCCGGTCTGCCCGGCGCCTTGCACGGCGTAGCTGTAGTTTTCGATTTCGGCGTTGCCGAACTTATGCATCAGGC
>CAYZRZ010000155.1:0-4170 GCA_964480995.1 uncultured Christensenella sp.
TCGGCATGGCCACTTGCGGCATCGCCGCGGGCGCCCGTCCCGTGATGGCCGCCTTTATGGAAGAGATCGACCGCCGCCATCTGCGCAACGTGACCGTGACGCAGACTGGCTGCATCGGCATGTGCCGGCTGGAGCCGATGGTGGATGTGATCGGGGCGGACGGCGGCAAGGTGACCTATGTGAAGGTCAATCCGGAGAAGGCCAGGATGATCATAGCCGACCACGTTGTCAACGGGCATCCGGTGAAGGAATATACCATCGCCGCCGCCCTAGATCAGGCCTGAGGGAGGAATTTAAGACATGGAGTATTTTCGTTCGCATGTGCTGGTCTGCGGCGGCACAGGCTGTACCTCATCGGGCAGCGAAACGCTGCTGAAGCTGCTGGAGGAAAAGCTGGTCGAGCACGGCCTTGATCAGGAGATCAAGGCCATCCGCACCGGCTGCTTCGGCCTGTGCGAGGCCGGCCCGGTCGTGATCGTTTACCCGGAGGGCACTTTTTATTCCCGTGTCGCCCCCCGCGATGTTGAGGAGATCGTCACCGAGCATCTGTTGAAGGGCCGTGTGGTCAAGCGCCTGCTGCATCATGACAAGCAGGCGGAAACGGCTGTGGATCTCTCCCTTGACGAGATGCCCTTTTATAAGCACCAGACGCGCGTCGCGCTGCGCAACTGCGGCGTGATCGCGCCGGAGAATATCGATGAGTACCTGGCCTTTGACGGCTATAAGGCGCTGGAAAAGTGCCTGCTCCGCTCCACGCCGGAGGATGTGATCACCTCGGTCATCGCGTCGGGTCTGCGCGGGCGCGGGGGCGGCGGCTTCCCCACCGGCGTCAAGTGGCAGCTGGCCGCGAAAAGCAAGTCGGATACTAAGTACATCATCTGCAATGCCGATGAGGGCGACCCGGGCGCCTTTATGGACCGCTCCGTTTTGGAGGGCGACCCGCACTCGGTTCTGGAGGCTATGACCATCGCGGGCTATGCCATCGGGGCCAATGAGGGCTACATCTATGTGCGCGCGGAGTACCCCATCGCCGTCGGCCGCCTGGAGATCGCGATTTCGCAGGCCAAGGACTACGGCCTGCTGGGACAGGACATCCTGGGCAGCGGCTTTGACTTTGACATCCATATCCGCCTGGGCGCGGGCGCCTTTGTCTGCGGCGAGGAAACGGCCCTGATGGTCTCCATCGAAGGCCGCCGCGGCGAGCCGCACCCCAAGCCCCCCTTCCCGGCTGTGAAGGGCCTGTTCGGCATGCCCAGCAACATCAACAACGTGGAGACCCTGGCCAATATCCCTCCCATCATTTTGAAGGGGCCGGAATGGTTCAGGGGCATGGGCACGGAGAAATCCCCCGGCACCAAGGTGTTCGCGCTGGGCGGCAAGATCAACAATACCGGTCTGGTGGAGGTGCCCATGGGCACCCCGCTCAAGACCGTCATCTACGATATCGGCGGCGGCATCCCCGGCGGCAAGAAGTTCAAGGCCGTGCAGACGGGCGGCCCCTCCGGCGGCTGCATCCCGGCTGACCTGCTGGATGTGCCCATCGAGTACGATTCGCTGACCCAGATCGGCTCCATGATGGGCTCGGGCGGCATGATCGTCATGGATGAAGATAACTGCATGGTGGATATCGCCCGCTTCTTCCTGGACTTTACGGTGGATGAAAGCTGCGGCAAATGTACCCCCTGCCGCATCGGCACCAAAAGGATGCTGGAAATACTTAACCGCATCGTTTCAGGAAAAGGCAAAGAGGGTGACATCGAGAAGCTGGAAAAGCTGGCCCACACCATCAAGGCGACGGCCCTGTGCGGCCTGGGGCAGACAGCGCCCAACCCGGTGCTGTCCACCATCCGCTTTTTCCGCGAAGAGTATGAAAGCCATATCCGCGATCATAAATGCCCCGCTCACCACTGCCGCGACCTGCTTGAGTATGTGATCGGGCAGGACTGCCGCGGATGCACGGCCTGCGTGAAATCCTGCCCTGTGGGCGCCATCACCGGCGAACCCAAGGCGGTTCACCAGATCAACCGGGATAAGTGCATCAAGTGCGGGGCATGCATGGCCAAGTGCCGCTTCGGCGCCATCAGCAGGCAGTAAGTGAGGAGGAACCGCGAATGAGCAATGTTACACTGACCATCGACAATATCAAGATAAGCGTGCCCAAGGGCACCACGGTGCTGGAGGCCGCCAGGCAGGCCCATATCCATATCCCCACCCTGTGCTTTTTGAAGGGGCTCAACGAGATCGGCGCCTGCCGCGTATGCGTGGTGGACGCGGGCGGCCGCAGCCTGCAGCCGGCCTGCGTATTGGAAGCCGCCGATAACATGGTGATCAAGACCAATACCAAAGAGGTGCGCGACGCCCGGCGGGTGATCGTGGAACTGATCCTTTCCAACCACGATAAGAAGTGCCTGACCTGCGCGCGCAGCCAGAACTGCGAGCTGCAGAAGCTGGCGCTTGAGCTGGGCCTCAGCGAGGATAATGAGTTTGAGGGCCTGCGCAACATCTACGCGGTGGATGACCTGTCTCCCGCCATCGTGCGCGATAACAACAAGTGCATTCTGTGCCGCCGCTGCGTCTCCGCCTGCCAGAACCAGCAGGCAGTCGGCGTGATCGGCCCGGTACACCGCGGCTTCGCGACGGCCATAGAGTCCGCCTGGTCAAAGCCGCTTGCCGCCACCGCCTGCATCTCCTGCGGGCAGTGCATCGCGGTGTGTCCGGTGGGCGCCTTGCGCGAAAAGGATGAGACAGGGCTGGTGTGGAAGCTGTTGGGTGATCCCAAGAAACATGTGGTGGTGCAGGCGGCCCCCGCGGTGCGCGCGGCCCTGGGCGAGGAGTTCGGCATGCCCATGGGCAGCAACGTGACCGGCAAACTGGCCGCCGCGCTGCGCAGGATGGGCTTTGCCCGCGTGTTTGATACCGATTTCGGCGCCGACCTGACCATCATGGAGGAGTCGGGCGAGCTGATCGACCGCATCCAGAACGGCGGTGCGCTGCCGATGATCACCTCCTGCTCACCCGGATGGGTGACCTACTGCGAGACCTTTTACCCCGAATTCATCCCCAACCTCTCCAGCTGCAAATCCCCCCACGAGATGACGGGCGCTTTGGTCAAGAGCTATTATGCCGCGCAAAAGGGGATCAAGCCCAGGCATATTGCCGTCGTCTCCGTGATGCCCTGCACAGCAAAAAAATTTGAGGCCGACAGGGAAGAGCTGCAGTCAAACGGCCTGCGCGATGTGGACGCGGTCATCACCACCAGGGAGCTGGCCCGCATGATCAAGGAGGCAGGCATCGATTTCAGCAGCCTGCCGGATGAAAACTTCGATGAGCTGATGGGCGAGAGCACCGGCGCCGCCACCATCTTCGGCGCGAGCGGCGGGGTGATGGAAGCCGCGCTGCGCACCGCCTGCGAAGCCCTGACGGGGGAGGAACTGAAAGCCCTTGACTTCCATGCCGTGCGCGGCGTTCAGGGCGTGAAGGAAGCGTCCCTTGAAATAGGAGGGCTTGTGCTGAATGTGGCGGTCGCCAGCGGCACCGCCAACGCCAAGGAATTGCTGGAGCGGGTGAAGTCGGGTGAAAAGGCCTACCACTTCATCGAGGTCATGGGCTGCCCGGGCGGCTGCGTCAACGGCGGCGGCCAGCCCATCGTGCCGGCGTACCGCAGGATGGATGTGGATATCCGCGTGGAGCGGGCAAAGGCCTTGTATAATTCGGACAGCAGCGCCCCGCTGAGAAAGAGCCACCAGAACCCCGAGGTGCTGAAGGCATACCGGGAGTACATCGGCGAGCAGGGCGGCCACAAGGCGCACGAGCTGCTGCATACAAGCTACAAGGCGAGGGAAAAGTATAGGGAATAATGAGTGTTTATTAGATTATCATATGCTATATTGAAGATCATACCTCAGCTTATTTTAATCAGCTGGGGTATGACTTTTATTGCACATTCAAATCAAAAAGGAGTACATACAAATGATCAAATTAAGATCGGAAATAGCCAAGATCTAGGACTACTTTTTACCATGATATTATGTATCTAATATCTACAATTATGTAGAGATAATATTTGGGAACAGATTAGAATTGTAGTACCAGCACTTGATAAATAAATATACTAAAGATGAAAAATATTTATTACTGATATAATTATATGTTTAAAAAATATCTAAAATA
>CAYZRZ010000156.1:0-4166 GCA_964480995.1 uncultured Christensenella sp.
TTTGTTTTGGTGCTCCCTGTTCTTCAGTGGTGAAGGGGACGCTTGATGATCAAGCGGTTGGAATACTTCTTGTGCTTGCGGGTCTTGTATCCAAGAGCCGGCTTGCCCCAAGGAGTAACAGGTGAGGGGAGGCCGATGGGCGACTTGCCCTCGCCGCCGCCGTGCGGGTGATCGACGGGATTCATCGCGACGCCGCGGACAGTGGGCCTGATGCCCATGTGACGCTTGCGGCCGGCTTTGCCGATGCGCACGTTCTCGTGGTCGGTATTGCCGACGGTGCCGATGGTCGCGCGGGCAATAATCGGTACCTTGCGCATTTCGCCGGAGGGCATACGCAGCGTGGCGAAGGGGCCTTCCTTGGCCATCAGCTGGGCATAGGCGCCGGCCGAGCGGGCGATCTGGCCGCCTGAACCGGGCCGAAGCTCGATGTTGTGCACCAGGGTGCCCAGGGGGATGTTCGCCAGCTGCAGGGAGTTGCCGGGCTTGATGTCAGCCGCCTCGCTGGAGACGATCGTATCGCCCACATTCAGCCCCAAAGGAGCCAGGATGTAACGCTTCTCGCCGTCCAGGTAGTGCAGCAGCGCGATGAAGGCCGAACGGTTGGGGTCGTACTCGATACCGGCCACCTTGGCAGGCACTTCCAGCTTGTTGCGCTTGAAGTCAATCAGCCTGTACTTTTGCTTTTCACCGCCGCCCTGATGGCGGACGCTGATCTTGCCCTGATTGTTCCGGCCCGCGTTCTTTTTCTTGGGCTGCAGGAGTGATTTCTCCGGCGTTTTCTTTGTAATCTCTTCGTAAGTCAGCACCGACATAAAGCGGCGCGCCGGGGAAGTTGGTTTATAGACACGAATTGGCATTTCTTACTCCTCCCTTAGACCATGCCTTCGAAGAACTCAATGGGCTTGGAGTCTTCGGTCAGCTTCACGTAGGCCTTCTTGACTTCGGGGGTGCGGCCGCTGGTACGGCCCTGGGTCTTGATCTTGCCGATCTGACGCAGGGTATTGACCCGCTGCACTTTGATGTCCTTAAACACCTTCTCAAGCGCCTTTTTAATCTCTACCTTGTTGGCGTCGATGGCGACTTCAAACACATACTGCTTATCGGCGATACCGTTGTAGCCCTTTTCAGTCAGGACCGGGCGCAGGATGATATCATGAGGATTTTTCATCAGGCGTACACCTCCTCAATGCCTTTGACCGCATCCTGCAGAATGATCAGCTTGTTAGCGCGCAGGATGTCATATACGTTCAGGGTGTTGACGTTGGTGCCCGACAGGCTCTCGATGTTGCGCGCGGCGCGGATCAGGGTCTCATCGGGGCCGGCCATCACCAGCAGGGCTTTCTTTTCAATGCCCAGATCCTTGAGCATTCTGGCGACCAGCTTGGTCTTCGCCTCATTGAGGGCGATCTTGTCCACCACGATGATATCGCCCGCGGACAGTTTGCTGGACAGCGCGCTCTTCATCGCCAGGCGGCGGACCTTCTTGGGCACGTTGACTACATAATCTCTGGGCTGGGGGGCGAATACGACGCCGCCGTGACGGAACTGGGGCGCGCGGTTGGAATGGTGACGCGCGTTGCCGGTGCCCTTCTGACGGTAAATCTTACGGCCGCCGCCGCGGACTTTGCCGCGGGTCAGGGCGCTTTGCGTTCCCTGGCGCTTATTGGCCAGAATGGAACGGACAACCAAATGCATGGCGGCCACGTTGGGCGTAACGGCAAAAATCTCATCAGAGAGATTCAGCTCGCCCGCTGCTTTACCCTGCATGTTAAGAACTTGAATGCTTGGCATAAACTCTATCCTCCTTCTTAGGCTTTGCAGGTGTTGCGGACAAACAGCAGGCTGTTGACCGGGCCGGGCACAGCGCCCTTGACAAGAAGCAGGTTGCGCTCGGCATCCACTTCAACCACTTCGAGGTTCTGCACGGTCACGCGCTCGACGCCGTAATGGCCGGACATGTGCTTGTTCTTGAACACGCGGCTGGGATCGGAGTTGGCGCCCATGGAGCCGACGCCGCGGTGATACTTCGAACCGTGAGTCATCGGGCCCCTGGTCTGGTTCCAGCGGTAAATAACGCCGGTGAAGCCGTGGCCCTTGCTGGTGCCGGTCACGTCGATCTTATCGCCGGCTTCAAAAACAGAAACCCCGATGGTCTGACCGACCTGGTACTCGGCGGCGTTCTCCAGCCTGAATTCACGCAGGTGACGGACGGGAGAGATGCCGGCCTTTTTGAAGTGGCCCGCGTCGGGCTTGTTCACCAGCTTCTGCGCGCGCTTTTCGTTCATCGCGTCAAAGCCGACCTGGATGGACTCATAGCCATCCTTTTCAATCGTTTTCTTTTGCACCACGGTGCATGGGCCTGCGAGGATCACAGTGACCGGCACCAGGCGGCCGTCGGGCAGGAATTTCTGCGTCATGCCCAACTTTTTGCCTAAAATTGCTTTTTTCATGATGGTTCCTCCTGCCTTACAGT
This sequence comes from uncultured Christensenella sp., assembly GCA_964480995.1. GTDB lineage: Bacteria > Bacillota > Clostridia > Christensenellales > Aristaeellaceae > UBA1038. The sequence goes on from CAYZRZ010000156.1 coordinate 2,474, forward strand.
TTGATTTCAATTTCGACGCCGGCGGGAAGATCCAGCTTCATCATGGCGTCCACGGTCCGTGCGTTGGGGTTATGAATATCGATCAGGCGCTTGTGCGTGCGGCGTTCGAACTGCTCGCGGCTGTCCTTGTACTTGTGCGGAGAACGGAGAACGGTGATGATCTCCTTCTCGGTGGGCAGCGGGATGGGGCCGGATACCCGCGCGCCTGTGCGCTTAGCGGTTTCTACGATCCGCTCGGCTGACTGATCGATCAAGCTGTGTTCATACGCTTTGAGCTTGATCCTGATTTTCTGATTGGCCATTTGAATTCCTCCTATTAAATCGTTCTCATGGTTCCGGCGTTTGCCCTTTGCCGACGCAAGATGGCTCTTAGCTTTTGCCGGTAATCCTCTCCCGCTTGGTCTGGCGGAAAAGAGCCTGAGTCCGTCGCCCGATTGTTCGGGCTGGTCGGCGATAATTACCCGCCCAAGGCCGAGGCGGCAACCTATCGCGTCATCCCTAAACAGACAGCCCTATGATTATAAGCAGTCAAACAGCTAAATGCAAGTGGTTTTTGCACTATTCCTCATCTTTTTTTGTCACCGGCCGTCTGATTTCCCTGCCTGAGCGCCACATTTGGAGCGCTTTAGAATTCATCCACTGACAACCCCTCCGTGTGTATCATATCGTGTATAAAGCATCCCCCCGCGTACAGACGAGGGGGGACGGGAACGAATGATTAGGTCATTTTTCGCCGAAGAGTCTGCTTTTCCAAAGATAGTATGGACGCAGCAGCAGAATAAATATCCCCAGGCAGACGGCCGTCATGAGCCTGTGCAGGTATTTAAGCCGCAGCAGCTCCGGCGTGCGAAGCGAGAGCAGCCCTGTTTCCTGCCCCCTCAGAAGCCAGAAGGTATCGGCAATGTCCTTGGGATCCACCAGAATGCCCGGCACCCATTCGGGGAAGACATAGACCGGCGCGATAGCCGCCTGCAGGATCAAAACGACGGCAGCCGCGTTGAGCGCGTACATCGCGGCGATAGCCAGCCCCCGCAGGATCAGCTCCGGCAGGATATGGAGGGCATAGCGCGTCTCCATCCGCCTTTTGCCGCCTTCAAAGATGGCTCGGGCGGCGCGGCCCGACAGCTTCAGCGTGACTGCGGCGGCCATCGCGCCCAAAACGCACAGCATCATCCGCAAAGGCAGGCGCGCGCGGTATACTTCCTTGGTCAGGCTGTAAAAGTCACCTTCACTATGCCAGGCGGACATTGCGCTGCCCAGCGCCGCGTAAGCGCCGGAGCCCTGCCTGGGCCGCATCACCACGCTGAGCATTTGCGTTTGAATGCCGGCTTTGTCAAGCGCCTTCAGCGGGACGGTCACGCTGCTCTCGTCCTTGTCCCCCGCGGTCCTGCCATGCCTGGTGATCCCCACAACAGTAAACTCGGTTCCGGAAATATTCAGTTTGCGCCCGACCGGATTGCCGACGCGGTAAAGCCCGATAGCCAGCTTCTCATCGATCACGGCGGAGGGCACACCAAGTTCGATCTCCTCCAGGTACAGCTGCCTGCCCTCGGCCAGTACGCCGCTCGGGTGGAGCGCACTCCCCCACTGCCCCTGAAGCCGCGCGGTCTGCGGCCGGCTGTCGGGTCCGTCGGCTGATACGGAGATTCCGGGCGCGTAGGCAACCACACCCCAGGCGGACATTACGCCGCCC
>CAYZRZ010000157.1:0-4144 GCA_964480995.1 uncultured Christensenella sp.
CTCATGCAAATTCCCGGCCTTCTTTAAGACCGGAACTTAAGTTTGCAATTCACCATTTAACGCAGATTTCGGCACAGGTTTCGGCACAGAATCCGGTCCAATCAATCGACCTAAACGCGCCTCTCAACATAGCCTTGACTGCATATAATGGCATGATTATAATAATTGCGTTCGCAACCATTGCGCGCGCAAATATATGACCACCATCGGAGGACAGCATGCCTTCCATTACAAGAAACCTCAGCATCATCGCCCGCTGCGGCAATCAGTTCCGATCCGCATTGCTTGCGGACACGGGGATAAGCGCCGTGCAGGCCCCTTACCTCCTGTACATCTGCGCGAGCCCCGGCATGTCGCAGGAGCAGCTGGCGCGCGCCTTGCATGTCAACCCATCCAACGCCGCGCGACAGCTTTCACTGCTGGAGGGGCAGGGCTATATTGACCGGCTGGTCAGCCAACAGGATAAGAGGCTGATGGAGATCAATCCGACAGCCAAGGCGCTGGCCTGCGTTCCCTTGATCCGCGAGGTTAATGACCAATGGAACGCTTACCTGACGGAGGGCATCTCGCCCGAAGATCTGGAGGCGCTGGAGAGGATGCTGGAGCACATGCGCGGCCGCGCCATCAAATGGGATGAGGAAAAGGAGGCACAAGCCACTTGAACGTATTGCTGCAGTACCTAAAGCCCCATACCGGCGTGATGGTGTGGACCATGGCGGTCAAGTTTTTCGCCGCCATGATGGATCTGATCATTCCTTCGCTGCTGGCCCGCATCATCGATCAGGCCGTGCCCAGCGGCGACGCGCGGCAGATCTACTTCTTGGGCGGAGTGATGGTGATCTGCGCGGTGCTGGCCATTCTAAGCAACGTATACGCCAACCGAACGGCAGCCGCCACCTCCGGCAAGGTGACGCTGGAGTTGAGACACGATCTGTTTTCAAAGCTTAGCCATCTGTCGATGGCGCAGTTTGACAGCGTCTCCCTCTCCTCCGTCATATCGCGCCTGACAAGCGATACCTACTATATCAACCAGTTTCTCAATCGCAGCCAGCGCATGGGCGTTCGGGCGCCCATCCTGCTGATCGGCGGGCTGATCATGACCCTGTCGCTTGATTACAGGCTGACGATGGTGCTGGTTCTGTCGCTGCCCTTCATTTTTCTGATCGTCTACCTCATCACCAAAAAGAGCGTCCCCCTGTATACGGAGCAGCAGGGGATACTGGATACCCTGGTGCGCGTGACGCAGGAGAATATAAGCGGCGTACGCATCATCAAAGCCCTGTCCAAAACAAGCTACGAGCAGGAGCGTTTTAACGGCGTCAACAGCCGCCTGGCCGATACCTCGCAGCGGGCAGGGCGCGTATCAGCGCTGAGCAACCCGTTGACATCCCTGACGCTCAACATCGGCCTGACGCTGATGGTACTGGCAGGCGCATATCTGGCTAACCGCGGCCTGTCTTCCCCCGGCACGATCATCGCTTTTCTGAATTACTTCACATTGATCTCCATGGCCATGATGGGCATTACCCGTATCTTCATCATGCTGTCGCGCGGCATCTCCTCCGCCCGGCGCGTGGCCGAGGTGCTGACGATGCCGCAGGACATGCCGGTCGAAGAGTCGGGATATGGCATGGCTGACGCGCCGCACATCGTATTTGACCGTGTATCCTTCGGCTATGGCGACAAGGGCCCGGCGCTTGAGAACATCAGCTTCACGCTCAGGCAGGGCGAGACGCTGGGCATCATCGGCGCGACAGGCAGCGGCAAAACCACGCTGATCAAGCTGCTGATGCGTCTGTATGATGCCGGTTCAGGCAGCATCCGCATCAAGGGAAGGGATATCAAAACCATCCCTCCCCGGGAGCTTCGGGAGGGCACAGGAGTCGTTTTTCAGAATGATTTTGTGATTGCCGATACACTGCGCGAAAACATCCGCTACTATCGCGACATCCCTGATGAGCGCCTGTGGCAGGCGGCGGAGGACGCGCAGGCCGCCGGTTTTATCCGTTCCTTCGAAGGCGGGCTCGATTACCGGGTTGCTCAAAAGGGCAATAACCTCTCCGGCGGCCAGCGGCAAAGGCTGCTGATCGCGCGGGCGCTGGCCGGTCAGCCGGAGCTGCTGATACTGGATGACAGTTCCTCCGCCCTTGATTACCGCACCGACGCGGCGCTGCGCAAGGCGCTGGCCCGCGGCTACAAAAACACCACGGCCATCATCATTGCCCAGCGGGTTTCCTCCATCATGAATGCCGACCGCATTCTGGTGCTGGACGAGGGGCGCGAGATCGGCTTCGGGACGCATAGGGAGCTGATGGAAAACTGCAAGATGTACAAAGAGATCGCGACCACGCAGATGGGCGCGCAGGGCGGTGAGCTGTATGAGTGAACAACAGGTATCCTCCATCCGCCAGGCACCGAAAATACCGCGCGGGAAGCTGCTGAAACGCCTATGGCAGTACCTTGGCCGCTACCGCATGCTGCTGGTACTGGCGATGATCTTGGTGATCCTGACCAACGCCCTCTCCCTGGCAGGCCCCAAGCTGTCAGGCTTGGCCATCGACGCGATCGGCATCGGGCAGGGTCAGGCGGATTTTGATAAGCTGCTGCTGTATACCGGCTCGATGGCGCTTTGCTATCTGGCCTCCGCGCTGACAGGCTATCTGCTCAACCGGATCACTATCCGCCTGACAAGAAACGCCACCTACCGCATGCGCAAGGATGTATTTGACAAGCTGGTCAGCCTGCCGGTCAGCTTCTTTGACGGGCACCAGGCGGGCGATCTGATCAGCGTGCTGTCCTACGATGTGGATACGGTGAACGAAAGCCTGTCCACCGATTTCCTTCAGATTTTAAACAGCATCATCACAGTCAGCGTCTCATTCGTCCTGATGCTGTCCATCCAGCCGGTCCTGGTGCTGATATTTGCCGTGACCGTACCGCTGACCGTGGTCTATATCCGGTGGATCACAAAGCGGACCAGACCCTTTTTCAGAAAAAGATCGGCCAAGCTTGGCGAGCTCAACGGCTATATGGAAGAAATGATGGCCGGGCAGATGACGACCAAAGCATATGGCCGTGAGGGTCAGGTGATCGGTCAGTTCGACAGGATCAACCGGGAGGCCGTGGATGCCTACACCACCAGCGAGTACTACGGCACGCTGTCCGGTCCCTCGGTCAACTTCATCAACAATATTTCCCTGGCCCTGATCAGCGTATTCGGTTCCCTGCTCTATCTGGCGGGGCGGGTCGGCCTGGGCGATATCTCCTCCTTCATCCAGTATTCTCGTAAGTTCTCCGGACCCATCAACGAGACGGCCAACATATTGGGTGAGCTGCAAAGCGCCTTCGCCGCGGCCGAGCGGGTGTTCCGCATGATCGACGAGCCGGCGGAGAAAGCGGATGCGCCTGATGCCGAAACGCTGGATGAGGTCTCAGGGCACATATCAGTAAATGACATCAGCTTCCGGTATGTGCCGCAAAAACCGGTAATCGAAAATTTCAGCATGGAAGCCCCGGCCGGCTCGCTGACCGCCATTGTCGGCCCAACTGGCGCCGGCAAAACGACGCTGATCAATCTGCTGATGCGTTTTTACGACGCTGATAAGGGCAGCATCCGGGTGGACGGGCGGGATATCTATGGCCTGACCCGCGGCAGCCTGCGCCGGGCCTACACGATGGTACTGCAGGATTCCTGGCTGTTTCACGGCACCATCCTTGATAACATCGCCTACGCCAGGCCGGATGCCACCCGTGAAGAGGTGGAGGCCGCTGCCCGTGCCGCCAAGGTGCATAACTTCATAAAGAAGCTGCCGCAGGGCTATGATACCGTGATCGGCGACGACGGGGTGAATATCTCCAAAGGGCAGAAGCAGCTGCTGACCATCGCGCGCGCGATGCTGTCAGACGCGCCGATGCTGATACTGGACGAGGCGACCTCCAACGTGGATACGCAGACGGAACGGCAGATACAGGCCGCCATGCGGCAGCTGATGGCAGGCAGAACAGCCTTTGTGATCGCCCACAGGCTCTCGACCATCGAAAACGCGGACAACATTCTGGTGATCCGTGACGGCAACATCGTAGAGCAGGGCAGGCATGAAGATCTGATGAAAAAGAAGGGTTTCTACGCCGCGCTGTACGCGGC
>CAYZRZ010000158.1:0-4115 GCA_964480995.1 uncultured Christensenella sp.
GTGATGGAACGGCGTATCCGTGAGGCGATCGGCAAGCCGGAAGGCAAGATCACTGCCGGCGATGCCGCTATGGTGGAGGAACTGAACCTGGGCAACGAGTATCAGGAGAAGTTCCCCAAAGGTTCGCAGATTTCAGACCTCAGCGGGATCGAGCACTTCATCAACCTCAAACGCCTGGATATCAGCTGGAACAAGATCAAGGACATCAAAAAACTCTCGGGTCTTTTAAAGCTGGAGTACCTCAGGGCCTATGGCAACCAGATCGCAAGCGTGGCCCCGCTCAAGACGCTGGCGAACCTGAACAGCCTGAACCTCGGCGGCAACAAGCTGACCAAGATTGACGCGCTGAAGGAACTGACCAACCTGAAATCCCTGTATCTGGACGGCAACAAGATCAAGGATTTCTCCCCCATAGCGTCCCTCTATCCCCATCTGGAGGACAAGGATTTTACGGTCGATATCAAACCGTGATCTCCGTTTCGAACACGATCACGGCATGTCCGGATATTTTGACCAAGGCAGGCTCATCATCCCGTATATCCACCTCAACGCTGATGATGCCGGGGCGGCCCATGGCTTCCCCCTGAGCGGCGTTGAACGAAAAGACGCGGCCATCGTGCCCAGCCAGGTGATGATGTACCAGGTACGCGCCCAGCGGGCCGTTGGCGTTGCCGGTGACGGGGTCTTCCGGTATGCCGGCCGCGGGGGCAAACATCCTGCCGTGGACAGGGAGAGGATCGCCTGACCAATCAGAGCAGAACACATAGTAGCCGTTGCAGCCGATATCCCGGCTGAGCGCCGCCAGCGCGCCGCCGTCCGGGGAAAGGGCATCCAGCAAAGCCCGGCTGGTGATGGGCACCATCACCTTGGAGTGGCCTGTGGATACGATCTGCACGGGGTAGCCCGCCCGCAGGTCATCCTCCCGCAGATGAAGCCCGGCCAGCAGCCTGGCCCTCTCTTCCCCTTGGATGACGGCGCCAAACTCGATGCTGCCCTGCGTCATCACGATCCTCAGGTCATCCCCATCAGCCTGGATATCGACCGGCAGGATACCGGCGCCCGTCTTCTGCAGCACCCTGCCCCCGGTCATGCCCCGCGTCTTCGCCAGCACATAATGGGCGGCCACGGTGGCGTGCCCGCAGATGGGCACCTCCCGGGTGGGGGTAAAGAAGCGCACATGCGCGTCGTACTCCGGGCTGCGGGATGGGAAGACAAACGCGGTCTCCGAGTTATTGAGCTCCCGGGCAACGCGCCGCATGTCCTCCTCCCCCAACCCCTCGGCATCCAATACAACGCCGGCAGGATTGCCGGCATATTTCTCCCCCGTAAAGGCATCCACTTGGAAAAGGCGGTATGTTCGCATGGCGATGGCTTCCTTTCGGTTGATGGGTTTATCTTACACCCGCGCGAAGTGCGTGAAAAGGGGATGCGTTTCGCGAAGGAGAGGGACGGGGGTTTACGTCTCGCACGGAGACACAGAGACGAGGAGAGGCGGCGGGACAAGCCCGCCTTTTCACAGAGAAATATCGCAGGTAGAAGCTGGCTTTGGCATACATTCTTGTGCCACTCCATATCGCTCGGCTACGGCCGGAACAGAGGATACAGAGCCGGCTGCTTCACAGCCGTTTCCACAGAGATTTTACTTAGACATCTCGGTTCTCGTGTCTTCTCTGTGCTGGGAACTGGGAAGCAGTTCCCCCTCTTGACTCTCTGTTCCGGCGTCAGCCGAACCATGGAATGAAAGCAAGAAAGAATGTTGAATTTAGATATTTCATATAAGTCTCCTCTCTGTGCAAGGCGGGCTTGTCCCGCCGCCTCTGTATCCTCTGTGTCTCTGTGAGAGACGTAGCCCCCGTCCTTTCCCCAAAATCAAAAAGGATGCCGATTCAACAGCATCCCTTGAATACTCTCGCAATCCTCATTCAGTAATCCACGACACCCCGATGGTCCCGGCACCCAAATGAATACCCAGCACCGGCCCGCCGATGGCGGTGTACAGCGGCACGCCTTCAAACTTCTGCTCAATCGCCTGGCGCAGGGCATCTGCCGCGGGCGCCGGCAGGAGGTAGTGCAGCATCAAGGCCATGGGCTTTTCCGGGATGCGGCGCAGCATCTGGCGCAAGCGGTCCTGCAGGCCTCTTGCCACGCCCACGGACGCCACGGAGCCGTTTTGGCATTGCAGGATGGGACGGATGTTGAGCAGGGTGCCGACGGACTGGGGGATCACCCCCAGGCGGCCGCTGCGGCGCAGCGCGTCCATGTTTTCAACGGAGAACACGATGCCGGCCTTGGGCCGAAGCTCCTTGACGCGCTCTGTCAGATCAGAAAGGCTTAGCCCCTCATCGGCAAGCCCCCGGGCCGCTTTGCAAAGCAGCCACAGGCCGCCGCAGGTCGTCTGCGAATCGACGACGGCGATCCGCCCTGCATCCGTCTCCCGCGCGGCCACGCTGGCGCTTGAATAGGCGCCGCTGAGGCGGGATGAGATGGTGAGGCACAGGACGTCAAAGCCCTGCGCCAGCAGCCCCTCAAAGGCCTGCTGGAAGGCCGACACCGGCGCGTGCGAGGTCTTGCAGTCAGGCTGCAGGGTGAGTTCCCGTGTCTCCTCCGGCCTGCGGTCGTCTATAAAGCGCTCGGTATAGGCCGCGGCACCCGCGGTAAAGCCGGTGGGCACGACGGTCAGGCCCATGGCCCGCGCCTGGTCGCGCGTAGCGCATACCGTGCTGTCAGCAACAATGGCGATCATAGTGAAGCCTCCCCCATTTTCCTGAAGCGTTGATAACGGGCGGAGGCCAGCGCCTCCCCCGGCAATAATTTCCGGTGTGAAAAGAACCCGGCGATCTGCTCCGAAAGAGAGGCGAACATGCCTTCCTCCTCCCGGATGATCCGCTCGATGACGCCAAGGCGCAACAGATCCGGCGCCGTGATGCGCAGGCACTCCGCGGCCTCGGGGGCCCTGGCGGCATCCTTCCACAGGATGCTGGCGCAGCCCTCCGGCGAGATCACCGAATACACCGCGTTTTCAAGCATCCACACCTCATCGGCCACGGCCAGGCCCAGCGCGCCGCCGCTGCCGCCCTCGCCGATGAGGATGGACAGCACCGGGGTTTTCAGCCACATCATCTCCATGAGGTTCCGGGCGATGGCCTGGCCCTGGCCGCGCTCTTCTGCGCCTATGCCGCAGTAGGCCCCGGATGTATCCACAAGGCACAGCACCGGCCGAGCGAACTTTTCGGCCTGCTTCATCAGGCGCAGCGCCTTGCGGTAGCCTTCGGGATGCGCGGAGCCGAAATTGCGCTCCACCCGCTCCGCTGTGTCGTGCCCCTTGTCAAGGGCGATGACCGTGACGATCTGGCCGCCCACCCGGCCGATGCCCCCGATGATGGCACCGTCATCCCCAAAGCTTCGGTCGCCGTGCAGCTCGATAAAATCCTCCGTCAGCCGATTGATAAAATCGCGGCCGGTCGGCCGCTGGGGCGCTCTGGCCGCCTGCAGAATTTCAAACGCGCTCATCAGGCATCCCTCCTGTGCAGCCGCAAAAGCCGGGTGAGCGTCTCCCGAAGCCCGGCGCGCGGCACAATGGCATCAATAAAGCCCTTTTCCAGTAAAAACTCCGCCCGCTGGAAGCCCTCGGGCAGGGTCTGGCGGATGGTCTGCTCGATCACGCGGGGGCCGGCGAAGCCGATCAAGGCACCCGGCTCCGCCAGGATGATATCCGCTTCCATCGCGAAGCTGGCCGTCACGCCGCCCATGGTGGGGTCGCACAGCACGGCGATGTATAGAAGGCCCGCGTCCGAGTGCAGTTTGACAGCCCCGGAGGTCTTGGCCATCTGCATCAGCGAGAGGATGCCCTCCTGCATGCGCGCGCCGCCCGACAGGGTGAAGCCGATGACAGGCAAGCCCTGCCCGGCCGCCAGCTCAAACAGGCGGGTGATCTTCTCGCCCACCGCCACGCCCATGGAGCCCAGCATGAAGCCCGGCTCCATCGCGAAGACGGCGGCCGGAATACCATCCACAGCGCCCAGGCCGCAGATGACGCCCTCGTTTTCGCCGCTCTCCTCCGCCGCCCTTAACAGCTTTTCCCTGTAGCCGGGGAAGGCCAGCGGGTCGCTTGACAC
>CAYZRZ010000159.1:0-4094 GCA_964480995.1 uncultured Christensenella sp.
CTTGAAGCGTTCTCGATTGATCCTAACACGCTATAAATCAGCGGGAGTTTAGGTTTCTAAAACAAATCCCCAACAAGAAGTCAGGCAAAACCTTTCTGTCCATTGTCAAGCCTTACAAGCATAAGGAATCGGGCAATGTCCGCACCAAGACGGTCCAGTCCATCGGCTACCTTGAGGATATCCGCGATATTGACGACCCCGTCGCGTACTATACGGAACTGGCGCGGAAGATGACCCTCGAAGAAAAGGACAGGGAGCGCACGGCAACCATTGAGTACAAGCCCTCCCAGCGCATGGAGGCGGGCACTTCCACCCGCAGGAACATCGGTTATTTTGCCCTGAGCCGGCTGTACCATGAACTGGGGATCCGCAGGTTCTGGGCAGGCCGCCAGCAGACGGTCAGGAGTGACTACCAGCTGGATCAGATTTTCCGCATGCTGGTTTTCCAGCGTATTCTGGATCCCGGTTCCAAGAAGTACACTTTCGAGCATCGCAACGAGTACTTTGAGCGCTATGATTTTGACCTGCAGCATGTCTACCGCGCGCTGACGAACTTCGCTCACTACAAGGATGACTTTCTCTTCGCGCTGCATACGGCCGTATCCAAGCAGTACAGCCGGGACACATCCCATGTTTACTATGATGTGACCAATTACTACTTTGAGATCGACGAAACGGACGCGCTCCGTCAGAATGGTGTGTCAAAAGAACACCGTCCTAACCCCATCGTTCAGATGGGACTGCTCATGGATCAAAGCGGGCTTCCCATTTCCTATCAGCTGTTCAGCGGGAATACCAATGACTGCCTGACGCTGCGCCCGGTCATTCGAAACATCCGGGAACGCTACGCCATCAGCCGGATGATCGTGGTAGCAGACAAGGGGCTTAACACCTCCAACAACATCGCAGCGCATATCCTCAACGGGGATGGTTACATTTACGCGCAGTCCGTCCGCAAAGCAACGCAGGAAATGCAGACCTATGTCCTTGACGAAGAAGGATACAGCGCCTGGGGTGAGGATTTCAAAATCAAATCACGCCTGGAGCCCAGGGTGATCCAGATAGAGGATGTCCATGGCAAGAAGAAGAGCTTCACCACCGAGCAAAAACAGGTGATTTTCTACAGCCGGGACTATGACCTTCGCGCGAAAGCCGAACGCGCGCAGGCCATTGCCAAGGCCAGGGATATCGTTGATCATCCTTCCAGGCATTCTCTCCTGCAGGACATCGGCTGCACGAAGTATATTCAGCATCTGAACATCGACAGGCAAACCGGGGAGATCCTCAGGGACAGGAAAAGAACGCCCGTCCTGGATACGGCTCGGATAGCGCAGGAAGAGCGCCTTGACGGATACTACGCTCTGGTCACCAGTGAGATGGACATGAGTGACGAAGCAATTATCGATACTTACCGTGGTTTGTGGCAGATCGAGGAGAGTTTCCGGATCACCAAAGGAGACCTTCAGGCGCGGCCTGTTTACCTGAGCGACCGGGACCACATCGAGGCGCATTTCCTGATCTGCTTTGTCGCTCTGCTGCTGGTCCGGTGTCTGCAGCTGCGCACGGATAGCCGCTTTTCCGTCGGGCAGATGATCGACAGTTTGCGCAGGGCCTCCGGCTCATTGTTTGAAGAGGACCTGTATGTGTTTGACCATTATGACTCGGCACTCGAAGCCATCGGCCAGGCCGTAGGGATCGACTTCGCTGCTAAATTTCACCGTGTAAAAGACATCAGACACCTGGCTGCACAAGTAAAAAAACAGACGAACGGTAACAATCAGGATAATACTCAATAAGCCCGATTTCCATTGATCTATATGCAGATTTAGGGCTACCTTTATTGTGAAACTGTAAAAGTCAGGATTCATTCTCTATTCTCACCTGGCAGGCCTTCATGGCCTCCAGCGCTGTCCGGTGGCTTTGCGGGGTAACACCCGCGCAGCAGGACGCGTCGACAATGATCTCCGTTTCCGGCAGGAAGGCGCGCAGCAGCAAAGCGTTTGATATCACGCAGATATCCGTGCACAGCCCAATCAGTTCAATGCTGCGGATGGGTTCGCGCTTGCTTTCTTCAACCAGCGCCTGCCCAAGCGCCGCCGAGCCGAAAACGGTCTTATCCACCGGTTCCTCCCGGCGCTCCGCCTCGATCAGGGGATGCAGCTGCCAGCCCGGCGTGCCCCGCACGCAATGAGGCACGGGCAATTTCTGCCCCTCCTGCGTCTCCAGATAGTCTTCCCCATGGGTATCCCTGGTATTGATCACCCGGCCCTGAAAACCGCGCATTTTATCTGCCGCCCGCCCGACGATGGCGCGCGCCTGGGCGCTGCCAAGCGGACCGTCAATAAAGTCATTTTGCATATCAACTACAAGCAATATATCCTGCATCGCGTCCCTCTCCCTTATCTGCCGTACTCTTCCACGATATCACGCAGCGCGTTCAAAAAGGCTTCCTCGCCCCAGGTGTTGATTTTGAAAAAAACAGCCTGGCTGCCGCCGGAGGTGATGGCGGAAAGGAACAGCTCATCGCCCCGGCCCGCCAGTGTCACCGACAGGCTCACGCGGTTTGATCCCAGCCAGGAGTACCGCTCGAACACACGCACCGCCACCTGCGTATCCCCCGCCCGGTAATCGCTCCCGTCCTCCAGCGTCGCCGAGAGGCTGCCCTTTCGTATGCCATCCTCAATGCTCATCAGGAGGCCGCGAAAATCTCCCCGCAGCTGCTTTTCCAGCTTGGCCATATCCATCCCCCCTCATTTTACAATCCTTGCACGGATTATACCGCATTTGCGGGCCGTGACGCTGTTCACAGCTCAAACAGCCGCTGGGCGTCCCGCTCATCGATCACGCGGCCGGACACCTTGCCGGCATTGGCCAGCAGGCTGCTCATCTTTTCCTCCACGGATTTCTTGATCAGCGCGCCCGGGTCGATCCCACGCAGCTTAAACAGCAGCAGGGGGGCTGAATCCAGGCGGCTGCCCACCCCATACAGCACAGCCGCGATATGCTTGCACATATGATCCCCGTACTGATCGGGGCAGGAACAGCTGAAGCTGATTTCTCCGGGCGAGGGGAACAGCCCGCTTCCCTGCGTCATGAAGATATCGGCCAGCTCCTTTGGAAACGAGCCCTCTGCAAGTGCTGACATGCTTTCAATGCGGTTGGCGCAGGCATCGGCGATCGCCTGCCACTTGTCTGCCGATAGCTTCTTGATGCTTATTTTCGACTGATACAGCTTCGTCCCCTGTACCTGGGCTGATACAAGGCCCTCCTCAATGCGCAGATCGAACACAAAACCGTTTTTGCAGTACGCGGATCCGCGCGAGATGCGGTTTTCAAAGTCAGCGTACCGCTTGAAGTTTTCGCACCAGCTGTTGCCCCACCACGTCGAAGTTATCTTCCTTCCTTCGATGATGACCGGCTGGATGCCCGGATCTTTCTTGCGAAGCTTGGCCAACTGCTTTTGCGCCTTTGCCCGCTGCTCCGCGACCGACTTGTATTCACTGTATCCGTATCCCCAACTCATTTATCATCCCTCCAAACGGAAAAGATCCATCAGCTGGGCGTCCGACATTTCCGTCACCCAGTTTTCGCCTGTGCTCGCGGCGATGACATCCCCCGCGAGCTTCTGCTTTGATTCTATCATCAAATCGATCTTTTCCTCTACCGTGCCGCTTGTAATAAACTTATGAACCATCACGTCCCTGGTCTGCCCGATGCGGAAAGCGCGGTCCGTGGCTTGCTGCTCGACCGCCGGATTCCACCAGCGGTCAAAATGAACAACATGGTTCGCCGCGGTCAGGTTCAGCCCGACGCCGCCCGCCTTCAGCGACAGCACCATAAAAGGAACATATTCGCTGTTGAACCTCTCTACGATCTCGCCGCGCTTTTTTGGCCCCACCCCGCCATGAATCACCAATCCGCCGCGGCCAAACAGTCCCTCCATATAGCGGGAAAGCGGTTCTGTCATCTCGCGGAATTGGGTGAACACCAGGATGCTCTCATGCTTGTCCCGAACAGTCTCGCAGATGCCGGCCAGCGTCTCAAATTTACCGCTGTGCTTGGGGTCATATGCCCCCTGGCCATTGAACTGATCA
>CAYZRZ010000160.1:0-3947 GCA_964480995.1 uncultured Christensenella sp.
CCGTACCCTGCGGGTCGATCTTGTCCAGCTGTCCCATGACCTCGCTGCCCACCTCGTCCACCATGCGCACGCTGTCAACCGGCATATCGGCCGTGAAGGTGAACACGGTGCGCACACCGATCTCGCCCACAGCGTCCGGGGTCTCAAACTTGATGAGCGTGGGTTTCTTTTCCTCCGCCAGGCCAAGCAGGCTCTTGGCCCCCTCCACCACCGTTTCCAGGCCGCCGCGTACGGTGCCCAGAATACCGTCTGTATTCACCGGCACAAGGAAGTAAAGCCCGGCCGACAGGATCAGCAGCAGGCCCAGCGCCAGCGCCAGCAGCTTGGGCCACAGGCGCGGCGCGTCATCGTCATCATATTCCTCGTCTTCAACATAGCGGTTGGCCGCGGTCGCCGAAAAGCGGTCATAGCCATAGTTGGCAGGCGCCTGCCGGGGCGGCGGCAGAGGCTGAGGCGCAACCGGCACCACGCGGGTTTCGCTGCCCAGCGGCAGCGGCGCCGTCTCATCCGGCCGGTAGGCGGCCTTCATCTCCGGCGGCCGAGCGGCGGGCACGTTTCCGTGCCGCTCCGAGCGCCGGCGGCGCGGCTGTCCCTTCACCTGATACGGATCATTCGTCATGATTGATAGTCCCCTTTACAGCGCCATGGGCGCGGTCAGAACCGAAGCTTCCCTTCAATATAGCTCACCAATTCGCTCAGCGGCACGCGCTCCTGCAGCATGCTGTCGCGGTCGCGCACGGTAACGCTCCCGGTTTCCTCGGTTTCAAAGTCCACCGTGACGCACAGCGGTGTGCCGATCTCATCCTGCCTGCGGTAACGCTTGCCGATGGAACCGGTCTCGTCATAATCCACCATGAAATGGCGGCCTAAATCCTCATAAACGGCCAGGGCCTTTTCACCCAGCTTGTTTTTTTGCAGCGGCAGCACGGCGGCCTTGTAGGGCGCCAGCGCCGGGTGCAGGTGCAGCACCACGCGGCTGTCGTTTTCCAGCTCCTGCTCCTCATAGGCGTTGCACAGGAAGCTGAGCGCCAGGCGCTCCACGCCCACGGAGGGCTCCACCACATAGGGGATGAAGCGCTCGTTGGTGAGGGGATCGATATACTCCATGCCCTCGCCGCTGGTGGCCTCGTGCGCCTTCAGGTCAAAATCCGTCCTGTCGGCAATGCCCCACAGCTCGCCCCAGCCAAAGGGGAATTGGAATTCAAAATCCGTCGTCGCCGTGGAATAGTGGCTCAGCTCCTCCGCCTTGTGGTCGCGCAGGCGCAGGTTGTCTTCCTTGATGCCCAGGCTCAGCAGCCAGTCGCGGCAGAAGCCGCGCCAGTACTCAAACCACTGCATATCCTCGCCGGGCTTGCAGAAGAATTCCATCTCCATCTGCTCAAACTCGCGCGTGCGGAAGATGAAGTTGCCGGGCGTGATCTCATTGCGGAAGCTCTTGCCGATCTGGCATACGCCCATGGGCAGCTTGCGGCGCGTTGAGCGTACAATGTTCTTGAAGTTGACAAAGATACCCTGCGCGGTCTCGGGCCGCAGGTAGATCTCCGCCGCCGAGTCCTCCGTGACGCCCTGATGGGTCTTGAACATCATGTTGAACTTGCGGATGCCCGTAAAATCATGCTTGCCGCAGATGGGGCAGGGAACGGCGCGCTCCTCGATGTAGCTCTCCAACTCCTCGTTGCTCCAGCCGTCGGCCCGAACGGGCTCGCCCTGCCTGGAAGCGTAATCCTCAATCAGTTGATCCGCGCGGAAGCGGGCCTTGCAGGCCTTGCAATCCATCAGCGGGTCATTGAAATTGCCCACATGGCCCGAGGCCACCCACACCTGGCGGTTCATCAGGATGGAGGAATCCAGCCCTACATTGGTGCGGCTCTCCTGCACAAACTTCTTCCACCAGGCCTTTTTGATGTTATTTTTAAATTCAACGCCAAGGGGGCCGTAATCCCAGGTATTGGCCAGTCCCCCGTAAATTTCAGATCCCGCGAAAATGTAGCCGCGCACCTTGCACAGCGCGGTCAGCTTGTCCATTGTCAACTTCTCCGGCATAGTAAAAGCCTCCGTTTCTCACGCTCCATCATACTGAGGCCCCTATGCTTTGTCAAGAAATACGGCCATTCCTCACCTTGCGTGAAAGCCTCCGCTGTGCTAAAATATCAGAGGTCTTGTCCCCGTAGCTCAGCAGGATAGAGCGTTCGCCTCCTAAGCGAAAGGCCGTGCGTTCGAATCGCGCCGGGGACGCCAGAAAAGCCGTGAAATGTAAAAGTTTCGCGGCATTTTTATGCGCTTTAGCCCGCAAAAAGCGACCCGTTGTACAGCATACCGAGGCAAAGTCCCGATTTGCCGTTCCCTATAAAAGCCTGTCTATGTCTTCCAGAAGAAAGGGAATGATGCCTACATAGCTTATTCCGTTTTCATCCATGTGCATCTTGCTATGACCGCTCGTTACAACAAGTTTGCGGAATGAATCCCCACTCTTCAAAAGAGGAAGAATCTCCTGCTGACGCTTGTTTTCATCATGAATACTGAAAGCAGATTGAATATATGCCTTCTGGCTTCCATTGTTCACCACAAAATCAATTTCGTGCCATCGTTCGGGAAGCAGCCGACCGTCCACAGTTTTAGCAAAGCGAACGGACCCTACATCCACTGCAAATCCGCGGAAAACCAGCTCGTTATAGAGTATGTTCTCCATCAGGTGAGTCTCTTCAATCTGCCGAAAATTCAGTCTGGCGTTTCGCAATCCGACGTCTTCCGCATAATACTTGGCAGGGGAATCAAAGTATGCCTTGCCCTTCACATCATAGCGCCTGGCCTTGGTAAACAGAAAGGCATCCTCTAATGCATCCAGGTATTTTTTAACGGTTTTATCCGTGGTGCCTGCTCGTCGAAGGGAGTTTAAGGCATTGGCCAGCTTTGTTGGGTTGGTCAAACTACCAATATTGGAGGACAGCACATCCAGAAGGTCATCCACATAGGATTCTGCCACCTGGTATCGTTCCACAATATCTGCCACGTAAACCCGTTCAAACAAACTGGTTAAATACGCTTCCCTTTCCCTTGGGTTCTTTTCAAGCACAGCAAGCGGCATCCCGCCATACACCAGATACTCTTCCCAGGCATCTGCCTTTTCCAGGCCAGAGACGGAATAATACTCTGCAAAGCTGAACGGGTGCAAACGAATCTCTACTCCCCTGTCACGGAAGTTGGTGGCAACATCCTTAGACAGCATCTTGGAATTGCTTCCGGTCACATAGATGTCCAGATTACTCCAGGTCATCAGATCATTGAGGATGTCATAGAAGGTGGTGTAGAGCAGTTCATGGTCTTCCTCAGGCACCTGGCTTTCATCAACATCCGAACGCTTGACCTTGTAAGAAAGTTGAATTTCATCAATGAACAAATAGAATTGTTTGCTTTTCCCTTTAGTCTTCTCCACAACATACTGATACAATGCATTGGGATTGCGCATGGATTCATACTGCTTTTTATCCAGAGAAACCTCGATGATTTGATCATCTGTAACTCCCTGCCGATGGAGGTATTCTTTGAAAAGACGGGATAGCAAAAATGATTTTCCGCAGCGGCGTACACCCGTGATGATTTTTATTCGACCATTGTGCATCATGTCAATTAAGCGTTTCAACGGTCGTTCCCGGTCAATGATTTTCATAATGCCCCCTATACCGAATTTCATCGAGTCTCGACATAATTCGTTTTTCTGACAGCATTGTACATCATTATCATTCGATATGTAAACCGGATATAGTCGACAGTCGACGAAATCCGGCGTTCATTTGTGACAACCAATATTGTAGGGTCAGCCAGGTAGGCCATGATCAGATCCAGACCATAGCGGCGCTTGCCGATTCCGTTGCGGCCCTCTGCCATATTGCGGTCACAGCTGTCCTGATAGGCCTGCGATCTGCTCTCCTCTGTCTCATCCTTCCTTG
>CAYZRZ010000161.1:0-3850 GCA_964480995.1 uncultured Christensenella sp.
GATGGTGGCCAGGTTGAGCGCGTTGGTCGGCACGTTGACGATGGTGCTGATGGTGTTGGCGGCAGAGTTGGCCGCGATCATGATGCCGGAAAAGCCCGCGACCATCATGCCGACGATCAGCTTGCCCAGCAGGAACAGGCTGTTTTCAGCAGCCGCGGGCCAGGCAACGCGGATCATGCGCCTGTCGATATGCAGCAGCCTCCCGATGGAGAAGGGCCGCTCATAGTGGATCAGCGAATCGGGGTGGAGCAGTACATGCGTGGTCATGAAAGCGCCGATCGCGCGGGAGATGATGGTTGACAGGCCGATGCCCCAGACCCCCATCCGAAAGACAGAGATAAAAAGCAGGTTCATCAGCACCTTTGACAGGTACATGGTAAAGCTGGAGATCATCGAGGCGCGGCTGTTGCTCTGCGCGTAGAGCAAATTGCAGCCGCAGCTGTACAGCGCGTAGAAGGGGTAGGATGCGGCAACCAGCGCGAAGTAGATACGCGAATAGCCCATGATGCCGCCGCTGACCTTGGGGTAAAGCAGGCGCAGCAGCGGGCCGTTGAATATAAGCGCCGCCAGCGTCAGCGACAGGGAGACGGCGATTGCCAGCAGGCCTGCCTGAGTGGCAATGGCTACAGCGCTTTTTCTGTCCTTTTTTCCGATGAACTGGGCGGCCAGAATGGCCCCGCCGGCACCTATGGCCATAAATATCTGGCTGATCAGGTTGTTGATCATATCGACCAGGGAGATCGCCGAAAAGGCATCGTGGTCGATGGAGGAGAGCATGACCGCGTCCACCAAGCCAACCAGCACCAATGCCGCCTGCTCGATCACCAGCGGCATGACCAGCCTTTTCAAGCGCGTGTTTGGGAACATCCCATAGCGCGGGTCATCCCGGAGGCTTTTCACGGCACTGTCCTTTCAAACAGGAGAATGTTCTCTACATCGGGGGTGCGGCAGAACATATCCACGCTCCGGCAGGCAGCGGCGCGGTATCCTGCGTCACACAGTATTCCGGCGTCCCTCGCCTGGGTGGCAGGGTTGCAGCTGACATAGACGATTTTTCCCGGGGCGGCCGCGATGATCGCGGCCAGCGCCTCAGGCGCCGCGCCCTTGCGCGGAGGATCGAGCACGATGATATCGGGCCTTTGACCCTTGCCGGCAAGCTGCGGCATCAGGGTTTCAGCGGCCCCCTGCATAAAGGAGACGTTTAGGATCCCATTGCGCCGCGCGTTTTCTTTGGCGTCCTCAATGGCTTGCGGCACGATCTCAATGCCGATAACTTCCCTGCATTTGGAGGCGAACAGGGAACTGATCGTCCCTGCGCCGCAGTACAGATCGATGACCAGGTCATCCGGTTTCACCCTTGAAAGTTCCAGGGCTTTATTGTAAAGCATTTCGGCTTGCGGGCGGTTGATTTGGAAGAACGACAGTGGGCTGAGCAAAAAATCAAAACCGCAGAGGCGGTCTTTGAGTCTCTGCGCGCCCCACAATGTCCGGTAGCCGCTGCCCAGGATGGTATTGCCCCTTTGGGTGTTGGGGGAGACGCACAGCGAGACAAAGCCGGGCAGGCCCTGTGACAGCGCCGCAATCAGCTCCTCCTGATGAGGCAGCGTTTCTCCGTTGATGATCAGGGTGACCATGCACTCACCCAGGTGATTCACCCGCGTCATGACGTTGCGGACCAGGCCGCTGTGATTCTCCTCATCATAGGGGGCGACATCCCAGGCCTTCATCCAGGCGGCCGCTATGCCCGCGGCCTTGTCTGATTGCGGCATGGCGATCAGGCATTCATCAGCCGCGATCACTCGGTGGCTGCGGCGCTCATAAAAGCCGACGACAGGCACGCCGTTTTGCAGCGTGACAGGCTGGGATGTCTTGTTGCGGTAGTGCCAGGGCGTTTCCATGCCAATGACAGCGGGCACATCAATATCAAGCCCGCCGATGCGCTCCAGCGCGTCCCGCACATGGCGCCGCTTCATTTGAAGCTCTGTTTCATAGCTCATGTGCTGGGTGCCGCAGCCGCCGCAGCGCGGGTAATAGGGACAGGGCGGCGTCCGGCGCTCTGCGCTTGCTTTCATGACTTCCAGCAGCTTGCCGAAGGCATGCGTTTTTTGCGTTTTAACGATCAAAGCCTTGATCTGCTCACCGGGCAGGGCGCCGGGTACAAAAACAACCTGTCCCTGATGCCGGCAGACACCCTCAGCTTCGCTGCTGAAGGATTCTACGGTAAGGGTCAGCACCTCATTTTTTTGCAAGGTATATCTCCTCGTGTTTAACGGGGCTCAATAATCAAGCTCCTCGTACTGGCGGCAAATCACGTACTTGGATATGGCGCTTCGCTGCGCCGTACCTGCCGCCTGCGATAGGAGGGCAGAAATATAGCCCGGCAGCATGCGGTTGAACTTGACCTCCATGATGATTTGATTGGCGTTCTTAAGGGGGGGATAGACAGGGAGGCGGCGGTTGAATATATCAGTCCCGGCAAGGCCTGAGCGCAGCTGCTTGTCAAAGGTGATGCGCACTTCCTCCGCCGGGTGCACGTAGGCTTCGCGCACATAATCGACCACAACGGCCGGCCGCAGCAGATTGATGCGCATCTCGCGGAATACATCGCGCATCAAGCCTGAGCCGGAGTGCTCAAGCCCGGTCGGGTCACCCGCGATCAGCTGTTCGCACAGCTCGCGGGAAATGGGCACCGAGCGCTTGGAGATGTAGGTATCGATCTTGGTTTTGCACTCCATCCGGATCAGACGGTCGGAGAAATTATAAAATCGGATGCGGTACTTGTTGCGGTCTGCCACGCCGGAGACCTTCTCATGGAGCGCGGCGTTTGAGATGGTATCAAAATAGAGCGAGCGGATGTGATACTCGTTTTGCTCATCCGCGTGTTCATCGGGCCAAAGCACCTGACCCAAAAGACGGGACAGAATCTGGTACTGTCCCTGGGATATGAAATATTTTAGTTCGTGACGGGCGGCTGAAGCCATGGCTCAAACCGCTGATTCGTTCTGGCAGGAGACCAGGGTGGCATCATGCACGCCGGAAATATCCAGCATGTGGCTGACGATATCGGTGCGCTGGGTAAGCCGCATATCCACCGTCATCTCGGCGCCGGAGCGCGTGATGGTCTTGGAGCGGACGCGGTAGGCGCGTACGCCTCGGTGCAGTTCCGCGTCGATCTCCTGCTCGGCGGCAGGATCATAGTGCAGCACAAGCAGGTAGTTTTCGCTCGCGCGGGAGCGGAACATCGACAGGCCCAGCATGATGATAGATATGCCGATCACCACGCCCATCGCGATCACGTAGGATTTGGTGCCGATGATGATGCCCATGGTGATGGCCCAGAACATGTAGGCCGTATCCACAGGCTCCTTCACGGCTGTGCGGAAGCGAACAATAGACAGCGCGCCTACCATACCCATGGACAGGGCTACGTTGGATCCGATCGCCATGACCACGGGGCCGGTGACCAGCGTAAGCAGGATCAGCGTTGTGCCAAATGTGGGGTTGTAGATGACGCCTTTGAAGGTGCGGCGGTATACGGTCAGGATGATCAGGCTGGCAACCAGCGAGAACAGCAGCACCAGGGCCACATCCTGCGGGGTAAAGCTGGTGAATTGAGCGCTCCACCAGCCGCTGGCGATGCTCTGCTTTGATAGTGTGACCTGCTCGGTTAAAAGGGCTAAAGACAACATAATTCCTCCCATGCGTAGGCTCGCGTTCTCTGGCATTATACAGCAAACCAGCGCAAAGTCCAACCATGCGGCGTACCTTACATATAATGAGCGCGAAGAAGAAGTCGTGCCTCAGATAAGAATGAGCGCGAAGTGTATGCTCAAAGTATGAAAAGGAAAGC
>CAYZRZ010000162.1:0-3790 GCA_964480995.1 uncultured Christensenella sp.
TCTTCAAAGCCTACAACAATCTTCTGCCCGCTGCGGATGATCGGGCTGATCAAAAACTGCGGGTTCTCCATCAGGTAATCAAGCATGATCTGCTCATTTGGCGCGTAAGCAATGGGATGGGATCTGACCGCTTCATCCTCCAGGTTGATGATGTCCTTTACGCCCCTGCCACGGGCAAACAGCTCCAGCTCACGGCGGCCCGGGCGGTGCTTTTTCAGATCGACGGCCTGGTATGGAATCTTCCGCTCCTTGAAATAGCGTTCCGCTTTTTGCACGTCGAAATTACGCTTGTACACATACATCTGGATGCTCATCAGGCCTGATCGTCTTTCCCTTCTTCTTCAAACGGCAGGACAAGGCGGTTGCTGCCATCTGACCACAGCCTCTCCAGCCTGTAAAACTCCCGATCTTCCGGATGAAAAATATGAACAATGACAGTTCCATAGTCCATCACGATCCAGCGGGCGGCCTGCTGGCCTTCAATGCGACGGGGCTGGACGCCCAAAGCGCTCAGTTCCTGATCCAGATGATCCATCAGCGCGTGGGTCTGCAAAGCGCTGGAGCCGGTGGCCAGAACCAGATAGTCCGTGATCACCATCAGATGATCAACTTTGAGTGCGAGAATATCCCTCGCCTTTCTGTCATATAAAAGCTGCGCGATTTCCCTGGCTAAATCTGCTCCCTGCATTCCTGTCCTCCTCATTTATCGGCTTAATACGCGGTCATGTTCCAAATAATCGATCGCCGCGTCGGTTTCTTCGCTGTATGCCTGACCCATCATGGCCACATACTTTCTGGTGCTCCGCATGGAGAACAGCGCTGCCGCCTCCAGATCACTGTGCATCAAAAGCCTGATTTCGTCAAGACCCGGATAAGACTTTCGACCCTTCTCGGCCTTATCAGCCACGAAGACACATAATTCCAGCGGCGACATGCCCGGCCTGCCGGTTGTGTGATAGCGGATGGCATTGAGCACATCCGGGTCGTGTACATTGTACTTGCGCTCCGCAAAGACCGCGGCAATTTTCCCGTGCAGCAGCGCGTTGCTTTCCATTTCACCCTGATACTCGCACAGCTGATAGTGGTTCGCCATAGCCTGCATCATGCCAAGCTTCATTTCCTTGGCGCAATCATGCAGAAGAGCGGCCGCGGCCGCGGCCTGCATCGGGAGACCATGCTCATAGGCCAGCTCAACAGCCAGATCGCGAACCCCAAGAGTATGCGCGTAGCGCCTCTGGCTCACATAGGGTTTCATCATAACAGCGTAAGGTGTCTGATACAAGCCTTGCAACGCGATCAGACGGGCTGTTTCCCTGTCAAGCATGCCCGGCGCGTCACTGAGCTTATTCAGTTCCTCCCGCACCATCGCGGAGGATATGTTAACCTCCGGCATATCCAGTAGCTCAGCCTTCAATCCATGGGTTGAGGCAAAACGGATTATTTCTCCGGCCTCATATCCTGCCCTTGGGTAAACGAGGAAGCGGCAGAGCCGAAACAGCTTAGGCACTTTGGACCAGTGCAAAAGGCCGGCCAGTTTATCAGCGCCTACAATATACAGGTACTCTGCTTCCCCGGACTTTGCCTTGATCGCTTTGATGGCTTCTATGATACTCTGCCCTGATTTAAGCGGCTTTTCATCCGCCAGGCGGACACCCTTCAAATCGCGGATCGCTGTCTTGCACAGCTCACGAAGCGGTTTGGGCTGGATGACAGGTTTTCTGTAGGGCGGCGCGGTACTGGGTAGCAGAATAATCTCATCAGCCTTTCCCAAAGACATAACCGCATTCAAGACGCTGATATGTCCCTCATGAATCGGATCGAAAGCTCCCGCAAAAACCGCTATCCTCCGCACGCGCTCATCCTTTCCGCCTGTTAAAAACAGTATACCCTATTTATGGATGCGAGAATAGCAAAAAGTGCCGGGGACGGCACTTTTTGCAAATTGAATGAACCTTGACCGGATCAAACCATTTCAATCAGCACGCGCTCAGCTGCGTCGCCGCGGCGGGGCCCAAGCTTGTAGATGCGGGTATAGCCGCCCGCGGAGTTCTTTTCCGCGTTGCGTTTGGCGTACTTGGGTCCGTACTCACGGAACATCTTCTCTATAAGAGGATGATTGTTCTCTTTTGTACGCTCGCGGTACTCTTTCTTGGTCTCATCATCCAGGCGGGCATGGGGCATCTCGTAGAGATAAGCCATCATCAGCCTGCGGACATGAAGCTTGCTGGGGGTATCGTTAACCACATCAAGGCTAACGATCTGTCCCTTATCGTTGTGATACTCTTTCGTAGCGGCGACAGTGTTGCCGTGCTCACGAATGGCCAAGGTAACCAGACGTTCCGCTATGCTGCGCACTTCCTTGGCGCGCGCCAAGGTCGTTTCAATGCGGCCATACCATAAGAGGTTGGTCACTTGGTTGCGCAGCAAGGCTTGACGCTGATCGCTTCTCATGCCAAGTTTACGTTGTACAGCCATGGGGATATTCCTCCTTTGCCCGGGTGGGCAGTGGTTTATTCTTCAGATTGGCGCAGAGACAAGCCCAGCAACTCGAGCTTCTGCTCGACCTCTTCAAGGCTCTTCTTGCCTAAGTTGCGAACCTTCATCATCTCTTCCTGATCCTTCTGAACCAGCTCGCTGACCGTATTGATACCGGCCCGCTTTAAGCAGTTAAAGGCGCGGACGGAGAGATCAAGCTCTTCAATCGTCATATCGACCGATTTACCAGCCAATCCCGCTTCGCTTTCGCTGGCGGCCGGCAGGACCGGGTGATCCGTCAAGCGGGTGAACAGAGCCAGCTGCTCTGTCAGCTGCTTGGCAGCCATTCCCACGGCTTCCTCCGGATAGAGGCTTCCGTTGGTCCATATCTCCAGAATCAGCTTGTCATAGTCTGTAATCTGGCCTACACGGGTGTTTTCAACCGTATAGTTGACCTTGCGGATCGGGGTATAAATCGAATCGATCGGGATGAGACCGATAACTGCCGGGGTCTGCTTGTTCTTGTCGGCAGGCACATAACCGCTGCCGCGCTGAACTGTCAGCCACATGCGCAGGCTGGCATCCTTGCCAAGACTGGCAATGTGAAGCTCAGGGTTGACCACCTCAACATCGCTGTCTACACGAATATCTGCCGCGGTCACGGCCTTGGGCCCGGTCACATTGATCTCAACGACCTTGGGCTCATCCGAATAGGAGCGGAGCGTCAGCTCCTTGATGTTCAGGATGATCTCCGTCACATCTTCCTTCACCCCGGGAATCGTGGAAAACTCGTGCTGAATGCCTTCGATCTGGATGCTGGTAACGGCGGCTCCCTGCAGGGAGCTGAGCAGCACACGGCGCAGAGCATTGCCAAGCGTATGGCCGTAGCCACGCTGAAGCGGCTCTACCGCAAACCGGCCATAGAACTCATCCTGGCTGCCGCTGCGTTCGATACGGGGATTCTCAATATCTACCATCACAGCTTCTCTTCCTCCTCTTGCTAATCTGCTGTCCGTAGTAGTTGACTCTGACGTCATGGATTAGCGGGAGTAGAACTCAACGATCATGTTCTCCTGCAGCGGGAAGTCGATATCTTCGCGGGCCGGCAGAGCGGCGACAGTCGCCTTCAGCTCATCCGCGTTCAACGTCAGCCACTTGGGCACAATGTTGAATCCGCCTTCACGAAGCGCTTTGAAGTGCGCCATCTCACGGCTCTGCTGACGAATGGTGATAACATCGTCCACTTCGACCGTGTAGGAAGGAATATCAACCTTTTTGCCATTCACAAGGAAATGACCATGGTTAACCAGCTGGC
>CAYZRZ010000163.1:0-3756 GCA_964480995.1 uncultured Christensenella sp.
GCGGGGCTCTGTCAAACGCGGGCTTACCAAAGCTGCGGCCCCCGCCGCCCTGGCCCTGCGGAGCCCCCGCCGGTTTGCCATAGCGTCGCTGGGCGGTTTGGGGTTGGCCTGCCGCGGGGCGGCCATAGGGTTTATTTGTTCCTTGCTGATCCGGGCGATTGTAAGGCGCCTTTTTGTTATCGTTTTCGCTCATGTTTTCCTCTCCCGGCTCTTGGCCGGGCTTCCTTTATAGTCCTTCGCCCGTTGTGATCGGATGCCCTAACAGGTAATCGGAGGCCTTCATCGGCTTGCCTCCCTGGGCTTGCAGGGTAAGCACGCGCACCGCGCCTTCCCCCGCCTGTATCAGCAGACCTTTTTTCCTGTCCGCCTCCAGCACGGTGCCGGGGGCAGCGCTCTCCCCCGCTTCTGCGCTTGCCAGGAGCAGTTTCAGCCTGCCGAGCCTGGCCGAGTCTGTATAAGCGCCGGGCCATGGATTCAGCCCCCGCACGAGGTTTGAGATGGACCGCGCGCTTTGTGTCCAGTCTATTTCACCCATCTCCTTATGAAGCATGGGGTAGTAGCTCATAACGCTCTCATCCTGCCTGATCGGGGACAGCCTGCCTGCTTCCAGCGCTCGGATCGTATCGATCAGCAGCTCAGCGCCCATCGCGCCCAGTCGCCCGGTCAATTCACCGGCGGTTTCCATGGGACCGATCCCGGTTTCCCTTTGCAGCAGTATATCGCCTGTATCGATGCCGGCAGCAGTCAGCATGGTTGTAACGCCCGTTACCGTTTCCCCATTGATCAGGCACCAGTTGATCGGCGAGCTGCCCCGGTACTTGGGCAGGAGGGAGGCATGTACGTTGATGGTACCGAATTTTGGGATATCCAGTATTTCCTGCGAGAGGATCTGTCCGAAAGCTGCCGTTACGCACAGGTCGGGCGCCAGGGCTTTCAGCGCATCCACGCTATCCGCCCGGATCTTGCGCGGCTGGAAGACGGGTATGCCGCGGGAATTAGCATATACCTTCGCCTCCGTCATCTGCACCTTGCCGCCCCTGCCCCTGGGTTTATCCGGCTGGGTAAAAACGCCCGCCACATCATAGCCATTTTCTACCAGCGCTTCCAAGGATTGCACCGCGTAGTCGGGCGTGCCCATAAAAACGATGCGCATCAGGCCCCGGCCTCCGCGGTTTCCTCATCCTCTTCTTCATCGTCCTCCTCAAACACCTCATACTCCATGAGGTCAACATACAGCACGCCGTTGAGGTGGTCGATCTCATGCTGGAGGGCTCTGGCCAAAATGCCATCGGCTTCGATCTCCTGATGCCTGCCTTTAATGTCCTGGTAGGTGACTGTTACCTTTTCAGGCCGCTTGACGCACCCGCGCCGGCCGGGGATGCTCAGGCAGCCCTCTTCCATCGCGACATCCCCCTCAGCCTTGATGATCTGGGGGTTCACAAATACGCGCAGGCCCTGCTCGTCATACACGTCGATCACGATCAGGCGGCGCATCAGGCCGATCTGCGGCGCGGCAAGGCCAATGCCATCGGCAGCGTACATGGTTTCACCCATGTCACGCGCGATCATCTGCAATCGCAGATCAAATTTGGTCACGGGATGGCTCACCGCGCGCAGCAATGGGTCTCCGATATGCAGTATGGTTTTCCTTGACATTTCTGCTCCTTGTCATGCCAGGGACGCGGGATTGATTTCCAGCGTCACTTCACCCGGCCATTCTTCCTTGCTCATCTCCTGAAGCTGAGCGATCAGGTGATCGCTGTCGGGATGAACCAGGAGTTTTAAAAATACCTGCGCGCGGGAACGGCCCATGATTTTCTTAATCGGAGCCTCATCCTCACGGTAAAACAGTACGCGTTTTCTCAGCGCCGGCTGAAGCGCGAGCAGCTTATCTACCTTGCCCAAGAGCTCACCGCTCACCTGCCGGGCCGTCTCCTCATCCTTTGCCTGGCACAGCAGCCTCACCAGCATCGTAAAGGGCGGGTAAAGATCACGCCTGCGCCTTTCAAACTCGGTAGTAAAAAAGCGGCGGTAATCCTGTCCGGCTGCCGCCGCGATGGCGTAATGATCAGGCTTATAAGTCTGAATCACCACATGGCCGGGCTGATCTGCCCGCCCTGCGCGGCCCGCCACCTGTGTCAGCAGCTGAAAACTCCGCTCGGCGCTGCGGTAATCGGGCAGGTTGAGGGAGGAATCCGCCAGCACGGCGCCAACCAGCGTTACCCTGGGAAAGTCCAGCCCCTTGGCGATCATCTGTGTTCCGATCATCACGCGCGCCTGGCCGCTGCGAAAACGGTTGATCAGCTCCTCATGCGCGTTTTTCATGGTCGTGGTGTCATTATCAAGGCGGACGAAGGGAACATCGGGATAGAGCTTTTTAAATTCCTCCTCCACCCGCTGCGTACCGGCCCCCACCGGTTTCAGGTACGCGGAGCCGCATTCGGGACATGCCCCCGGCATCGGCGATCTCTGCCCGCAATAGTGACAATGCAGCAGATTATCCGCCGCGTGGTAGGTCAGGCTCACATCGCAGGAGGGGCAGCCCATCGCATGTCCGCACTTGCGGCAGACAACGCTCTGGGCGTATCCACGCCTGTTGATAAACAGCATGGCCTGCTGGCCTGCCTTCAGGCATTGCTCAAGCCTTGTCAACAGCTCTCCTGAGAACATACCCTTATTGCCCAGGCGCAACTCTTCCCGCATGTCGACAACGGTCACTTCAGGCAATGGCATGCCGTTAACGCGCAGGGGCATCTCAAGCAGCGTGTAATCTCCGCGTTTTGCCTTGGCAAAGCTTAAAATGGAGGGTGTCGCGCTGGCCAGCAGCAGGCAGGCCCCTTCACGCTCGGCCCGTCTTTCAGCCACTTCCCGGGCATCATAAGCGGGCACGCGGTCAGATACATAGCTCGATTCATGCTCCTCGTCCACGATGATCAGCCCCAGATCCTTCACAGGGGCGAATACCGCTGATCTCGCGCCGATCACCACCCGCGCAGCGCCGTGGCGTATCCTTCGCCACTCGTCAAAGCGCTCTCCCGCTGACAGCCGGGAATGCAGTACCGCTGCCTCGTCCCGGAAACGTCCGCGAAACCATTGCACCATCTGGGGCGTGAGCACGATTTCCGGTACAAGCACGATAGCGCCGCGTCCAAGCCGCAGGGCCTCACGAACCGCGCGGATGTATACCTCTGTCTTGCCGGAGCCTGTCACACCGTGCAATAAAAACGCGCCGCGCCGTGCCCTCAGGGCCGGAAGCAGCTCATCCAGCGTCTCCTGCTGATCCTCTGTGAGTTCAGGATCCGGATCCATCACCGGCCGGTCCGGATAGGGCGAGCGGAGCACCTCGCGCTCGATCACCTCGCACACGCCTTCTTTTTCCAAAGCCCGCAGAGGCTCAAGCGGAGCGCGTACGAGCAATTGGAGTTCGCTCAAGGGATGGACCTCGCCGTCTGACATTAAATCAATGAGCAGGCGGCGCTTGGGCGAGCGTGTCTGCGCCGCTCGGGCCGTCTGCAAGGCTTCACCGCTGAGCAAAAGGCGCGCCGCCTTTTCTGTCTTGATCCCGATGCGTCCCCCGCGCATCTGCGCCGGGATCATCAGCCTCAATGTCTCAGCCAGCGGACAATGAGCGCTGACGCTCATGCCGCGCGCAAGCTCCACCAGCCCTGGCAGGATGGCCGGATAATCCTCAAGCGGTTCCTTCACCTGCCGAATTCTGTCGGGAGGAAGTTCGCAATCATCAGAAATGCCCAGTAC
>CAYZRZ010000164.1:0-3712 GCA_964480995.1 uncultured Christensenella sp.
CGAAATTCACGAAGTATGCAAGTTTATAGTCCATTGTTTATTCGGCGGAACAATAATAAACTTTTTCTGTCATAAGTTTAAGGATGATGTTGATTAAGCAGCATCCACGGCGTATGGCAGTTTGTTTATTATGTATTGGTTGATATGGATCAGAATGATTTGTAAAGCAAAGGCGCGGATTATGCGATCCGCGCCTTTGCTTTACTCGAATTTGATCAGTTCACGCTGTAGAGGATGTCCCCGTAGCTGGGCATTGGCCAGTAGCTTTTGCCGACCAAGGTTTCCAGTTCGTCTGCGGTCAGGCGCAGTTCGTTCATCGCCGTGAATACGCTTTCGCGGTAGAAATGGGCCTGTTCCAGCTGTTCGCGGGGCATGCGGGTATCGAGGATCGCGCTCTCCAGGGCTTGCAGCTTCTTGAGCAGCACGCCTGACAGGGTGGAGATGCGCTCCAGCAGATAGCTTTCCAGCGAGGTATCCAGAGCAGTCAGGCTCTGCTTCTTTTCAAGCAGCCCGGCCAGGTCGCGCTGGTAGTGAAGGACGGCGGGGATGATCAGCTGCTTAACGATGTCCACCATGGTCAGGGCTTCGATATGCAGGGTCTTGCAGTAGTTTTCCAGGTGGATCTCGTAGCGGGAGTGAACCTCCTGCTCGGAGAGCACGCCGTTTCTGCGGAACGCGGCGACGTTTTTCTCGCTGATGTAGCTGGGGAGGGCCTCCGGGGTGCTGCGGTAGTTGGAAAGCCCGCGCCGCTTGGCTTCCTGCACCCATTCGTCCGAATAATTGTTGCCGTTGAATATGATGCGCTTATGGGCGCGCAGGGAGCCCGCGATCAGGGTGGACAGGGCGCTTTCAAAATCCTCCGCCATCTCCAGGGTATCGGCAAAGCCGCGCAGCACATCCGCCACGGCTGTGTTGACGGCAATGTTGGGGCCGGAGATCGAGCAGCTGGAGCCCGGCATGCGGAACTCGAACTTGTTGCCGGTGAAGGCAAAGGGCGAGGTGCGGTTGCGGTCGGTGGTATCCCTGGGGATGGAGGGCAGCATGCTGATGCCGATCTCCATGAAGCGCTTGGCGTCGCCGTGGTAGTTGCTGCCCGCGTCGATGGCCTCGAGGATGGCGGTCAGTTCATCGCCCAGGAACATGGACACGATGGCCGGCGGGGCCTCGTTGGCGCCCAGGCGGTGATCGTTTCCGGCGGAGGAGACGGTCATGCGCAGCATATCCTGATACTCATCCACCGCCGTGATCACGGCAACCAGGAACAGCAGGAACTGGGTATTCTCTTCAGGCTTGTCGCCCGGCTCCAGCAGGTTCGCTCCCTCGTCGGTGGACAGCGACCAGTTGTTGTGCTTGCCGCTGCCGTTGACGCCCGCGAAGGGCTTCTCGTGCAGCAGGCAGACCAGGCCGTGCTTGCCCGCGATGAGTTTCATCAGCTCCATCGTCAGCTGGTTGTGATCGGATGAAATATTGGACGTGGAAAAGATGGGCGCCAGCTCGTGCTGGCCGGGGGCCACCTCGTTGTGCTTGGTCTTGGCCAGAACGCCCAGCTTCCACAGCTCCTCCTCCAGCTCGCGCATGAAGGCGGAGACGCGGGGCTTGAGGCTGCCGAAGTAATGGTCATCCATCTCCTGGCCTTTGCTGGGGCGCGCGCCGAACAGGGTGCGGCCGGTAAAGCGCAGGTCGGGGCGCTTTAAAAAGACAGCCTTATCCACCAGGAAGTATTCCTGCTCGGGGCCGACCGTGGGCATAACGCGCCTGGCGGTGGTGTTTCCAAACAGGCGCAGAACGCGCAGCGCCTGCGTGTTGAGGACCTCCATGGAACGCAGCAGAGGCGTCTTCTTGTCCAGCGCCTCGCCCGAGTAGGAGCAGAAGGCGGTGGGGATGCACAGGGTGCCGTCCTTTAGGAAGGCATAGGATGTTGTATCCCACACGGTGTAGCCGCGCGCCTCAAAGGTGGCGCGCAAGCCGCCGGAGGGGAAGCTGGAGGCATCCGGCTCGCCGCGGATCAGCTCCTTGCCGGAGAAATCCATGATCACCCCGCCTTTGCCGTCGGGGACGATGAAGCCATCGTGCTTTTCGGCGGTGATGCCTGTCATCGGCTGGAACCAGTGGGTAAAGTGGGTGGCGCCATGCTCGGTGGCCCAGTCCTTGAGGGCGGCGGCAACGGTATCGGCGATGTCAGACGGCAGAGATTCGCCCTGCATCATCGTGCGCTTCAGGGATTTGTATACGTCCTTGGGCAGCTTGCTCTGCATGACCCTGTCATTGAACACCAGGGAGCCAAACATGGAGGGTACATCCTTCATCACCATCTCACTCCTTTAATAAACAAAAGCCGCCGCGGACCTGAGTCCACAGCGCCTTTGCTGTTTATGGTGGACATCATAGACCGTAAGCCACAGGCTGTCAAGGGGAGAAATGAAAGTTAGTTAAGACTAACATTCATATAACTTCCGCGGGCAGGCCGCGTTTTCGCATTTTTCCGTTGACAGCGCGGCGGGGGAACCATATACTACTGCGAGGTGGACAATGGCGTTCATCATGACACGCGAAAGCTACAAGCCTGCGGCAACCGCAGCGCAGATGCGGCCCGCGGGGAATGATGGACGCTTTTTTCTATTTTGGATGAGGGGGATAGGGATATGGTCAATACGAAGGCAGAGGCGCTGAGTTTTGCGCGGGAGAGCGAGGCGGCCTATGTGCGGCTTGGTTTTTGCGACCCCTTCGGCCGCCAGAAGGACATATCCATCATGCAGGGAGAGCTGGAAGCGGCCTTTGAGCGCGGCATTGCCATCGACGGATCGGCCATTCCCGGCTTTTGCGATGTGCACCGCTCCGACCTATTGATCTTTCCCGATCCTTCCTCCCTGCGCGTGCTGCCCTGGCGGCCCGGCCCCGGGAGGGTGCTTCGCTTTTACTGCGACATCCGCCGTCCGGACGGCTCGCCCTTTTCGGGCGACAGCAGGAGGCTGCTAAAGCAGGCTCAGGAGCGCTGCCTGGCCCTGGGGCTGACGCCGCGCGTCGGCGCCGAGTGCGAGTTCTACCTGTTTGAAACGGATGAGCGCGGGGAGGAGACAAAGCGGCCGCTGGACCGGGGCAGCTATATGGATATCGCCCCGCTGGACCGGGGGGAGGATATCAGGCGCGAGATCTGCCTGAACCTGTCCCAGATGGGCATCCAGCCGGAGACCGCCCACCACGAGCAGGGGCCGGGGCAAAACGAGATCGACTTTGCGTTCTCTGACGCGCTGTCAGCCGCCGATAATCTATTGTCCTTCCAATCCGTGGTGCGCGCGATCGCCGCCAGAAACGGGCTTTTTGCCTCCTTTATGCCCAAGCCCCTGGAGGGGGAGGCGGGCAGCGGACTGCATGTCAACCTCTCGCTTGAACAGGACGGGGAAAACGTGTTCAGCGGGCAAAGAGAGGGGCACGCGGCTCTGGCCGCGCATTTCATGGCGGGCATCCTGAAGCGCGCGCCCGAGATCACGCTGTTTCTCAATCCTTTGGAAAATTCCTACGAACGCCTGGGCTGCAGCAAGGCCCCGGCCTATGTCAGCTGGTCGCGGCAGAACCGCTCCCAGCTGGTGCGGCTGCCGGCGGCGGCGGGGCCGCGCCAGCGCATGGAGCTGCGTTCGCCCGACCCTTGCGTGAACCCCTATCTGGCGTTCGCCCTGATCCTCGCGGCGGGGCTGGAGGGGATCGAGCAGGAGAC
>CAYZRZ010000165.1:0-3487 GCA_964480995.1 uncultured Christensenella sp.
CTCATGCAAATTCCCGGCCTTCTTTAAGACCGGAACTTAAGTTTGCAATTCACCGGCATTGACAGGAGCATTGACAGGAGGACCTGTCCGTGGCAACATAAGACTATATCTAAAATTACAGACGATCGGAGGCGGCGGGATGGCGGCCATCAGCATAGAGCACTTGACAAAAGTCTACGGCAGGCACATCGGTGTCAGGGATGTAAGCTTTTAGGTGGAGGCGGGCGAAAAATACAATACAAAAGGGGCACTGCATACATGAGGATCGTCACCATCAGGGATGTCGCGCGCGAGGCGGGGGTCAGCATCAGCACCGTTTCCCGCGTGCTCAACCACCGCGAGGAGGTTGACCCGCTCACCCGCGAAAAGGTGGATGAGGTGATCGACCGGCTCAACTATGTGCGCAACGCCAACGCTTCCAACCTGAAGCAGCGCCATACGGGTTTTGTGGCAGTCATTTTGCGCGGGCGGCGCAACCTTTTTCTGACCGATCTGGCCGAGCGGATCGTCGCGTTGGGCAGACAAAAGCATATGCAGTTTTTGCTTGAGTTCATCGATGACCAGGCGGATGAGTTTCTGGCGGCCCGAAGCCTGTACCTGGAGCGCAACCTGCAGGGCATCATTTTCCTGGGCGCCAACCTGCATGAGCGGGAAGCCGAGATCAACTCTCTTGATCTGCCTTGCGTGTTTAC
This sequence comes from uncultured Christensenella sp., assembly GCA_964480995.1. Lineage (GTDB taxonomy): Bacteria > Bacillota > Clostridia > Christensenellales > Aristaeellaceae > UBA1038. The sequence continues at coordinate 693 of CAYZRZ010000165.1, forward strand.
TACGGTAGACGCTTCCCCGATCAAGAGTCCCAAGGCAGCCTCGGTCGCCGTGGATAACTTCGGCGCGGGGAAGGAAGCGGCCGACATCCTGATCGGCATGGGGCATAAAAACATCGCCCTGGTCGGCTATTTCGGGCAGCCCGCCGACTCAACCGGCCAGCGTCTCTACGGCGTTCTGGAAAGCCTGAGAGAGCACGGCATCAGGTTTGACGAAAGGCTGTTTGAGGACTGTGACTTCACATTGGAAAAAGCCCGGCGATGCACTGCCGGGCTGATCGATAAAAATATTCCGTTTACCGCGCTGATCGCGATGTCCGATACCGTGGCGATGGGAGCGATGAAGGCACTGCACGACAAGGGGGTGCGGGTGCCGGAGGATGTGTCGGTCGTCGGCTTTGATGGCATCGAGCAAGGTCGCTACTGCACCCCGTCTCTTGCGACCATCTGCCAGCCTGCCGAGGAGATCGCCCGCATCACGGTCAACCTGATGCGGGACGTTACCTCGGGCATACCCGGCCGTCACATTCTCTTGAGAGGCCAGTGGCAGCCGGGCGGGTCTGTCAGGGTCTTATAGCCCCCAGATATCCCTCGCGTAATCCTCCACCGACCTGTCGGAAGAGAATTTGGCGGCGCTGAACACGTTATTCAGGCATTTTTTGGCGAAGCTGAGGCTGTCCTTGAAATCAAGGTTGGCCTGCAGCTTTTGCTTCATATAACCATCGAAATCAAGGAAAATAAAGTAGTGGTCGGGCTTGTGCCAGCTGGCACCCGAAAGCAGGCTCTTGTGGAGTTCCTTTAAGGTGCCCTCGCCTTCGCCTTCCTCATCCTTGAAAGTGCCGTCCTTCAAGGTGTCCACAGCGCGGCGCAGCACCGCGTTCTTTTTATAGATAGCCTTGGGGCAGTAATTTACAAGCGCCCTGATTTCTTCCACCGTCGCGCCGAATATGTAGTTGTTTTCTATACCGGCCTCTTCAACGATCTCCACATTGGCCCCGTCAAAGGTGCCCAGAGTGACCGCGCCATTGAGCATCAGCTTCATGTTGCCGGTGCCGCTGGCCTCGGTGCCCGCAGGGGAGATCTGCTCGGAGACATCGGCGGCGGGGATGATTTTCTCGGCGTAGGAGCAATTATAGTTGTGCACGAAAACCACGCGCAGCAAATCCTTCATATCGGGATCACGGTTGATCAGATCCGCCATCTGGTTGATGTAGTAGATGATGGCCTTCGCCCTGGCGTAACCGGGGGCCGCCTTCGCGCCGAAGATGAAGGCGGTGGGGGTGAAACCCCGGATGCTTCCATCCTTCAAGCCCCGGTAAATGGCCATGATGGAGATGGCGTTCATCAGCTGGCGCTTGTACTCGTGCAGGCGCTTGATCTGCACGTCAAACAGGAAGTGCTCGGGAATATCGATGCCCTCATGCTTTTTGATTTCAGCGGCCAGTTCACGCTTTTTGATGCCCTTTACGCGGATAAATTCCCGTGCCAGATCATCGGTGATCTTCTCTTTGCCGGCGGACAATGCCGAGAGCCTATGGATGAACTCATTTGAGCCGAGTGTCTTTTCGATCAGTTCCGTGAGCTCCGGGTTGCACAGCGCCAGCCAGCGGCGCTGGGTGATGCCGTTGGTCACGTTGCAAAAGCGTTCCGGGTACTTTCCATACCAATCCTTGAACACGCTGTCCTTGAGGATCTTTGAGTGGATCTGGGCCACGCCGTTGGTGCGGCGGGAAGCATAGATGGACAGGTCGGCCATGCTGACGCGCCCGCCGCGGATCAGGGACATTTTGCTGTCTCCCGCCTGCTCCTTCAGCAGCCTTTGGTTGATCTGCCTGATCACGGGGTACAGGTGAGGCACGGCCTGCATGAGCAGCCTGGCCTCCCACTTTTCAAGCGCTTCGGACATCACGGTGTGGTTGGTATAGGCGAAGGTGCGCTGGGCGATATGAAACGCCTGTTCAAAGCCAAGGCTTGCTTCCTCAAGCAGACGGATCAGTTCCGGGATCGCCATGGCCGGATGCGTATCATTGAGCTGGATGGCGGCCAGCTCGGGCAGCTTGTCATAGGCTTTGCCAAAACGCTTTTCAAAGCCTCGCAGGATATCGCGCACGGAGGCCGCGCTTAAGAGATATTCCTGACGGATGCGCATCAGCTTGCCTTCGTCACCCGAATCGTTGGGGTAGAGGAATTTGCAAAGATCCTCCGCCTTGTTTTTTTCGGCAGCGGCCTCGGTGTAGCGCTGAGCGTTGAAGAGGGGAAAGCTGATATCCTCGGGCGCTTCCGTCTGCCACAGGCGCAGGGTGCCGATGGATTTTCTGCCGTAACCGATGACGGGCATGTCATAGGGTACGGCCACGACGGTCAGGTCACCCATGCGGATGGTCAGCCGCAGGTCGTAGCGGCGCAGGCTGAAGGGGTCGCCGAACCTGGACCAGTCATCAGGCGATTCGGACTGCTTCCCGTCTGTAAAGGCTTGTTTGAACAGGCCGTATTGATAGCGCAGGCCATAGCCCAGCAGAGGGATGTCTTCGGCTGCGGCGCTGTCAAGGTAGCAGGCGGCCAGTCTGCCCAGGCCGCCGTTGCCAAAGGCATAGTCTTCTATATCCTCAAGCTTTCGCAGGTCGATGCCTTTTTGCTTGAGCAATTCATCCGCTTCCTTCAGCATCCCGGCGCAATAGAGGTTATTGAAAACCATCCGTCCGATCAGGTACTCCATCGACAGATAGAAGGCCTGCTTGCCGTCCGCGCGCTTTTCATTGTCCCCTTGCCACTGGGGCGCGATGTCTTCCATCAGCGCC
>CAYZRZ010000166.1:0-3469 GCA_964480995.1 uncultured Christensenella sp.
GTTTCAGTCTCTTTTCGTAATAATATATGGCTTAATGTGAAAAGTTAGGGTTTAAAATAATCTAACGATACAAAGTATAGAATTCCAAAATTACACAAAAAGTTTGATGTGCGGTTGGATTATGAGAATCATCGGCATGTATCTCCACACTGACAGAAATAAGTCGCCCAAAGCAAAGGCGCGGATCGCATAATCCGCGCCTTTGCTTTGATATTCTATCAATCCAGCGGGTCGATCTGCCTGACGACGTCGAGGATGGTGCCGTCCCTGGCTTCCATGATGGCGACCACCCTGTCCTTGAAGGGCAGCGGGTCCGGCCTGCCCACAATCGCGTAGGCTTCTTCCTGCAGTTCCCGGATGGTTTTCAGAGGCAGCCCGGCCGCCTTCAGCGCCTCATAGATCTCAGGCCTGCCCGGGTTCACCGCGATGCCGTAGTCCGTCACCACCACGTCCACATTTTCCCCGGGCGTGGTCACCGTCACCACGTCCTCGCAGATCGTAGCCATCCTGCCGCGTACAAGCGGCGTCACGATGATACAGCACTTGGCGCCGGCCGCCGTGTCCGGGTGCCCGCCGGGCGCTCCGCGCAGCACGCCGTCAGAGCCCGTGATCACGTTCACATTGAAGCTTGTATCCACTTCCAGCGCCGCCAGGATCACGTAGTCCAGCTTGTTGACAAACGCTGACTTGTTGCTGGGGCTGGCGTACTGCGAGGTGCTCATTTCAAAGTGCCTCGGGTGGCTGTGCACCGACTCGACCCCCGCGATGTCAAAGTCCTGCGTGTCGATGATCGTGTTCACCAGGCCCTTGTTGAGCAGGTCCACCGCCGGGGCGCAGATGCCCCCGATGATCCAGCCCAGCTTGATCCCGTGCTTGATCAGGAGAGGTTCCAGGTAGCGGTTGGCCGCCAGGCTGGGCCCGCCGGCGCCTGTCTGGAAGGAGAAGCCGTCCTTGAACCAGGGCGTTGCCTCGATCACCTTCGCGCAGTATTCGGCCATCAGCAGGTCCCTGGGGTCCGTGCTGAATCTGGCGGCGGAACTGGCGATCTTCTTTGGGTTGCCGATCTCGTCCACCGCCACAACATAGTCAACATAACTGGCCTCAATGGAGGGCGGGAAGTTCGGGAAATCCACCAGGCAGTCGGTGATCACCACCACTTTGTCGGCGCAGCGGGCGTCGACTTCGGAGTAGCCAAGCACGCCGCAGTCGCTCTTGCCGCCCTTGCCCCTGGCGTTGCCCATGCAGTGGGAGGTGGGCGCGCCGATGAACGCGACATCGATGTGCACTTCGCCTTCCTCGATCGCGCGCACGCGTCCGCCGTGGCTGCGCAGGATGGCGGGGGTTTTCAGCTTGCCCCGCGAGACCACCTCGCCCATCTTTCCCCGGATGCCCGAGGTCTGGATACCGGTCACGATGCCCTGCTCGATGTATTCCGCCACCGGGTCGTGCGCCTGCCCCAGCGAGGAGGCCGCGATCGTGATGTCCTTGTATCCCAGGTCAACGATCTCCTTCATCACCTGGTTGACGATATAATCGCCTTCCCTGAAGTGGTGGTGGAAGGAGACGGTCATGCCGTCCCTGAAGCCCACCGCTTTGATCGCCTCCCGGATGGAAGGCAGCACCTTGGTTTCCTGCTGTGAAGTCCGCAGGGCGGATCTGGGCGCTGCTTTCTTGTAGCTCGCGGCGTCCCGGTGGTTCGTCCCCCGGAAAACTTCATAGCCGTTCTTTAAGAGTTCATCGGGTATGTCGCGGTTCACTGCGTTTTTCATCTCAGAGTTCCCCCTTATACAGCCCGGAGGCTTTCGCCAGCTCGATCGTCCGCTCCGCGTCAGGGATAAAGGCGATGTCGATCATCTTCCCGTTTACGGTGAACACGCCGATGCCCTGTGCTGAGTTTTCCCGCCAGGCGATCAGGATGTCTTCCGCCTCCCGGATCTCCTTGTCCGTCGGCGAGAAGATCTCGTGCGTGACGGGGATCTGCCTGGGGCTGATCAGCGACTTGCCGTCAAATCCCATCTGCTTGACCATCTGCGTTTCCCTGCGGAAGCCTTCCATGTCGTCCACGTTGGTGAACACCGTGTCAAAGCACTGCACGCCCGCCGCCCTGGCCGCGATCAGCATGTTCGAGCGGCCGCCCAGCATTTCCAGGCCGTCGGGGTAGTAGCGCGTCTGCATGGCTTTGCGAAAGTCGCCTCCCGAAATCGCCACGCCGATCATACGCTCCGGGCAGGCCAGGCAGATCTCGTAGGCGTTCATGATGCCTTTGGGCGATTCCAGCGCCGCCATCACCAGGGTCACGCCGGGTTCTCTGCCGAATTCCTTTTCCGCTTGTTCAATGTGTTCCACGACCGTCCGCACGTCCCCGGCGGTCTCGCACTTGGCGATGCGGATGCCGTCGGCGCCAGCCGCCACGCTGACCCGGATATCTTCCTGCCAGTGGGGCGTATCCAGGCCGTTGATGCGCACAATGCGCTCCACGCCCCGGTAGTCGATCGTGGTCAGCGCGCGGTAGAGCGAGAAGCGCGCCGAATCCTTCTGGTTTTCGGCCACCGCGTCTTCCAGGTCGATCAGCAGGGTGTCCGGGCGGTAGACATACGCGTCCTTCAACAGCCCCGGCCGCTGGGCGTTGAGAAACATCATCGAGCGGCGCGGCCGCTTCAGCCGTTTCCTGATCTCTTCGTTCATCTGATGGCACCTCCCCAGGGAAAGGCAGCGTCCGGCTCCGTCCCGGCGGCGCGGAACGCCGCGCACTCCAGCCTCGCCTTCAGCGTGCATTCAAGCGCGCCTTTATCCACCACGCTCACCCGCGCGTCTGCGATGTCCAGCCGCTTCAATGTTTCCTCCACGCAGGCCCTGATCTGCCGCCCATACTGCGCCAGCACGCTTGAGCGGATATCGATCGTCAGCCCTTCTCCCGGTTCCAGGGTCACCTGCGCGTCGCTGGATTCCAGCGTCCCCGCGATCGCCGGTTTCTTTACTTGCATTCTTCTACCTCCTCTATAAAAACCAACTCACTTGGCCAGCATCCAGAAAATACTCGGAAACAGCAGGATCACGGCAATCAGGCGCATCACCTGCAGCAGCACCAGTTTTACGTTGTACACGCCCAGATCGGCAGATATCAGGGCCATATCGCTTGCCCCGGCGGGCGTCGCGGCAAGGTATGCCTCCCGCCTGCCGAAGATACGCAGCCTTTGCAGCAGCGCCGCGATCAGCAGCGCGCCGACCGAGTAGCTCAGCAGCAGCATCACCACAGGCACCGCGAGGTACTTTAATTGAACCAGCTGCGCCAGGCCGATGCCCGCGCCCACATAGGCCCCGGACAGCAGCTGCGCGCCCTTGCGCACCGGCCTGCCCAGCCAGGCCTTGGGATAGAGCAGCTTGAATACGATCGCGCCGATGGTGGCAAAGGCCATCGTGCCGCCCGGCACGGGCGAGGCGCGGCCGGCCAGGCCAAAGACCGCGGCGA
>CAYZRZ010000167.1:0-3465 GCA_964480995.1 uncultured Christensenella sp.
GGCGATTACCGCCGCGTGGCCCTCTACGGCGTGGACCGTCTGATCGCCGATAAGGATGAGCAGATGCACAAGCTGGAGATGGACGTGATCGCGGAGGAAAACATCCGCGCGCGCGAAGAGATCAACGACCAGATCGAGGCCCTGCAGGAGCTGAAGGTCATGGCCGGCGCCTACGGCTTTGATATTTCAAGGCCTGCCGGCAATGCCAGGGAAGCGGTGCAGTGGACCTATTTCGGCTATCTGGGCGCCATCAAGCAGCAAAACGGCGCGGCGATGAGTCTGGGCCGCGTGACCACCTTCCTGGATATTTACTTTGAGCGCGACCTGAAGCAGGGGCTTGTCACCGAAGAGGAAATCCAGGAGATCATGGACCACTTCGTGATGAAGCTGCGCATCGTGCGCTTCCTGCGCACCCCCGAATATGACCAGCTGTTCAGCGGCGATCCCGTCTGGGTGACGGAGGCCATCGGCGGCATGGGCATGGACGGCCGCACCCTGGTGACCAAGTCCAGCTTCCGCGTCCTGCATACGCTGGATACGCTGGGCCCCGCGCCCGAGCCCAACCTGACCGTGCTGTGGAGCACCAACTTGCCTGCCGGCTTCAAGGAATACTGCGCGCACATGTCAGTCAAGACCAGCTCCATCCAGTATGAAAACGACGACCTGATGCGCGAATACTGGGGCGATGACTATGCCATCGCCTGCTGCGTGTCCGCCATGCGCGTGGGCAAGCAGATGCAGTTCTTCGGCGCCAGATGCAACCTGGCCAAGGCCCTGCTGTACGCCATCAACGGCGGCAAGGACGAGATCAGCGGCATGCAGGTCGCGCCCAAGCTGGAGCCCGTGAAGACCGATGTGCTCGACTACAACGATGTGCGCGAAAAGTACGATGTCATCCTCGATTGGGTGGCCAAGCTGTACATCAACACGCTCAACGTCATCCACTACATGCACGATAAGTACTGCTACGAGTCGCTTGAAATGGCCCTGCACGACAAGGATATCCTGCGCACCATGGCCTGCGGCATCGCGGGCCTGAGCGTGGTGGCCGACTCCCTCAGCGCGATCAAGTATGCCACCGTCCGCCCCATCAAGAACGAGCAGGGCATCATCTGCGACTTTGAAACCACAGGCGATTTCCCCAAGTTCGGCAACGATGACGACCGCGTGGACTCCATCGCCCGCGACCTGGTGAAGCAATTCCTTGAAAAGCTGGAGAATTATCCCACCTACAGGAACGCCAAGCACACCATGTCCGTCCTGACCATCACATCCAACGTGGTCTACGGCGAAAAGACCGGCAACACGCCCGACGGGCGCAAGCACGGCGAGCCTTTCGCCCCCGGCGCCAACCCCATGCACGGGCGCGATACCCACGGCGCGCTGGCAACGCTCAACTCCATCGCCAAGCTGCCCTACAAGTACGCGCAGGACGGCATCTCCTATACCTTCTCCATCGTGCCGCGCGCGCTGGGCAAGCAGATCGAGGAGCGCTCCAGAAACCTGGCGGCCATGCTGGACGGTTACTTCGGCCAGATGGCTCACCATATGAACGTCAACGTGTTTGACCGTGACCTGCTGCTGGACGCGATGGATCACCCGGAGAAGTACCCGCAGCTGACCATCCGCGTATCCGGCTACGCGGTCAACTTCGTCAAGCTGACGCGCAAGCAGCAGCTGGATGTGATCAACCGCACCATCCACACCACCGCTTAATAAGCCGGTATAATTTATTGGAAAACGATCTGAACATAAAAGGCAGGCTGCACTCCATCGAGACCTTCGGCACTGTCGACGGCCCGGGCATCCGCGTTGTGCTGTTCTTCCAGGGCTGCCCGATGCGCTGCCAGTACTGCCACAACAGGGATACCTGGGTCACGGCAGGCGGCCGTGAATGGAAGCTTGAGGACCTCAAGCAGTTCGTACTGCGCTTCAAGCCTTACATGGACACTTCCGGCGGCGGCGTGACCGCCACCGGGGGTGATCCCGTGCTGCAGCATCAATTCATCACACGGCTGTTCACGCAGCTGAAGGAAGAAGGCGTGCATACAGCGCTGGATACCTCCGGCTTCTGCCGGTATGAGGATGTCAAGCCCCTGATCGATGTGACGGATCTGGTGATTCTCGACATCAAGGCGGTAGATCCCCGGCTGCACATGCGCCTGGCGGGACAGGATAATGACCTGATCCTCAGGTTCGCGGACAAGCTGCGGGAGTTAGGCAAGCCGGTCTGGCTGCGCCACGTGCTGGTACCCGGCCTGACCGACAGCGAGGAAGAACTTCTGGCTTTTCGGCGCATCGCCCTGTCCATGCCAAGCGCCCAACGGGTAGAGCTGCTGCCCTATCACACCATGGGCCGGTTCAAGTGGGAGGAAATGGGCCTCAAATACCCGCTTGAGGGCGTGCCTGACGCGTCGAAGGAAGACATGACGCGCGCTTACAAAATATTGAATCTCCCCGGGAAAACTTAACAGCCGGGAAAGCAGCCGCCTTGATATGCTCCCATCATGAGAGACAGTAAAAGAAAAACTGTTCCATGAAGGGTGCCGCGCAAAGTTGCGGCCCCTTTTAGGTTGGCTATACCCGCACAGCCTGCTTGCTCTTCAGCACATTGTAAACCGACAGGCTGATCAGCACCAGCGCCACGCCTAAGAGAGAAATGGTTCCCAGCCTCTCGCCCAGGAACAGAAAGGCCCACAGCGGGTTCATCACGGGTTCCACATTGGCCAGGATGGACGCGGCGACGGGGTGGATCCCTGTGCGCATGCCCGCTGAAAAAAACACATAGCCAAGCGACAGGCACAGCCCCATCAGAAAAACAGCCAGCAAAGCCGCCGGGCGCAGGGTAAAGGCGGAGTCAAAGGGAATATAGAATAGAAACAGGATGCTGACCAGGTTGCCCAGATAGGCGTAGTCCATGGGGTCGGCATCCGGCCGGCGCGCCGCAAAAAATACCAGCGCGAAGGTGAACGCGCTGCAAAGCGCCAGGAAGTCTCCCAGCAAACTGCCGCCGTCCAAACTGCCCATAAAGCAAAGCACAACGCCAAGGAGGACCGACAGGATGGCCGCGATATCAAGCCTTCCGGGCTTTTGCCCGCGCAGGACCCAGTACCCCAGTATGATCACGACCGGCATGACATACTGCAGCACGATGGCATTGGCGGCGCTGGTCAGCTTGTTGGCAATGATAAAAAGAATGGAAGTGGCTACCACCGCGAAAGCGCCTATCAGGTTGCCCTTTGTCAATGAAGGCTTGAAACTCTTGCGCGAGAGACCAAAAAAAATTGCCGCGATCAGTGCCCTGCCGCCAATGATGGAATAAGCGGACCAAGGCGCCCACTTGCTCAAAACGCCCGCAAAGCTCCAGGCCAGGCTGGCAAGAACGATAAACAGCGCCCCTTTATTCCCGATGCCCCCGGCCTTTTTCATCCATTCTTCCCCCGGCCACGCCAGCGAAATCAAACG
>CAYZRZ010000168.1:0-3463 GCA_964480995.1 uncultured Christensenella sp.
ATAACACACTCGATGGCTTCAATGTCACCATCCCCTACAAGCAGGCGGTGATGCCCTTTCTCTCGGGCATGTCTGACATTGCCCGGGCAATCGGCAGCGTTAATACGGTGATCCGCCGACCTGACAGCAGCCTGTGGGGAGATAACACGGACGCTTATGGATTTGAAACGCTGTTGGGTGACACTTCCCCCTTTTCGGGCAGGAAGGCGCTTGTGCTGGGCAGCGGAGGAAGCTCCAAAACGGTTCAGGCGGTGCTGAAGGCGGCAGGCATACATCCGGTTGTGATCTCAAGGCGCGGTGAGGATCATTATCAGAATCTCAGCAGGCATCAGGACGCGGCGCTGATCATCAATACCACGCCGATTGGGATGTACCCAAACAACGGTGAAGCACCGCTGAGTCTCTCAAGGTTCCCCGGCTGCCGCCTGGTGATTGACCTGATCTACAACCCAAACCGCACAGCGCTCCTGCTGGAGGCTGACAGCCTTGGCATTGAAGGGCGAGGCGGTTTATTGATGCTGGCCGCGCAGGCGCAGCGCGCAAGCGAGCTGTGGGGGCTGATCTCTCCCGGAGAAGATAAAAGCGCCGCGATCGCGGCGGAGCTGTCAAAGAGCATGCGCAATATAGCGCTGATCGGTATGCCCGGATGCGGGAAAAGCTCGGTCGCTCTTGCGCTGCGGAGGCTGACGGGCAGGCGGATCCTTGATACAGACGAGATGGTGGAGAATAAGGCCGGACGGCCGATCCCCGACATCATCGCCGAGCAGGGGATCGATGCCTTCCGCCTGATGGAGACAGAAGCTCTGCGGGAGGCGGGCGCCCGGTCAGGCTGTATTCTGGCGACCGGAGGCGGCATCGTGACCCAGGCCCGAAATCTGCCTTTGCTGCGTCAAAACAGCCGTGTGGTGTGGCTGCAGCGTGATCTTGATCTCCTGCCCATCGCCGGGCGGCCGATTAGCCAGGGTAAAGGCGTTGAAGCGCTGTATCAGGAGCGCGGACCGCTTTATGAAAGCTGGAGTGAAGCAAGCTACCGAAATGATGATATTGAACTGACGGCGCGGCAAATCGCGGAGGAGATGCTATGATCAAGCTGCTGGTGATCAACGGGCCGAATTTGAATATGCTGGGGATCCGGGAGCCTGAAATATACGGCCGCCATACCCTGAAGGACCTGGAAGAGATGCTGAGGAGGAGCTTTCCCGAAATCGGTTTTACTTTTTTTCAATCCAACCATGAGGGGGCGATCGTTGATGAGATCCAGCGGGCCTATGGCGTGATGGATGGCATCATCATCAATCCCGCCGCCTATACTCATACAAGTATAGCGATACTCGACGCGCTGAAGGCAGTGGGCCTGCCCGCGGTAGAGGTCCATCTGTCTGATATTTCCGCGCGGGAAAGCTTCCGCCAAAATAGCTACATCAGCGCGGCCTGCCTGGCGACCATCGCCGGCAGACATTTTGAAGGGTACAGGGAGGCAGCGAGCCTGCTGATCAGCCATCTGTCATAATTTCCTGCCGCTATGCAAGAAACTCACCTTCTCATTCGTTATATGGGTATAATCCCTGACGGGAAAAGGAGGATGGATGAAGATGAGGAAACTGTTATCCCTGATATTATTAAGCGTTTTGATGCTGACGCTGCTGCCTATGGGGGCTGCCGCTGCCGCCGAAATCACCGTGGAACAGACCAAGGACGAACTGACCTATACCAATGACTTCCCTCAGGCTCCGGTGCTGACCATTACCAACACAGCCGGCTATGACGTGACCGTAACCGTGCAGGTTTATGACGAGCTGGAGCGCAAATACATCTACAGCGAGCAGTTTGTTGTTCCTGTTGGCGGCGTTCCCCTGGTGCTCAATGGTTTTGCCTATAAGCCGCTGACGCGCAACGGGCAGATCAACACCTACCATTACCGAGTGACAACACCGGGCGGATTTAAAAAGAATCTGTACTTTGCCCAGACTATGTTTATTGACAAGATCACCAACCTGCCCTATTACAAGCAGGTGCACAACGGCTATCTGCCGCGCAACACTGTCAGCTCCTTCGGACCCCAGTTCCGCGTGATCAGTCCTGATTTTACGAAGAAATGGTACATGTTCACTCCCATTGATCTGAGTGTTCAGGGCAGGCAGACCTATACCCTGGTCGCCAGCAATATGTATGAGGTCGGCGAGGTGTATGTAGACGTATTCGGTGATACCGTCAATGTGAGCTATGCCTACAATTATCCGGGGGAGAAGATGGAAGGCGTGAAGGAATTTGTCACCTTCTATACCGATTATGCTCAAGCGCTTTTGAACGACCCGGACACCGAGAAAACCAGCTTTGCTTTCGGACAGCCTTTCAGCATTGCCAACAGCCTGGGCGGGGATACCAATGTGCTGATGTTTGTCCGCAATAATCTGAGCTACTATCGCTTTCCGATGCCTACAATCCAGCTGACGCGCAATTACCCCAACTCCACAGCACGCAAGGCTGAGCGCGGCGCCATGCTCTCCCTGATGGATCCTGTGGAGGGCGTGGATCTGGTGAATGACCACAACTATGGTAACTAAAGATAACCGGGGATATGTATAGTTCTCCTGAGTAAGAATCGTGCCCGGCATCTCTGCCCGGGCACGATTCTTTGTAAAATACCTCCGCGCTTTTTTCATTAAGATCATCTCATTGAAATGCCGCCAATAAGTAAACCAAGGGGCTGTTCCAATAGATGGTGACTTCATTGGAGGCGTAAGCGTCCCAATGATCGATATACTGCCTGGCCGGCGGGAGAGCGCTCAGACGCTCTTTGTCGATACCGTCCTGGAGGCCGCTGTTTGGACCGCCTGCCAGCATGCCGGGCATGGCTTCCTTTACGCTGACCGACGGGCGGTGGTGCGGATGCCCGGCGGCCATTGACCCGAAACCGGTGATGAAGCTTAAGCAGTTCGCGCGCTTTGCCCAGCAGGGTCTCTTTTGCTTTTATAAACAAGGCTTCATCGCGCCGTGCCCGGGGCATTTGCAGATACAGAAGAACAGCGTAGAGTCCCATGTCTTCCCATCCGGTTCCTGTGCTTTTCCCAAGCAGTGGACGCAAATCCAGGGGATAATCCGGCTCTTCGGTTGCCAGGCAGAGCGCTGCCGCGGCCAGCGCCCGCTCATCGCTGTCGTCTTCGTCGCCGTATTCACCGCTTGAAATACCGGGCGGGTTTTTGAAACCCGGGACATCCGGATGGGCTTTCAACCAAGCGTATGCTTTTTTGGCAGCCTGCACAAGCGTATCCGCGTAGACGGGATCGGTCTGCCGGTAAAAAAGCGAGGCATAGGCGCAAACGCCGGCGAAATCTCCTGTAGCCGTTGAGGATATGGGGGAGAGGTACATGGGCACCGAGCAGGTATCCGGCATAACATCCAGGGGGACAAAAGCCTTGCTGGTCAGCTTGTGATAAACGCCGCCCGTGGTTTCATCCTGCAT
>CAYZRZ010000169.1:0-3437 GCA_964480995.1 uncultured Christensenella sp.
CACCTTCACAGCCGATATGCCCGTTGACAGCGTGCGCATGGTGGACGAGGTGGGCAGCGAAGTGATAGGCCAGCTGGCCCGGATCGACCCGCAAGGCACCGTGTGGACGCTGAGCGTCGTGTTTGACGAGCCCTTCAACGGCACGTTCCGCGGGGACTTGCTGGTCGGGGACACCTGGTATCAGGGCGACAAATTGATCCAGTTCATGACCGCCGCGGAGACCCCGACCCCCTCCATCGAGCCGGTTTTGACGCCCGAACCCACGGCGGAGCCTTCGTTCCAGCCCTCATTTGAGCCCTTTACCGAACCCGCGGCGGAAGTGACCGAGGCGCCTCTTGTGATAGCCGCCGCCGATCTATTCGCTCAGACGGAGATGGCGGGCGACATGGCCGATGGCGGGTTCATCGTTGACGACCCGGTGGATACTTTTACCGATGACGGCCTGGGCCTTGAAGAGCCCGCGGAGGAACCGGCGGTTGAGACCGCGGCGAGCCCCGAGCCCTTTGTGGTGGCGCGGACCACGCCCCAGGCGCAGGCGGCTGTGGAGCCCTCAGCAGCCCCGCAGCTGGCCGAGGCGACTGAGGAGCCGCTCCTGGCTGATACGACTGCCAATGATGAATGGGATGAGCCCGGCGAAACTACCCAAGCGGCTGATGACCTGGCGGGCGATGCCGCGGCCCAGAGCGAGTGGGATGAAATCCCGCCCGAGGCCCAGCAAGCTGCCGACGCCGCGCAGACCGCCGGCGATACCGCGTCGGCCTCCATGCCGAGGCTTGCGATGGAGCCCGATGAGTCAGCCCTGCCCTCCGTGCTGAAAATCAAGGATGATGTATACGATAAAGCCAAGAGGGTGACTGAGCTGGAGCGCGGCCTGTCGCTTGATATGCCCGGCCCCGGCAGCTATGTCAGCTATGAAGGCGGCGTCTTCACCTTCCGCGGCGATGCCTTCCGCGGCAACGCGGCCTTCGGCACGGCGGATATGCCCTTGCAGCAGATGTCCATCCTGTGGAAGGCCCCCCTGGGCAGCCTGCGGACGGGCGACGGCACGCTGTGGGGCCTTGGCTGGACAAGCCAGCCCGCCATCGTCAAGTGGTCCGTGGAGCTGCGCCAGATGATGAACATCGCCGAGGCCAAGAAGGATGTGAAGGCCCTCAAGGAAGTCATCGTCGGCGGGCAGGACGGCAAGGTCTACTTCTTTGACCTCAACGACGGCGTCGCCACCCGCGAGCCCATCGATATCAAGTACCCGCTGAAGGGCTCCGTTTCGCTGGATACGCAGGGCCGCCCGATGCTGGCTGTGGGCCAGGGCGTTTCCAAGATGCCCGGCGGCAAAACCGGCCCCATCGGCCTGCATGTATACGGCCTGATCGACCAGCAGGAGTTGATGTTCCTCAACGGCCGCAAGACCAAGCAGCAGACCCAGTATTCCACCAACGGCGCCTTTGACGGCACCGCCCTGTTTGACAGGAACACCGACACCATGATCGTAGCGGGTGAAAACGGCCTGCTGTACACGGTGGCGCTCAATACGGCGTTTGATTACGTCGATCAGTACACCATCAAGGTCAATCCGGCGATCACCTACTTAAAGAGCAAGGCGGGCGGACAGAATGACATGTCCGTCAGCAATGAGGCCAGCGTGGCCATGTATGGCAAGTATGTCTTTATGGCGGACAGGCATGGCATCATCAAGGCGGTTGATACCGACAGCATGAAGACCCAGTGGGCCTTCGACGCGGGCGACAACACGGACGCCACCCCGGCCCTGGGCTTTGATGAGGATGGCAGCCTGGGCCTCTATACCGGCACAACAGTATTCTCCCGCACCCGAAAGGCCGGCATTGCCTCGATCCGCCGCCTGGACGCGATGAGCGGCCGGGAAGTGTGGAAGAAGGAAGTCCCTGCCAGCTACAGCGATGACGAGCGCGCGGGCGTAAAGGCCAGCCCGGTGGTGGGTGAAAACAGGCTGAGCGACCTGGTGATCTTTACGGTCAACCGCACCAATGGCGGCAAGGACTCGACCGTCTACGCGCTCAACAAGCAGACCGGCGAAGAAGTCTGGAGCTTCCCGCTTAACAATCCGACCGTATCCTCCCCTGTGGCGGTCTACACCTCGGGCGGCGATGGCTACATCGTTCAGGCTGATGAAAAGGGCGTGCTGTATCTATTAAACGGCTTGACGGGCGAGCAGCTGCACACCCTGGAGCTGGGCTCCGCGGTCGATGCCTCACCCGCCGTGTACAACGATGTGCTGGTCATCGGCAGCAGCGAAAAGGATAACAGCTATCTCTACGGGATCAGGCTGGAATAACAGGCTCGGTCAGAACCGATAAGCAATCAGACGCCGATACCGGTCATCAAAAACGGTATCGGCGTTTGGCTTAGAAAGGAAGCAGGTTATGGAGATGTGGGACGTATATGACCGGGACCGCCGCCTGACGGGGCGGACCATGCGGCGCGGAGATGAATTCGAGCCGGGTGATTGCCACCTGGTCGTGCATGTGTGCCTGTTCAACTCCGCCGGTGAGATGCTCATCCGGCAGCGCCAGCCTTTTAAGCAGGGCTGGTCCGGCATGTGGGATGTGTCTGTCGGCGGCAGCGCCGTGGCGGGTGACTCAAGCCAAAGCGCCGCCCAGCGCGAGACGCTGGAGGAGATCGGCTATCAGGCAGACTTGCAGGGCGTACGGCCGCGTCTGACGGTCAATTTTTCGTCCGGCTTTGATGATTATTATCTGATAGAGGCCGGTGATCTTGATATCGGCAGGCTGACGCTTCAGTATGAGGAAGTGCGGCAGGTGAAATGGGCATCCGGGGAGGAGATCATCCGGATGATCGAAGCCGGCGAGTTTATTCCCTATCACAGGAGCCTGATCCATCTGCTGTTTGATATGCGGCGGGGATACGGGGCTATCGCGGATGGGCGGAAGGCGTGAGTATAAGGCAACCTAAGGCAAACGTGAGCCCCTTATTTCCCATAAACAATTCACAAAGCCCGGGTTTTATGGTATGTTGAAGGCCGAATGATATTGATGTTTGACCATGGAGGCGTTTATGAACAGACGGTATATTGTCGCGCTTGATCAGGGGACTACTTCGTCGCGGGCGGTGGTGTTTACGCCGGAGGGCAGCATTGTCAGCTCCGCCGCGATGGAGTTTAAGCAGCATTATCCCCAGCCCGGCTGGGTGGAACATGATCCGGACGATATCCTGTCCACTCAGGTGGAATCGCTGCGGACGGCGGTGCGCAAGGCGGGCATATCAGCATCAGAGATCGCGGCGGTCGGCATCACCAACCAGCGCGAGACCACGATATTGTGGGAGAAATCGAGCGGCAGGCCGGTGCACCGGGCGATCGTGTGGCAGTGCCGCCGCACGGCCGGCTATGTGGACAAGCTGAAGGACGCGGGATACACGGACATGATCCGAGAAAAGACCGG
>CAYZRZ010000170.1:0-3375 GCA_964480995.1 uncultured Christensenella sp.
GAAGCTGATGGGTTTTCGCGGCGCGGCGGCGCGGCTTGCGCTGCTGCGGGACAGGTGTTTGGGACGCTGCGTCTTTGGGATCGCGGACCATTTGATAGGCCCCTTCTTCGGAGATATCGCTTTCGCCGGCACTGTCTCCACCGTCATCAGGCGTTGTCCGGACGGATTCATCCTTCCTGACAGGTTCAGCCTTGGGTGCGTCTTCATTCAGGTACTTATGGTGGGGGAGATCCTCTTCTTTCACCTGCCGGGCGACGGGGGCGGCCATTTCCTCAGGTTTGCCGTCGGGCTTGTCCTGTGCCTGCCGCGCGTCATCCTCGCCCTGGTAGGTATCCGGGTCCGCGTAGTCACGCTTGGGCTGGATCTCCAGGTGATCGTAGGCGGTATCCGATTGCTTGCGGGTACGCGCCCTGATGAGGGAGCTGATCAGGAAAAGCGCCAGGCTGCCGGCCAGCAGGACACCTACGGCCGCGGTCAGAATGAACAGCGCGTTCTTGCCTTTGGCCAGAGGGCTGTCGTCACCCGAGACGGGGATGGGGCTGTATGTCACGATAGGCGCTACTGTGGGCTGTGCCTGCTGCGTGGGGGCGGGGACGGGCGGCTCATAGCCGATACTGATCTCGTTGGTATCGAAGGATACCGTGTTGTCCAGCGCGTCCACCGTGCGCACCTCAAAGCGGAACTTGCCCGCCTGGGATATATTGAATTCGCGCGTGACTGTATTGGTCTGTCCCGGCGCCATCTCCGCGATGGAGGCGATCTGCACTCCGCCGTGATAGAGGTTGACAGGCTTGGCGGTGGTGTTGCTGTCATTTGTGATGGTGACGCTCATGCGCACCAGACCCGGCAGCGCGCTGACGTTTTCACGGTCAGCTGTGAGCTGGGCGTTGAGGCGCATCATCTGGCCCTCATTGTACGCTGATATTTTCAGCTCATTGGTTGTCTGCGACTGCGTCACGCCGGTATTATCGGACAGCGTAATGTTGAAACGGAAGGTGGTAGTGGTCTCCATGATGATTTCTTTGGTTTGTACCAGTGTTTCACCTGCTGCCAGGGATAGGCCGCTGAATACCTCGCCCAGCCTCGCGTCCGTCACCTTGATGCCGGTGTAATTGATGTTGCCGTCATTTTTAAGCGTCAGGGTCAGCGTTGCTTTCTCGCCGATGGACAGGGAGGTCTTATCGGCTGCCAGTTCAGCGGAGAAACCGGGCTTAGCCAGAGGGATCTGAACTGACTCCAGCGTCTGGCGCAGCTGGGTCTTGGCCCCCTCGCGGTAATAGGTGATCAGGGCTGAGCTTTCAACGCCCGCGCTGCCCACGGTCTTTTCAAAAATCAATTTCGCGGAGGCACCCGGCTCAAGTGTCTTAACCGTCTGGGAACGCGTGGAGATCAGTGTATTCTCCTTGACGATGATGTCGGTAAGCTTCACAGTGCCGTTGTTGACCAGGTCATAGGAGACGGTCACAGTGCCGTTTGAGCGGACTACTTCGGGTCTGATGCTGCGCGAGACGGAAAGTTCTACTTTTTCTCCCTCATATACGATGGTGGCTGAGGCCGGGATGCTGACCTGGGCGATCGCGCCTGAGGCGTCCGTGGTGTTCAAGCGCAGATTGAAGCTGAACTTCCCGGCATCCAGGTATTTTTGCGAAACCGTCCACTGGCCCGAGTATTCGCGGCTCTCTCCGGCCTTCAGCAGGCTCAGTACACCTCCGTCGAAGGCCGCGGTGACAATCTTATCGTCCGCGTCGTACAGCGTCATGGGCACTGTAATGTCCTCTGTGCCTTTGTTGGTGATGGTGGCTTTCACCGTGACTGGTCCCGGCGCTTTCAGCGTCGTAGGCTCGATGCTCAGCTCAAAACCGATGCTGCTCGCATCGGTCAGGGCCATGGCCCCCAGGCTGAGGGCGATCAGCAGGATCGCGGCCGCAATGGCAAATACTCTTTTTCGCATGTGGATATGGGCAGTAGTCAAAGCCCGTCCCCTCCTTCCGGCGCGTGCTGCGCTGCGGACGATATTCCAAGGTTGCACAACCGTATTTTATGGTAAATCCTAAGGAGTGTCAAGCAAATCCCTTGATATTATTACAGATTTGAATCATATTTGTAACATTATTTCAAAAAAAACGGGTCCCGGAGTTCGAAAAACTGGTGATCACGGGTAAATATGCTATAATATGTCTGCGGCAGCCTGTCTGCCGCGATGGAGGAATGGCATGAAAAAACGCATGATCCGGTCACAGGAGCCGGATACATACGCGCAGGAGCGGGAGCCGGGAAGACGCAGCCTGTTTAAAAAGCGCACCCGCAGGCCCAGCTTTGCGTTATCTGTCCTTGTGAACGCTTTCAGGCTGGTTCTTGTGTTTATTTTGATCGCAGGCCTGGCCGGTTTGGGCGCCGTGGTCGGCATCGGCAAAGCTTATGTGGAAACATCGCCCACCCTTGATATACAGAAGATCGACGATCAGGCGCAAACAAGCTTTTTCTATGACGCGCAGGGCAACCTGATCACGGATTACAAGGGCACGGAAAACCGCGTGATGGTCTCCATTGCCGCTATGCCCACGCGGCTTCGCAACGCCTTTGTTGCGGTAGAGGACGCGCGCTTTTATTCCCACCATGGGGTGGATATCAAGCGCATTATCGGCGCCTTTGTCACCAACTTTGTTTCCGGCTCCCAGCAGGGCGGTTCCACCATTACCCAGCAGCTCATCAAGAACACGGTTCTGACCGATGAGATGAGCTACAAGCGCAAGATACAGGAAGCTTATCTGGCCATGCAGCTTGAAAGCGAGTACAGCAAGGACGAGATCCTCGAAGCCTACCTCAATACGATCTTCTTGGGAGAGAACTATTACGGGGTCAAGGTAGCGGCGGAGGGATATTTCGGCAAGGAATTGCAAGAACTGACGCTGCGGGAATGCGCCATGCTGGCCGGCATGACCACAAATCCTTACCGCTATAATGCCAGGCGCAACCTCTACCTGCGCAGTTCCCAGACAACCGATTATCCGGCCATCACCAACAACCGTACCAATTATGTGCTGCGGATGATGTATGAAAACCAGTTCATCACGCACGCGGAATATATGGCAGCGCTCGACCCGTCCGCGGCGCAGGTGCTGCGCGACTCGCCACAGACCCGGCAGTTGTATCCCTATGTGCATTATGTGGAGTATGCCATTAAGGATGTGATTCAGGCGTTGCTTGAAGTCAACGGCCTGCAGGATACCTCTGCCAACCGTTCCGCCATGGAAAAGAAGCTGCGTACGGGCGGGTATAAAATCGTGCTGGCCCTGGATACGCAGATCCAGACGGCGGTGGAGCAGACGCTGTATAACTACAGCGACTATCCCGCCTTGCGCGACCCGGCTGACA
>CAYZRZ010000171.1:0-3354 GCA_964480995.1 uncultured Christensenella sp.
TCATGATTTTCAGATGATATCCTCGTTTCTCGTTGGCGCTGTACGGAAACTCAAGTGAATGCTCGATAACTGAGTGATAACTGAGTGATAACTGAGTGATTGAGTGATTCAATGATTCTCTTTATCGATTCTCTTTATCATTATCTGGTCAGACCGGCATGCGGGGCGGATTTTTAAGGTTAAGCAATTGATATGTGAATATCCTGTTAATTTTGTCAATATTCGAAAAATAAATTCTATTTATTGTGGTAATAGTCATTGAAATAAGAGAATATATATTGTATAATCATAAATGTTCCGAAACTTGTAAGGGGCAAGGAACGAGATAAGAAAAGGAGTGCCATCCAAATGAAACGTAATATCCAGAACTTGCGGGAAGGGTTGCCCGTATTCAAGGCGCTTGCGTCTGACACAAGAGTTGCCATTCTTGAGCTGCTGATGAGTAAAGGACCCATGCGCATGACAGCCATCGCCGAATCACTGAAGATTACGGGCGGGGCCATTACCAGCCATGTCAAGGCTCTGCATGAAGCCGGCATGATCAACATTGAGACGCGCGGCGGCAAGCATGGCGTGCAGAAGATCTGCAGCGCTGTGACCGATTCGATCGCCGTTGATGTGAAAGGTTCGATGAAGTCATAAGGAATATCACGGTTTGGCTTTACGGCATCACCGTTTTCCGGAGAGACCCGCTGCTGCGGGTTTTTCTTATTAAAAGCGGTTTGTGCGGCTGTATATGCCGATATCGGAACCTGAGACCTGAGACCAGACCTGAGGCCGCGCCGCTTGCGCGCTTTTCACTTTTTGCGTGCTGTGGTATACTGCAATGTAAGGGGGAGGTTGAGTATGCGAAGTATGACGGGTTACGGCCGGGGAAGCGCTAAGCTGGATGGGCGCGAGATCACGGTCGAAATCAAATCCGTCAACCATCGTTTTCTTGACCTGAGCTTTCGCTTACCCCGGGCTCTGAATTTTGCGGAGCCGATGCTCCGTGATATCCTAAGCAGCAGCCTGGCCAGAGGCCACGTGGATGTCAGCCTGGGGTACCAAAACCATCGGCAGGACGCGAAGCTCGTGGAAGCCGATACCGGTCTGGCGCTCAGTTATATCAAAGCGGCTGAGGAGATCGCGAGGGCCGGAGGCCTTTCTGGGGGCTTGCCGGCAGGTGACTTGCTCAGTCTGCCTGATGTGGTTCGCATCGCGGAGGCACAGGAGGATGAAGAGACCCTGAAGGCCATGTTGATCCAGGCCGCGGAGCAGGCTGTCAGTGAGATGATCGACGCGCGGGAGCGTGAAGGCGCTGCCCTCGCCGGCGATTTGCGCGGGTACCTCGGCAGTCTGGACGGCATGCTCCGTCTGATGAAGGCGCTTGCTCCCGAGCAGCCGGAAAACTATCGCAGAAAACTGTCGGAGCGCATCGCGCGCCTTATGCCCGAAGGCATTGAGCCTCAGAGGCTGGCGCAGGAAGTGGCTCTGTTCGCGGACAGGGTGTCTGTGGATGAGGAGCTGGCCCGTCTTGATGCCCATATCGGGCAGATGGGCGAGCTATTGGCAGCCCGGGAGCCTATGGGCCGGAAGATGGATTTCCTGGTTCAGGAAATGAACCGTGAAGTCAACACCATCGGCAGCAAAACCAGCGAGCTTCAGATGACCCGGCTGGTACTGAATGCCAAGAACGCGCTTGAGAAAATGCGCGAGCAGATACAAAACGCGGAATGAATGCTGGGCGTAAAGGGGGAGGCAAGCGGATGAAAGAACGGCGCAAGGGTATGCTATTGGTAGTGTCGGGGCCAAGCGGCACCGGTAAAGGAACCTTGTGTGAACGTTTGCTCAGGAGCGATCCGACCATCATGTTTGGGGTCTCGGCCACAACGCGCAAGCCGCGCGAGGGAGAGATTGACGGCGTGCATTACCACTTCATTGACGAAGAGCGTTTTGATAAAATGCTCGCCGAAAAAGCCTTTTTGGAACATGCCACCGTGCATGGTCACCGTTATGGCACCCCGAAGGACCAGGTGGAGCGCGCTATTGAGGAAGGCCGCAACATCCTGCTTGATATTGATCCGCAAGGGGCCCTCAGCGTCATGAGCGCGATGCCGGAGACTGTCAGTATTTTTATCCTGCCGCCCAGTTATTCAGCCCTTCGTGAGAGGCTTCATACCCGCAACACCGACGATCCCGATGAGATCCTCAAGCGGCTGTCCAACGCCTACGGGGAAGTCCGGCTGCTGAAGCACTACACCTACGCGCTGGTCAATGACCAGCTGGATCAGGCCTTTGGGATGCTCAGCGCCATCATCATAGCTGAAAAACACCGCACCACCCGTTACTTCCCTGAAATATACGAGGAATAGGAGAACATTATGCCCATTAACAAACCCGGTATCGAGGAACTCAAGAAGAAGAGCGATTCAAGCTATACCCTGGTGATCCAGGCCAGCCGCCGCGCCCGCCAGCTGATGGACGGTGCCCAAACCCTGCTTGAGGATGATGGGCAAAAGCCTCTCTCTCAGGCAATCTCGGAGATCAACCGGGGCCTGATTACCTATCACCGCAAGCTGGAAGATGAGCAGTAACAAGGGCAGCTTAAAAGGAAAAACCATCGTCCTCGGCGTGACGGGCGGCATCGCCGTCTATAAGGCCTGCGACCTCGTCTCCAGGCTGAAGAAGGCGGAGGCGCAGGTCCATGTTATTATGACCAAAAATGCCTGCGAGTTCGTTTCGCCGCTCACCTTCCAAACCCTGAGCGGCAACCCCGTCGCCCAGGATACCTTTGAAAACCCGCAGTACTGGGAAGTGGAGCACATCGCACTGGCCAAGAAGGCGGATCTGTTCGTGATAGCGCCGGCGACCGCCAACGTCATCGCGAAGCTTGCTCACGGCCTGGCGGACGATATGCTTACGACGACCGTTCTGGCGACAACAGCGCCCCTGCTGATTGCCCCTGCGATGAATACACAGATGTATCAGGCGCAGGCAACGCAGCAGAATTTGAAAACCCTTGTTGACCGCGGCGTCTATACTGCCGGCCCTGAGGGAGGATTGCTGGCATGCGGGGACATCGGCGCGGGCCGCATGAGCGAACCCGCGGACATTTTAGCCGCCTGTGAGGAGATATTGGCTCCCAGAGGCGATTATGCCGGGCTTCGCGCCGTGGTAACGGCCGGCCCAACGCGTGAAGCCCTTGATCCCGTGCGTTTTTTGACCAATAAGTCTTCAGGACGGATGGGTTACGCTATCGCGGAAGCCCTGGCCGCGCGCGGAGCGGAGGTTGTTTTGATATCCGGGCCGGTGAGCCTGTCAGCGCCTCAGGGGGTGGAGCTTGTTCCGGTCGAATCGACAGAGGATCTATAC
>CAYZRZ010000172.1:0-3334 GCA_964480995.1 uncultured Christensenella sp.
GAAAGGACTACGGCGGCATTGATCAAATGCTGGCCGATGCCGAGATCGACGCGGTCAGCGTTTGCGTAGCCAACACCTTTCACGCGGAGGTCACCCTTGCGGCGCTACGCGCCGGCAAGCACGTACTGCTTGAAAAGCCCATGGCCGCTACGCTTGAAGCCTGCCGCACCATCGCCAAACAGGCCCGTACCAGCAATAAGATCGTCATGCTGGGGCACAACCAGCGCTTTGCGCCTGCCCATATCAAAGCTAAGGAACTGATCGCTCAGGGGCTGATCGGAAGGCCGCTCAGTTTCCGCACCGTATTCGGCCACAGCGGGCCTGAGGTATGGACGCACAATCCCAACAGCTGGTTTATTCACCGCGACCGCGCTGCCTTCGGGGTACTGGGCGACCTGGGCATCCACAAGACTGATCTGATCCACTTCCTGCTGAATGAGCCGATCGTCGAGGTCTCAGCCCAGCTCGGCACGCTGGACAAGCGTTATGAGGATGGCAGCCTGATCGACCTGGAGGATAACGCCACCTGCCTGTACCGCACCCGTTCCGGTGTGATGGGCACCATGCAGGTCAGCTGGACTTATAACGCCTGCGAAGAAAACTCCACCCGCATCTACGGCACCAAAGGCGTTCTGCGGCTTTACGATGACCCGCGCTTCTCCCTCATCCACGAACCCAAGGACGGGGAGGTCCAGCAATACCGCTTCCGCGGCCTCACCAGCAATGAGGAACAGAAAGCAGGCAAGCGCGAGAACACGGGCGTGATCGACGCTTTTGTTGACAGCGTCATCACCGGCAAACACTCCCCGATTGACGCGGAAGAGGCGCTGAAAGCCATGCGTGTCATTTTCGCCGCCCTCGAATCGGCGCAGACAGGCCGGAGGATCATGGTGCATCACGACTGAGTCTGATCAATATACATACAAAGCTGAAGATTCTGTGTTTCCCCTGTGTAGGCCAAAAGACCGCGAGCCCCTCAGCCCGCGGTCTTTTTGTTTCTGTTTATGAACAACAGCTCTGTCAGTATTATTGCGCGGTATGCCTCAGCGCAATCCTCCACTTGATGACGCGCGCACAATCACGTCTCGCAATTCCCCGATAAAAGGGATATACGGCAACTTACCCCACTCAAAGGAAGGCTGACCATCAAAGATGAGGAGATCATTTCCAAGTATATCGATTTTCTTGAACTCAGAGAGCTTGAAAACCGTTATCTGGATGAGCTGTCCGGCGGGCAGCGTCAGCGAGCCTATGTCGCGATGGTGCTGTGCCAGGAAACGAAGGCCCGGCATTTGCCGGACCTAAGTTTATCAGTACATTCCGCCCATTCCGCCGCCGCCGGCAGGCGCCGCGGGTTCGGGCGCGGGGATATCGGTTACCAGGCTCTCGGTGGTCAGCATCATGGCCGCCACGCTCGCCGCGTTCTGCAGCGCGCTGCGGGTCACCTTGGTCGGATCGATGATGCCGCGCTCGATCATATCGACATATTCGTTCTTCAGCACATCATAGCCGAAGCCCTTTTTGCCGCTGCGCAGGATGGTATCGATGATCACGCTGCCCTCGATGCCTCCATTGGCAGCGATCTGACGAACAGGTTCTTCCATGGCGCGCAGGATGATATTCACACCGGTCCTGGTATCGCCCTCAGTCTTCTCAAGGAGTTCGCGAACCTTATCGGTCACGTTCAGCAGGGCTACGCCGCCGCCGGGCACGATGCCTTCTTCAACAGCGGCACGGGTCGCGGCCAGCGCGTCCTCGATGCGCATCTTGCGCTCCTTCATTTCCACCTCGGTGGCAGCACCGACCTGGATGACAGCAACGCCGCCGGCCAGCTTGGCCAGGCGCTCCTGCAGCTTCTCCTTGTCGTAATCGCTGGTCGTTTCCACGATCTGGGCCTTGATCTGGTTGATGCGGGCATCGATATCTTCCTTGGAGCCGGCGCCTTCAACGATCAGGGTGTTTTCCTTATCCACGCGCACGGTGCGGGCCTGGCCCAGCATATCCACAGTGGTCTCTTTCAGCTCCAGGCCCAGCTCTTCGCTGATCACCTGGCCGCCGGTCAGCACCGCGATGTCACGCAGCATTTCCTTGCGCCTGTCGCCAAAGCCGGGAGCCTTGACGGCAACGCAGGTAAAGGTGCCGCGCAGCTTATTGACCACCAGGGTGGCCAGCGCTTCGCCTTCCACGTCTTCCGCGATGATCAGCAGCTTCTTGCCCTGCTGTACCACCTGCTCCAGAACCGGCAGGATCTCCTGAATGTTGGAAATCTTCTTGTCGGTGATCAGGATCATGGGGTTGTCCAGCACCGCTTGCATTTTCTCCGAATCGGTGACCATGTAAGCGGAGGCATAGCCGCGGTCGAACTGCATGCCCTCAACGGTGCTCAGTTCGGTCTTCATGGTCTTGCTCTCTTCAACAGTGATGACGCCGTCATTGCCCACGATGGACATGGCGTCGGAGATCAGCGTGCCAACGCTGTCGTCACCGGCGGAGATGGAAGCAACCTGCGCGATGGCATTCTTGCCGCTGATGGGGCGGGACAGCTCAGCCAAAGCCTCGACAGCCGCCTCAGTAGCCTTCTCGATGCCGCGCTTCAATATCATGGGGTTTGCGCCGGCAGCCAGGTTTTTCAGGCCCTCGCGCACGATCGCCTGCGCCAGCAAGGTCGCGGTGGTGGTGCCGTCGCCGGCCACGTCATTGGTTTTGGTGGCAACTTCCTTGATCAGCTGCGCGCCCATGTTCTCAAAGGGGTCTTCCAGTTCAACTTCCTTGGCAATGGTCACACCATCGTTTGTGATGGCGGGGGCGCCGTACTTCTTATCCAGCACCACGTTGCGGCCCTTGGGGCCCAGGGTGATCTTGACGGTATCCGCCAGGATATTCAATCCCTTTTCCAGGGCTTTGCGCGCGTCATCTCCGAATTTAATCTGCTTAGCCATGTTATTAACTCCTTACCTGCTTTGCTATTATTCTACTACTGCCAAAATATCGCTCTGACGGACAATGATCAGTTCCTGGCCGTCCACCTTCACTTCGGTGCCGGCATACTTGGAATAGATCACCTTCTGCCCGGCCGAGACGTGCATGGTGATTTCCTTGCCGTCCACATTGCCGCCGGGGCCGACAGCCAGAACTTCGGCCATCTGGGGTTTTTCCTTGGCAGCGCCGGTCAAAATGATGCCGCTTTTGGTGGTTTCTTCGCTCTCCACATTTTTGATGACAACACGGTCACCCAAGGGTTTAACTTGCATTGTTCTTCCTCCTCTAGATTGCTCCCGGTTCTTTAGCACTCTTAAAGGTCGAGTGCTAAGCCTGTGCATACTATAGCGCATAT
>CAYZRZ010000173.1:0-3287 GCA_964480995.1 uncultured Christensenella sp.
AAGGCATTTGAAGGGCTTGCGGCAGGTAAATAGTTACCGCCTTGGGCTCTATGGAGAAGGCGAGGACGGCGTGACCGTCGTTGAGCTGAAATAGGAGGAATACAGCATGCCCGGCAAACAGGTCATCATGGTAGTAGACGATGATGAAAACATCGCGCAATTGGTCCGGTTGTACCTTGAGAAGGAAGGATTTGAGGTCGTCAGCTTTTCGCGGGGCGATTCAGCCCTGACAGCGTTTAAATCAAATCCCCCAGCCCTCCTGCTGCTTGACATCATGCTGCCCGGAATGGACGGCTGGCAGGTCTGCCGAGCGATTCGCCAGATATCCAGCATCCCCATCATCATGCTGTCAGCCAAGGATGAGACCTTTGACAAGGTGCTTGGTCTGGAGCTTGGCGCTGATGACTATATGACCAAACCCTTTGATCCGAAGGAGCTCATTGCCCGCGTCAAGGCCGTGCTGCGCCGCGGCCAGCCTGAGCAGCAGGACAACGATATGCTTTCCTTCCCCGGTCTGACCATCAGCCTTTCTCGATATGAGGTCCTCTATCAGGGCAAGCAGGCGGAAATGCCGCCCAAAGAAATTGAGCTGTTTTATTTTCTGGCGTCTCACCCCAACACGGTGTTTACCCGCGAGCAGCTGCTGGAAAAGGTTTGGGGTTTTGACTACTTCGGTGACAGCCGTACCGTTGATGTGCATGTCAAGCGTCTGCGCGAGAAACTGACTGATTGCGAGGAGCTTGGCTGGAGCATCAAAACAGTGTGGAGCGTAGGCTACAAGTTCGAGGTCAAATGATGAATCGGCCTACCACTTTTTCACGCCTGATGATCGTGTTCATTGCGGTGATCGTCATCTGCGTTATCACGCTGATGGGTATTTTTTACTTCACCATGCGTGATGTTCAAATACAAAACCGTATGAATGCCCTAAAAATTCAGGCCTATGATATTGCTTACCTCTCCGGCACCATGGAGACCAGCGGCCTGGAGGCAGCGCTTGGCCTGCGCACGACTACCAGGCAGATGCTGTTCCAAAAGCTGCGCAGCGTGTATCAGGATTATTCCGCTTACTGCCTTGTATTTGACAGAAGCGGAAATGTCATATCATACATCACGTCTATTCTGGATGAAAACGAGGAACTCCGTTCCTCCTTTGACGCGAACCATATCCGAAAACTTCTGATCACCGTGCTGAGCGGGCAGGAAGTGATGGATCAGATCCAGACATCGCGCGGCACCATGTTTACTGTCGCCGTTCCCCTCAAACGCGGCGACAGTGTGATGGGCGCTGTCTACATCCAGACGGCAGCCCAATCCGTCCGCGCCTCCTATGAAGGGCTTGTGGCCAAGGTCGCGCTTACCGCGCTTGCCGGCGTACTGGTCGCGGCGCTGATGGTTTTTCTATACACCAGGCGTTTTTCTAAATCTCTCCGGGAGATTGCCCATACCAGCACCAGCATGGCGGCGGGTGATTTCGGCAACAGGGTGACAGAAGAAGGCACCAAAGAGATCTATGATATGGCTGTCGCCTTCAACACAATGGCAGGCAAGCTAAGCGAAACCGAGCAGGTACGCAGGGACTTTATCGCCAACCTATCCCATGAGTTGCGTTCTCCCATGACCAACATCCGCGGTTTTATCCAGGGAATCCTTGACGGTACGATCCCGCAGGCGGAAAGCAGGCACTATCTGGAGATCGTTTTAAACGAAACCAACCGGCTGACAAAACTGGTGACAGGGCTGCTCAACCTCTCCCGTATTGAGAACAGCGACATGCCGCTTGAAATGAGCAACATCAACATCAACGAGCTGATCAGGCTTGTGCTGATCACCAAGGTCAACCAGATCGAGCAAAAAGAACTGGATGTCAGGCTGAACTTTATTGAAGAGGTGAGCACTGTACGCTGCGACCGAGACCAGATAGAGCAGGTACTTATCAACCTGATTGATAACGCGATCAAATTTACGCCAAACGGCGGTGTCATCCAGATCACGACCGGCCATATGAGCAGCGATACCTTGAGCGTCACGGTCCGCGACAATGGTATTGGTGTATTAAAACAGGATGCCGCGTTTATCTTTGACCGCTTCTACAAGGCCGACAAAGCGCATGCCTCAGGCAGCGGTACAGGCCTCGGGCTTTCAATTTCAAAGATGATTTTAGAAAAACACGGGCAGCGCATTGAGCTGCTCGACAGCGAGGACGGCGCCGCGTTCCGGTTCACGCTGCAAAGAGTGAACGGCCATGAGGGTTCAAAGTGAACGTAAAAGCATACGCGAAAATTAATTGGTATCTGTATGTTAAGGGCAAGCGGCCGGATGGCTATCATGATCTTGATATGATCATGCAGCACATTGACCTGCATGACGACTTGTATATTGATATCCTCTCAGATAACGAACTGCGACTGGATATCACAGGATCAGACGCTTTGAGTATCTCAGATGACAATCTTATTATCAAAGCGGCGCGGCTACTGCAAACGCGCAGCGGAACAACGCAGGGGGCAGACATCAAACTGGAAAAGCGTATCCCCATAGGCGCCGGATTAGGCGGCGGCAGCGCGGATGCCGCCGCCGTTTTAACAGGCCTCAACCGGCTGTGGGGCCTGAATTACCCGCTTCACCACCTGCAGCAGATCGGTCTTCAGATCGGGGCTGATGTGCCATATTGCCTTGAATCCGGCCCGGCAATTGTCAGAGGTATTGGCGAACAAGTGCATAAAGTCGATTTTCAGCAGGAGGCCTGGCTTATTCTCCTCAAGCCGGAAGCTTCCCTGAGTACAAAAGACGTGTTTGCCGGATACCATCATGCCGGTTCCGCAGTTTCTCGCTTGAACGATGCCGCAGCGGCCATCGCCAGCGGCCGCTGGGATCTTCTGAATCAAGTTGGAGTTAACAGCCTGCAAGCCCCCGCCGCCGGTATGCTTCCCGAAATCAGCCGGCTCATCGAAACACTAAAAAATAACGGAGCCTTGTTTGCTCAAATGAGCGGCTCCGGTTCGGCTGTTTTCGGCGTATTTAATACGAAAGCTGATGCCTTACTGGCTTTTCGGCATATTGAAGGGCCCGGTATCCGAATTCTTGCTAAAACGCTAAGGACTGCTGCAGCGCTGTCAAATGCAATGTAAGGCTTGTTCGTATCTCAAGCGTTGATGACGTTGCCGTTTGAACAAGCTTGTCATAGGTATCCAAATCATTATAAAGGGCCGTTATAGCCTCCTGAGGCACCAGCCGCCCGGCCTCGCCGTTGACCATGATGCTGATCTGGTTGTACTGGTCTATGC
>CAYZRZ010000174.1:0-3282 GCA_964480995.1 uncultured Christensenella sp.
CATGATTTTCAGATGATATCCTCGCTTCTCGTTGGCGCTGTACGGAAACTCAAGTCCACCACGCCGTTGACTTTCTCATAGCGGGAAGCCATGATGGAAAAGGTATAGGCACAGATCATCATCACCACGCCGACAATGGCCCAGGCCAGAATACCGGTCAGCACATCGCCGCCCGTCGCCTTGAGCACGGTTTCCGCCTTGAAGAACACGCCGCTGCCGATCACGATGCCGACCACCATGGCTATGGCCATGGGCAGGCCATAGCGTTTTTGCAATTGTTCCTTCATACGCTGCGCCGCGGACCTTTCCCGCGGCTCCCCCTTTGATATTATTAGCCTGTTCGCCATTATATCGGCAAACAGATGGTAAGACAACACATTCTCAAAAGTTGCGCGGCAATTGCGCCCCTTGCGCTTTCGTGCTACGATAGCCACAGGAACAAGGAGGGATGCCCATGGCTGACAGGGACCCGGCGTATTCGTGTTCGTGCAGCGTCATCCATGAGGACGTTGTGAAAAGCGTGATGGATCAGATGCCTGAGGAAAAGGTATTTGATGACGCCGCGACCTTTTTCAAGGTGATGGGTGACGGAACGCGTTTTAAGATCCTCTGGTCATTGGACCGGGCTGAAATGTGCGTGTGCGACCTGGCCGCCGCTTTGCGGATGACCAAGTCCGCCGTCAGCCACCAGTTGAGAAAGCTTCGCGAGAACAGCCTGGTCAGGGCCGAGAGGCGCGGCAAGATGGTCTTTTACACCATCGCCGACGATCACGTTCATTTGATGCTGAAAGGATGCATCGATCACGCGACAGAAAAGTTTAGTGACTAAACAGAATTCCCCATGGGTATATATTCTATATCCGGTAAAGACACCGGTGTTATGAAAGGATTTGATATCAATGTCTAAGAAGATCGGCATTATTGTCGGCAGTCTGCGCAAAGGCAGTTTTACCCGCAGCATCGCGAATGAATTGAAAGCCCAGCTCCCTGAGGGCTATGAGGGTGAATTTCTGGAGATTGCCCAGCTTCCCCTGTTTGACCAGGATTATGAAGCGCCCGGCGCGACCCCCGAAAGCTATAGAAATTTCCGCAAGCAGGTAGAAGACTGCGACGCCTTTATTTTCGCCACGCCGGAGTATAATCGCTCCTTCCCCGCCGCGATCAAGAACGCGCTGGATGTGGCGTCCCGCCCCTATGGCTCCAACAAGTGGAATGGCAAGCATGCCGCCGTCGTCAGCGTCTCCCCCGGCGCGATCGGAGGCTTCGGCGCCAACCATCACCTGCGCCAGGTGCTGACCTTCCTGAACGTTCAGCCCGTGCAGCAGCCTGAAGCATACATCGGCAGCGTGATGGGATTGCTTGATGAGAGCGGCAAGGTCAAGAATGAGGACACCCGAGCCTTGCTCAAGTCTGTCGTGGACGCCCTGGTCGCCAAGATCTGACGTTTCCCGCCTTCTTTTCCGTCCGGTACGATTCCTCGTGCCGGATATTTTTTTGGAAACCGGATGAGGGATGTTTCACGTGAAACATTCTAAGGACAACAAAAAGCCTCACGCGCGGCGGCGTAAGGCTCTTTGCTGCATAGGCAATTTATGTTTCGCTGCTTACCCAGCTCTTGTTTTCTTCCAGCACGACCTTTTCATGCATGCGGAAAGTGAGCATCATCAGGCTGTCAGTCAGGTGGACGTTATTGACAATGATTTCCGGCGGAACCGTCACATCCACCGCCGCGAAATTCCAAATGCCCTTTACGCCGCCCTGCACCAGCGGCTCAACGAGTGACTGAGCGGCATTGGCAGGGGTGGCAATGACAGCAATATCGGCGGGATGCTTCTGCAAATACTTGGGCAAGCCATTGATCGCGTAAACCCGCGCGCCGCCGAAGCGCTTGCCGACCAGCTCGCTGTCAGCGTCAAACATCGCGGCCAGGTTGAAGCCGTTCTCGCCGAAGCCTTTGTACTGGGCAAGCGCTTTGCCCATATTGCCGGAACCGATGATGATCATATCGTGCTTGCGGTTGATATCCAGAATGTCGCCGATGGATTTGCGCAGCAGCTCCACCGTATACCCGCGGCCGCGGCGGCCGAAACCGCCGAAGGCGTTGAAGTCGTGGCGGATCTGCGAGTCGGTCAGTCCCATTCTCCTGGCCAGTTCCTTGGAGGAGATCACGGTGAAGCCCAGCCCTTCCAGTTCCTGCAGCCTCCGGTAGTAGGCCGGCATGCGGCGCATCATGGCGTCGCTTGCCCGCTCCTTCTCGTTAATTTCCATCTCTTCCATCACAAATACTCCTTGCTTTCTATTTATTGGCAGCCGCACTTGCGCATCAGGCGCAGGTTCAGCTTTTCTTTCATTGTTCCCGGAATATCAAGCCAATGTCTCTTTCTGCCGCAATCCTCACACTCAAAGGTCTCACGGTGGCGGCCAAGCTTAAAATCCCGCTCCGTCTTGCGAATAAGAAGGGCATCCTCCACATCCTTTTCATCAGGCAGGTGGGTAAAGTGCATGCGCAATACGTCCGCGTCTTCATAGAAGGCCTCGCTGGCGCTCTGCGCCACAAATCGTCCGTCCGCGTAACGGCCTGTCTCAATCAGGCCGATGCCCATGCCCACGTCAAACTCGTCAAGTACAAAGAAACTTTCCGCCGGGCCTTCCTTGATGGAAATCAAGCCGATGCGCTGGCGCTGCTCATCCAGATACTGATGGGTGCGCAGCGTATGGTTGTACAGCAGCATTGCCATGCCTTCTTCATCCAGCTCATAGAAATCACGGTAAACGTCACCGCAGGCGGTGCGCACATCATCCCTGTCCTTGCCGGGGAAGAGCATCGGCGTCATATCCCGCTTCAGAAGTATAATCTGTCCCTCTGATGACTTCACGCGCAGATCGTGTATCTCGACCGTTTTCCCCGCAACCTCAACTTCCATCACGAGGTTGCCCTCTTGGAACTCAAATCCCATGTCTTTAAGTTCATCAATTAATTTGCCCATGATAGATACTCCTCTACAATTATTGTCCGCTCAGGGCAGCTCAAACAACAAGACGATTGATTTATAATAATTTTATCACTACTTTCTGTAAAATGGAAGCGCTTTTCACATGGCAAGTGAAATTTTTTAGTTTTTATACGCAAATATTTATGTAGCTGTTTTTCTAAAGTTTTTGCTGATCCGCCGCGGATGCTTTCCATGCTTCAGGCTAATAATAACAACGCCCGATGTTTCACGTGAAACATCGGGCGCCTATGATTTCCCGAGGCAGTTATCCCTTAGAGTCCACCTTTCT
>CAYZRZ010000175.1:0-3239 GCA_964480995.1 uncultured Christensenella sp.
GCAGGTCATTGCCCTCGCGGCTGCGCTCGCCCACGCCTGTGAATATGGAGTAGCCTCCGTGCGCGGTGGCGATGTTGTGGATCAATTCCAGGATCAGCACCGTCTTGCCCACGCCCGCGCCGCCGAACAAGCCGATCTTGCCGCCCTTGGCGTAGGGCGCCAGGAGGTCGATCACCTTGATGCCGGTCTCGAATATCTCGGTCACGGGCTTCTGGCTGGCGAAGCTGGGTGCCGCGCGGTGGATGGGCATGCGCTCGCTGGCGTTCACCTCGCCCTTGCCGTCGATGGGGCGGCCCAGCACGTCCAGCGTGCGGCCCAGCATCCCCAAGCCGACCGGCACGGTGATGGGGCTGCCGGTGGAGCGCACGGGCAATCCGCGCGACAGGCCTTCCGTTGCCTCCAGCGCGATGCAGCGCACCGCGCCGGCCAGGTGCTGGCTGACCTCGACGGCCACCTCCCTGTCCTTATCCTGTACATACAGCAGGGTATTGATCGGCGGAAACTCCCCCGCGGGGAAGGCCACGTCCAGCACCGGGCCGATGATTCTTTGCACTGTTCCGTTTGCCATAAACTCTCCTGCTTTCAGCTATTGGGCTGCGGGCTGCCCGCGATGATCTCTGATATTTCCTGGGTGATGACGGCCTGCCTGGCGTGGTTCAGATCCAGGCTCAGCCTGCCCAGCATGTCGTTGGCGTTTCTGGTGGCCGCGTCCATCGCCGTCATGCGGGCGTTGTGCTCGCAGGCGTAGGACTGCACCAGCGCCGAGTACACGACGCCGATGAGATAGTCGGGCACCATGGCGTCAAGCACCTCGGGGGCAGTGGGATGGAAGCTGAGGCCGCCTGTGGGGGTGTGGTAGATATCCGCGTCCTTGAAGTCCTCAGGCAGAATGGGCAGCAGGCGAAGCACGCTTGGCTGCCACTGGCCAATCTTTTCCATGATGGTATAGATCACGTAGACCTCGTCGAGTTCCTTGGAGCGGAACAATTCGCAGAACCTCATTGTGATCTCGCGCGCGTTGTCGAGTGTGGGATCCTGTATGATGTGCACATAGTCAAGATCTGTCTTGACGCCCAGGCGGTTGATGTAATCTTCCGCCATGTGGCCGACGGTAAATACCCGCCGTACATCCAGGCCGCCATCCATGATGGTGCGGCGGGCCAGCTTCAATACTTCGCTGTTGTAGCTGCCGCACAGGCCCTTATCCCCGGCTATCACCAGAAAACCGGCCTTCTTGCCGTGCTGGCGGTAATAGGGGTTTCTGATCTTGATGTTCGAGCTTTCGATGATAAAGCGTATCCCCGAGCGCACGCGCCGCAGATAGATCAGATTCTGATCGTGCATGCGCATGGCCTTCTTCATCTTGGCCGATGAGATCAGGTACATGGCCTTGGTGATCTTGCCCGTATCGCGCACAACGCCGATGTGGTGGCGCACTTCCGCTATCGAGTTCATAGGGCGTCCGCGGCCTGACGGGCCAGATACTCCGCTTCCCACCCGCGGATGGCAAGCACCAGCTCTTCCTCCGCCTCCGGGGGCAGCTCGCCGCTTTTTTGAAGGCTGTGCACCACATGCGGATGCGTACCGGTCAGGTAGGCCGGAAACTCCTTTTTGAAGGCGCGGATCTCGGGGGTGGGCGTCATGTGGGAGAGGATGCCGCGGGTCGCCGCGTAAAGAAGGGCGACCTGCACGGGCATTGACAGCGGCGCATCGTTTTTCTGCTTAAGCAGTTCGCTTAAAATGCCGCCGTAGCGCAGCATGTCCTGCGTGCTCTCATCCATGTCGGAAGAGAACTGGGCAAACACCTGCAGTTCCCTGTACTGCGCCAGTTCCAGCCGCAGCTGGCCGGATACCTTGCGCATGGCCTTTTCCTGGGCGGCGCCGCCCACGCGGCTGACCGATAAACCGCCCGATACGGCGGGGCGCATGCCTTCGCGGAACAGCTCCGTATCCAGGAAGATCTGCCCGTCGGTGATGGAGATGACGTTGGTGGGGATATAGGCGGATATGTCGCCGGCCTGCGTCTCGATGATCGGCAGGGCGGTCATGGTGCCGCCGCCGCGCGCGTCGGACAGACATGCGGCTCGCTCAAGCAGCCTTGAGTGCAGGTAGAATACATCGCCCGGATAGGCCTCGCGGCCCGGCGGGCGGCGAAGCAGGAGCGACATGGCGCGGTAGGACACCGCGTGCTTGGTCAGGTCATCATATACAACCAGCGCGTCGCGGCCGTTTTCCATAAACCATTCGGCCATCGCGCAGCCCGCGTAGGGGGCGATGTACTGCATGGTCGCGGAGTCGCTGGCCGTGGCGCAGACAATGATGGTGTAATCGATAGCACCCGCGACGCGCAGTTTTTCGATGATCTGGGCGACGCTGGAAGCCTTCTGCCCGATGGCGACATAGATGCAGGCAATGTTCTTGCCCGCCTGATTGAGGATGGTATCCACCGCCACTGAGGTTTTGCCCGTCTGGCGGTCGCCGATGATCAGCTCGCGCTGGCCGCGTCCGATGGGCACCATGGCGTCGATGGCCATCAGGCCGGTTTCCATGGGCTTTGATACGGGCTTGCGGTCCAGAATACCGGGGGCCGGAGATTCCAGCGGCCTGAGCGACTGGGTGTGCACGCGCCCCAGGTTGTCAAGCGGCTGGCCCAGGGGGCTGACCACGCGGCCCAGCAGCTCCTTGCCCACGGGGACAGAGAGCACCTGGCCTGTGCCGTAGGCCCGCATGCCGACGGCAGCCTGCGCGTCATTGCCAAGAAGCACCGCGCCCACGCGGTCCTCCTCCAGGTTCATGACGATGGCATAGGCGCCCGAGTCAAACTCGAGCAGCTCGTTTAATTTGCAGCCGCCCAGCCCGTCCAGCTGGACGACGCCGTCGCCGGCGGAGAGAACCACGCCCGCGCCGCGTATATCGGTCCTGCGCTCGTAGCCATCCAGGCGGTTCTTCAGCTCCGCCGCTACGTTCTTCCAATCAAGCATGCGCGTCCTCCTCATCCTGCAGGGTCTTGAGCACATGGCGCAGCTGCGCCTGCACGCTGCCGTCATATACACGGCCCAGCAGCTCGACGCGAACGCCGCCGATCAGCTCCTCGTGCACGCACTGGGTCAGGCTGACCTGGAGATTCAGCATATTGCTGAACTTCTCTTCAATCGCGCGTTGCTCTTCATCTGTCAGGGGCTTGGCTGTCAAAAGCAGGCCCCGGGCTGTCCTGTCCATCCTCAGCCCACCTTTTCCAG
>CAYZRZ010000176.1:0-3220 GCA_964480995.1 uncultured Christensenella sp.
ACTTGAAGCGTTCTCGATTGATCCTAACACGCTATAAATCAGCGGGAGTTTAGGCTCAGAGCAAAAAGTCCTGAGCCGCTGTGCCGCTAAGCTGTGAACCTAACGCGTCAGCAAAACTCCGGGCTGCCCGCGATACGCATAGGCAGCCTGGCCGGTATAGCTGATCAACTGAACTACGGGTCTCACGGTGTTCCTCCATCTCTTTGTTTGAGGCAGTATAGGCGGAATCACGGGTATAAGTCAAGTAATTCTTCTTTCACATGATCCTCCCTACGCTGGGGCATTCCATCCAGCGGAAACAGCAGGTCATTTCGCTCTGTTCATCTTGATAGAAAGGCAGCTTTCACAGATTCAGAACGCAGACAAAGCGGTTTTAACTTAATCGCTAAAACCGCTTTGTCTATATCCCGAAAGAGTAAATCAGTTTTTAGGCACTGACCGGGTATTATTCGGCGATCTCAAAAGTCGGGATGACGCCGCCCTTGAAGTCCTCATAGTTCAGGATAAAGTCCTTCACCTTCTGGGTATAGAGCACCTTGCGCAGCGCCGCAACGAAGTCCGCTTCCGCGTCCTCGGTGCGCACCACGATGTAGTTGGTGTAGGTGATGCCTGTTTCGCCGTCGGCCGGCTCAAGGAACAGAGCGTCCTCGGCGGGGCTGAGCCCGGCGCCGATGGCAAAGTTGCCGTTGATGACAGCGAAGGCCACATCGCCCAAAGCAGAGGGGATCAGCTCGGCGTTCAGCTCTTTAATGTCCAGGTTCTTGGGGTTGTCCACGATATCCAGGACCGTCAGGGTGCTGTCAGCGTTTGTGCCTTCAGGCAGCGTGATCAGGCCGGCATCCTGCAGAAGAAGCAGGGCGCGGGTTTCGTTGGAGGGGTCATTGGTGATGGCGATGCTGTCGCCGTCGGCCAGTTCATCAAGGCTCGCCTTGGTGCCCGCGTAAAGGCCGTAGGGCTCGTAATGCACAGGGATGACAGCCGCCAGCTGCTCAGCTTCCGGCACAGCGGTGTTATAAGCATTCAGGTAGGGCAGGTGCTGGAAGTAGTTGGCATCCAGTTCCTTGGCCGCCGTCGCGGGGTTGGGGATGGGATATTCGGTGAAAGTCTGGATCTCCAGGTCATAGCCCAAAGCTTTTAGATCCTCAGCGATCTGCTCAAGGATGATGACGTGGGGGCTGGGGGTCGCGCCGATCACAATCTTTTTGTTTTCGGCAAGGGCGGAGGCAAGGGTCAGTGACAGGACCAGGACAAGTGCCAATGCAATAAGCTTTTTCATGGGATGCTCCTTTCAATTAAAACGCTCAGCGTTTGCGGTGATCGATTTTCCGGGTGGCTCTGTTGCCGGTGATAGTGATGATCTGAACCAGGGCAACCAGTGTGATAGAGGCCGCGTACATGATATCCATCTTTCGTACGTTGAGACCCTTGGTGATGGCGATGGATCCCAAGCCGCCGCCGCCAGCCGCCGACGCCATGGCTGTATAGCCCAGGATAGTGACCGTGACAATGGCCGCGCCGTTTAACAGGGATGGAAGCGCCTCGGGCAGCAGGACCTTGAAGATGATCTGCCCCGCGGTTGAGCCCATGGACTGCGCCGCTTCGATCACCCCGCGGTCAACTTCATTGAGGCTCCCCTCCACCATGCGGGCTACGAAGGGGAAGGCGCTGATCACGAGGGGGAAGATCAGGCTTCTGGTGCCGATGCCCGAGCCCATGACGATGCGGGTGACAGGGATCAGCATCGCCAGCAGAATGATAAAGGGGATGGAACGCAGGAAGTTGATGATGACGCCCAGGCCGGCGTTCAGCCGCGGGCGGGACATAATATGCTCCTTGCCGGTGACGACAAAGAGAATGCCAAGCGGCATACCAACGAGATAGGACAACAAGGTAGAGGGGATGGTCATGTAGAGTGTGTCCCACAGACCGCCCAGCAGAAGATTCGCCCATTGCGCCTGACTCATTTGATATTCACCTCCTTAAACGCGATATTTTCCTGCGTCAGGAAATCCGCGAGCTTTCGGCTTGTTTCTTCATCGTCCGGCATGCGGATCAGCATCTGGCCGTAGGTCTTGCCGCCGATCTGCTTCATATCCGCCGAGAGGATGTTGATCATGATGCCCAGCTCTTTCACAGCGGTGGCGATGATGGGCCTGTCCACCGAGGAACCGTCAAACACCAGGCGGATCGCCGGGCCCTGGGGCTCATCTTCGGGCACCTGGGGCGCGTTTCCAAACAGTCTGCGGCCCGCCTCCGACTTGGTGTGCATGAAGACCTCATCCACCGTGCCTTCTTCTGCGATACGGCCTCCGTCCAGGATGGTGACACGATCGCAGATCTGGCGGATCACAGCCATCTCATGGGTGATGAGGATCACCGTGATGCCAAGGCGGCGGTTGATGTCCTTGAGGAGATTCAGGATGGCTTGCGTGGTCATGGGATCCAGCGCGCTGGTAGCCTCATCGCTGAGAAGCACCTCGGGCTGGCTTGCAAGCGCCCTGGCGATGGCGACTCTTTGACGCTGGCCGCCGGACAGCTGGGCCGGATAGGCCTTCGCCCTGTCCTGAAGGCCGACGATCTCAAGCAGATCCATCACCCGCTTGTCCGCCTCCCGGCGGGGCAATCCCGCAATTTCAAGGGGGTAGCGCACATTTTCTCCGACGGTACGCTGCATCAGGAGGTTGAACTGCTGAAAGATCATGCTCACCTTCCGGCGGAGCTTGAGCAGATCAGGCCTGCTCATCTTGAGGACATCCTGCCCGCGGTAGAGCACTTCGCCGCCCGTGGGCACATCAAGCCGGTTGATGCAGCGGATCAGTGTCGACTTTCCCGCCCCGCTCATGCCGATGACGCCATAGATTTCGCCCTTTCGCACATCCAGGCTGACTCGGTCGAGCGCTACGACCTCACCCTCCGGCGTGCTGTATACCTTGGACAATTCCCTTATCCGGATCAGCGGCTGTTCTATCACGTTATCCCCTCACATTTGTGTATAAAAAAGCCCGCTTCGCACTTAAGGGAAGCGGGCTTGCGATCAAATGGCAATGATCAAGCGGCGCGACGCAATAAGCGCGGTGTAAAGCTGCGCATCATCATTGACATACCCATGGCCTTCAGTTTCATGATGGCGAGCCTCCTTCCCTGCGCTTACGCTTGATGTGGATATTGTAGTATGCAAAATATGCCCTGTCAAGCCCTTGCCGGCGGCAATTTATGCATT
>CAYZRZ010000177.1:0-3205 GCA_964480995.1 uncultured Christensenella sp.
GCAGGCATGAAGATCTGATGAAAAAGAAGGGTTTCTACGCCGCGCTGTACGCGGCCCAGTTTGAGGCGGCATGATCACCCCCATCCGCGTAAATTCTGCGTAAAACAAGGGCTTGCGAGCCATTGACAATTTATTGCGCTTGTAAACCCCTTTATGAGCGGGTATAATACTGACGGCCTTGAGTGACGCGCTTTCATGCTATTATGAGGCGGGTTCCCTCAAAACAACATCAGGGAGGATATTATGTCCAAGAAAACATGGTCCACCATATTAGTGGTCGTTCTGGTCGTTGCCGCCGCGGTCGGCATCTATTTCGCCACTAAACCGGCACCTGCGGCGCCTGTGGAAGCATCGCCGACTCCTGAGGCAGTTGTGGTTACGGATGTTCCCGCCACTGAGGTGCCCACCGAAGCCCCCACTGAGACGCCGACAGAAGTCCCCGCGACGGAAGCGCCCACGCAGGCCCCCACTGAGGTGCCCGTCACCGCCGCCCCCGCTGCCGAGGCAAGTGAAGCTCCGGTTGTTGCCGCAGCTGAAGCAAGCGAAGCGCCGGTAGTTGCCGCCGCTGTGGCCGCTGCTGTTGAGGAGGTCAAGGAGACCGTTGAGACCGCGGCCACCGCAACCGAAGAAAAGGTTGAGGAAGTTGCCGCCGCAACCGAAGAAAAGGTTGAGGAAGTTGCCGCCGCAACCGAAGCAAAGGTTGAGGAAGTCGCTGCCGCAACCGAAGAAAAGGTTGAGGAAGCTGTCGCGCAGGTGCTGCCCGCCGCCGATAAGGCCAAGGCTGCCATCTGGCACACCTTCACCAAAGGCCAGGAAGAATACCTTGCCAAGGCTGTCGCCGGCTTTAACGCCTCCCAGGACAAGTATGAGATCGAACTGCTCAGCCAGCCCTATGACGGCTTCCTGGACAGCGTGAAGAACTCCGTGATCGCGGGCGTCGGCCCCGACATCATTTTCAACTATGCCTCAGAGGCCGCCAGCTATGTCAAGGGCGGCTACCTGGCAGACCTTTCCCAGTATATTTACGATGAAGAGATCGGCATCGAGGGCTTTGAAGGCTCCCTGGTTGACGGCGTCATGAACGGCGAAGTCAAGGCCTTTGAAGACGGCGGTATCCACTACCTGCCCGCCTATACCACCGGCCCGATCCTCTTCTACAACAAGACCCTGTTTGATGAGCTGAAGATCGCCGTCCCCACCACCTGGGAAGAGATGGAAGCGGCCGCCAAGACCATCAAGGAGCAGAAGGGCATCGCCGCGCTTGGCTGCGACAGCCTGACCGACCTGGTCCAGATGTTCATCATGGAGACCCCCGGCGCGGGCTACATCGACGTGGCGAACAAAGCCGTCCTGTTTGATACGCCCGAAGTACGCGCGAAGATCCAGTGGCTGGTTGACATGGTGAAGAACGGCTACTTCCTCGTGAAGTCCACCGGCAACTACTTCTCCGAAGACTTCAACGCGGGCATTGTTGCCAGCTACATCGGCTCCTCCGCCGGCTATCCCTACATCACCCCCGCCGATGGCAAGTTTGAGTTCGCCATGGCGCCGGTCCCCGCCGCTACCTGGTATCCTTCCTGGAACCGCGGCCCCATCGTGTTCTACTACAAGGATGACGCGAGGGCCCAGGCTGCCTATGAGTTCGTGAAGTACTTCATCTCCGCCGACGTGAACGCCGGCTGGGTTGAGGCCGTGACGGCTCTGGCCCCCTACAGCTGGACCAAGGAAACCGACGCATACAAGGCCTATGTCGCTCAGGATACCCTGGCTGCCCAAGCGCTGAACGCCGTGGCCGAGAACCTGGATGTTGCCGGCTCGCTGCCCGCAGTTGAAGGCGCGAATGTTGTCCGCAACGCGCTGAAGGCCGCGATCGAGAAAGCCGCGCTTGGCGATATGACGGTTGATGAGGCCTGGACCGAGGCTGTCACCGTATCCAACGCCGCCCTGCAAGGAAAGTAATCAACCTCCGGGGGCTGCTGCGCGCCAGCAGCCCCTTCTTTTCATTTTATGAATCGGAGAGTTCGGCTATGCGCGTTGTGATGGAGAACCTTACCAAAAAATTCGGCCACTTTACGGCGGTGGACAACTTCAGTGTCATCCTGGAGGATGGCGAGCTCGTATGCCTGCTGGGCCCTTCGGGCTGCGGCAAAAGCACGGTGCTCAACATGCTCGCGGGCATCCTGCCCGTTACAAAGGGCAAGATCATTTTTGATGATGAGGATGTAACGGACATCGCCCCTGAACAACGCGGCATTGGCCTGGTATTTCAAAACTACGCGCTTTACCCGCACATGACGGTGCTGGGCAATATCTGCTTTCCCCTGGAGATTCAAAAGATCCCCAAGGCACAGCGGGAGACAAGAGCTATGGAAATGGCCAGGCTTGTCCATATGCAGGACATGCTGGGCCGCAAGCCCAAGCAATTGTCGGGGGGCCAGCAGCAGCGCGTCGCGATTGCCAGAGCCCTGGTGAAGAACCCCCGCCTCCTGCTGCTGGACGAACCGCTTTCCAACCTGGACGCGCGCCTGCGCCTTGAGATGCGTGAAGAGATCCGGCGCATCCAGCAGGAGACCAGGGTAACGACCATTTTTGTGACCCATGATCAGGAAGAAGCCATGTCCATTTCAGATCACATAGTCCTGATGAAAGACGGTCTCCTGCAGCAGCATGCCCAGCCCCAGGCGCTGTATAACGAGCCCTCCAATCAGTTTGTGGCGGACTTCCTGGGCAATCCGCCGATCAACAACATACCGGGCTTGATCACAAAGGGCGTATTCAGGACGGAACAAGGCGTTGCGCTTTCCCTGCCTGAGTTTGAGCGGGTACCCGATGAAACGGCGGTCAATCTGGCCATCCGCGCCGAAAGCTTTATCGTGGAGGACGGATCGTCGCCTGACCGCATGACATGCCAGGTGGAGAATGTGTATCAGATGGGCAAGGAAGAAATGGCCCAGCTGGACTTTGGCGGCCACAGCTTCAGGGCCTATATCTCTTCGGATTACGGGCTCAGGAGAGGCGACACCGTCCACCTGAGCCTGCGCGGCCGCGGCACCTTCGTGTTTGACTTAAATACGGGGGCACGCTTCTGATGCAGCAGACCACGCGACCCGCCGTCAAAAAGAGGCGGCCCGGCATACAGCGCATGATGACGCATATCATCGTTTTCGCGCTGCTTGGGGCCGTATTGCTTGGGCTTGGCCTGTAC
>CAYZRZ010000178.1:0-3166 GCA_964480995.1 uncultured Christensenella sp.
CGCTGCATGCAGCGCCACACGCGGTTATCCTCCGGCATGTACAGGTGATCGCCCTGTTTGGCAGGCGTTTCCCCGTGGGGGAAGAGCAGCCGCCGCTCCCTGGGGCGCAGGCTGCCCTGA
Source organism: uncultured Christensenella sp. (assembly GCA_964480995.1). GTDB lineage: Bacteria > Bacillota > Clostridia > Christensenellales > Aristaeellaceae > UBA1038. The sequence goes on from CAYZRZ010000178.1 coordinate 121, forward strand.
AGGCGCCGCTCGCTGCGCCTGTCGGGGCGCACGCTGGCCATCATCAGGTAGGCCAGGTCCGGCTGTTCCGCCTGCACCACCCCGCCGGTCAGGCCCGTGACAGGCCGCACCGGCACCACGCGGATGGGCATCTCATAGCGCACCATGTTGCGCATCAGGGCACCGCCCTCCCCAGCCGCCAGGGGCGCAGCTGGGCTTCCAGCATGCGGGGCAGGCCTTCAAAGTGCATCAGCGCCCCGCCCTCGCGGCGGATACTCTCGCCCTCCGTGCCCAGGCGGTTATAGAGCACCACCGCCAGGCGGATCTGCGCTCCGTAAAGCCCTTGGGGCATCCTGTCGCGACGGGTGTAGGCCATGATCATCTCCCCCGCCTGAAGGAGCATTTCATTCAGCAGGTCGTCCGGGGCCTGCTCTTCCCCCGGCAGGCTGCGCCGCAGGCGGGGCAGCAGGTCAATGTGTTCGCTCAAGCTCACACCCCCAGCGCCAGGGTGAGCACCTTCACGGGCTTCAGGTCCTCGCCCGTCAGGTAGAGGTGGGCGTAGGTCTTGCCGCCGGTGACAAGGGCGACTCCGTTGCCCTCATAATTCCTGGCGCCCGACAGCGCCGTGCCGTACTGCCCGCCGGGGGCCGTGCTGTCGCCGGTGACATACATCCATTGGCTTCCGGCGGCCGCCTGCATGTCATCCGGGATGTACAGGCGCTTCTCGGCGCCGACGGTATCGATGCGGATGCCGCAAGCCGGGTCCAGCGCCTGCATGCCCGTATACTCTGTCAGCGCCGCCACCTTGCCCGCGTCGTAGAGATAGGCCGCGCAGTGCTTGGAGCAGTAGACGGTATCGCGCATGTACTCAGGCTCGCGCTGCACCTCCACCTGCGTGCCGGTCTTGTTCACCAGGCGCAAGGCACCCGGCTTGATGATGAAGTGCTGCTTTTCCTTCGTGACCGGGTCGTGCCGGATGGCGGAGGAGATGACGATGCGGCAGCCCCAGATCTCGCCGACTTCGCCGCTGAACACGCTCTTCTGGGCCAGGTCGCCGCCGCGCAGGTAGTTAGGGTCCCGGCGCAGCTGGTTAAAGCCCGCGGCGTCCGTCAGCAGCACCTTCTCGCCGTCCTGGTCATCCTCAAACAGCGCCAGGCCATCGGCCACCGATTCGCTGCTCATGGCAGCTACAGCCGCCTTGCGGCTGTAGCTCACCTCCCGCAGGACGCCGTAGAGCGCGTCATCCACCGCGTGATCGATGGCGTGGGCCAGCTGCCTGGCCGCCTCGCCCACCGGGTCGCCGTAGCCGGAAAGACGGGCCTCATCGGTGATGCGCACCGCCTTGGCGTACTTTTTCACCGTGGCCGATACCGTATCGGCGCTCAGCACGCCTGCCTGCACCTGCCCGTTTTCTTCCACCTGCTCGGCCTTGCCGATGTAGCGGAAGGCGGGGAACTTCAGGGTATCGCCGGGCTTGCCCACCAGGCCGTCATCCGCCTGGGCCAGCGGCAGCAGGCTGATCCTGCGGCCGTACTGCTCATCCACCATGTCGCTGATCACCTCGGGGATGATCATGTTGCTCGTCTTGCTTACTTCCATTGTCTGTTTCCTCCTATCATTGATCTGTATTCATCCTTGTCGTTCAGGTACAGGGCAGCCCTGATGCCATAGCTCAGGTTAAGGGCATCCGGCCTGGGGCGGATATAGGCCTTGGGCGGCTGCGCCTCCGGCGCTCTTCCCCGCGTCACCGGCACCGCGGGCGGGGGCGGCGGGCCCTGGATAGCCGCAGGCTCAGCCGCCTTTTGCGCCACAGGTTCCGCAACTGCATCCACCCCGGCAGGCGCGCCTGCAGGCGGGATTCCCTCCTCCTCATCCCCCGGTATAAAGAGGTCAATCTCCTCCAGTTCCTCAGACTCATCTGTCTGATCGCTGTTCAGGGCTTCCACTTCCTCAGGTAGTTCGTTCTCTTCCGCTTCCCTGTTCATGGCGTCCATGGGTTCCGTTTCCTTCTTCTTTCTCATTGGTCTCTCCCTTGATTTTTATGTTTGTACAGGATTATTCATTCCTATAGATAATTCTCTATGTTTCTTTGTCTCTGTGTGAGGGCACGTTTCCTTGGAGAACACAGAGTCACTGAGAGGCACGGAGGAGGAAACTCTCTATATATTTGAATAATCCTCTCCACTCTCCTCCGTCCCCTGTGTCTCTGTGAGAGACGCAGCCCCCGTCCCCCATCCCTCCGTCCTCTCCTCGTCACTGTTGGTAAGGCAAACGCCTTTTCAGGCTGATCTCCAGTTCCTCCGCGTCGATTGGCGGCATCCCCATGGCCTGCATCCAACCCTGGGCCACCCTGGCCCGCTCGCGCAGGCCGCTGACCAGCCAGCGCTCCTTCAGGCGCGTCTTCTGCTCCAGGCAGAAGAGCTTGTAGCGGATGGCGACACCGGACAGGTTGCCCGCGAAGCGTTCATCCGAGAAGTCCGGCGTCATGGAAAACTTGTGGATATCCTCCGCCAGCGCCTTGCGCAGCACGTCGATATCCTTCTCCATCGGGTTTTTCACCAGCCATTCGGCCTTGGCGTCGCTGTCGGGCAGGCTGAGTGTCCTGTCCTGGCGCAATCTCTTGAGCCCGCCTCGGAAGTCGTAGATATCCTCCGACGTCCCCACGCCCGCCACCCCGGTCAGCACCAGCAGAGCATCGGCGAACTGTATCCTGTCGTTCACCCGGTCGCTGCCCAGCAGGTCGTAGGCGTCGATCTGCCCCAGAACCTCCTCAAAGTCGCAGCGCTCCTCCTCGTTATTGCGGTACTCCACCATCGGCACGCGGGTGAAGGGGTTATCTTCCCTGACAGGCTCTCCCTCCGGCACGCCCCTTCTCAGCCGCCAGCAAAGCGTTTTACCCGGCAGGTACACTGCCGCTATGCCGCCCGCTGCCCTGCCCCGGGCGTCCCGCTCCGCGCTGAGCAGCACGCCCATCAGGGGCCGGTGCTCCACCGTGTCGTCATAGACCACGAAGGCGCTGCGCGGGTCCGGCGCGCACAGCTTCAGCCCGCCCTCCCCCTCGTAAAAC
>CAYZRZ010000179.1:0-3161 GCA_964480995.1 uncultured Christensenella sp.
CTTCACGGCCGCGCAGCCCTTTATCCTGCGCCAGGCGGCGCAGCACCTTTTCTTTTGAGCAGCTTTCCTCGCCCGCCGGCGCGCCGGTGATGGTATCCACCAGCTTCGCCACACCCAGCAGTTCCGCCTCTCGCGTGACATCCGGGTGGTCTGTGCCGCTTGCTACATGCAGCGCCACGCCAAGTGCCCGCAGCGCGGACAAAAATTCTTTGGCGCCGCGGATGAGATACGCGTCCGGGTGAGCGCGTCCGGCTAATATATCCCGGCGCTTTTTTTCCACGCCAAGCATCAGCCGGCGGTTATACTCAGCCTTGTATACCCAGGGGTCCGGGGCCTGCCCGCCGCGCGCGTTCACTTGCTCAGCCAGCCACTTCATCTGGTAGATGGTCTGAATGCCTGCGGACTCGTCAATATAGCGCTGAACCAGCAGGCCGCTGTCCGCGCCCAGGCACTCGGTCATGAAGGGAGCCATCACCTGCTCCCACCCATGGCGCAGGGTGGAAATCGTACCGTCAAAATCCAGCAGCACAGCGCGAACCGGAAGGGATGAGTCTTTGGCTTTGATCTGTTCCATGCGATTCCTTCCCAGAAGAAAGGGGTTCCGGAGTTATCCGGAACCCCGGTTGAATGTTGATTGTTACTTGGCCAGCAGATTATTTTCCGCGATGTATGCCTTATCCACCACGGTGACGCCGGTGTCGTAGTTCTTGTCGCCGACGATTTCCTTGCCCTGGAGGATGCTGGCGGCGCTGAGCATGCCCTGATAGCCCATCACATAGGGATTCTGGGCCATGGTCGCCAGCAGCGCGCCTTCGTCTACCAGCTGGAGGATGGCGTCTGACTTGTCAAAGCCTACACCCACAACAGCCTTGCCGGATTCCTTGATGGCGTTGCCTGTGCCGGTGGTGCTGCCCTCATTGCAGCCGAAGATACCCACTACACCCTGGGTGATGAAGTTTTCGGCAATTGTCTGGGAAGCGGCAACCTGGCCCTCGCCGTATTGGGTTTCCAGCAGCTCGAACTTGCTGTCCTTAAAAGCTTCGCGGAAACCTTCTTCGCGCAGCTGCGTGGACGTGGTGGAGGAGTTAACGTTGACGATGCCGATCTTGCCTTCGGTCACGCCCGTTTCGGTCAGTTTGGCAAGCAGGGTCTCGCCCGCCAGCTTGCCGGCAGCTTTGTTGTCGGTCGCCAGGGTCTGGAAGGCCTCGGTGTTGGCCGGGCTGTCCACATAGATGAACTTCACGCCTTCGTTCTGGTATTGCTGAATGGTGGCTACCTGGGTATCCGGGCCGTTGGAGGCCAGCAGGATCGCCTGAGCGTTGTTGGCGTAAGCGTTGTTAATGCTCTCGATCTGGGCGGCGTCGTTCTTTCCCTGAGTGGGCGCGTCCCATACATAGTTGATCTTGATGCCTTGCTTGGCCAGTTCTGCCACGGCGGCATTGGCACCGGCGTCCACATTGACCCAGTGCTGATCCATCAGGTCCATGGTGATCAGGTACACGGTGAACTCCTCAGCCAGAGCAACTACGCTTGTCAGTGCCAGTACCATTGTCAGAAACAGGGCTACGAGTTTTTTCATGGGTAAGGTACCTCCTTCAGATTATGTGTTTATCATAGCGCATCATACTGATTTGCATCAGTATCAGCGTTCAGACCCTTTTAAAGAACAAAGCGCGGATGCGGGCCTTGTTGAATGTGCCCGAGCGCACCAGCACATCGATCAGTACAGATAGTACTACAATAATACCCACCACGATGTTGCGCCAGGCAACCGGGGCGCCTACCAGGCTGAGGCCGTTATACATAACGCCCCATACGCTTGCCCCCATGACAGTGCCAAGCAGAATGCCCTGTCCGCCCAGCGTGGAGATGCCTCCTATGACTGATGCGGCAACCGCATAGAGCTCATAGCCGGTGCCGGCGTCCATGGCGCCCATTCCCGCCTGCGCGCAAGTGATCAGTCCCACAACGCCTGCGCAGAAGGCGCTGACGAGATAGGCTTTGATGGTGGTAGCGCTGACACTGACCCCGGACAGCTTGGAAGCCTCCGCATTGCTGCCGATTGCGTAAACATGCCGGCCTGTACGGGTGCGTGAGAGCAGGAAATTGAAAATCAGCCAGATCACCAGAGCAATCCAGAAGGTATTGTATATACCAAGCGTGCGGCCATAGTAAAAGAAGTTGCGCCAGCCTTCGGCCGTACGCCCGATGGCATCTGTATTCATGTTGCCGTTAACCAGCTGCGCTACGCCGCGGGCGATGGTCATTGTGCCCAGTGTACCGATAAATGGCGGGAGCTTGCAGACTGATACCAGAAAACCGTTGAGCAGCCCCGTCATCAGGCAGGGGATGATGGTCACCAGCATGGCTAGCCAGGGATCCATGCCATGGGTCATCAGCGTGGCGGAAATCATGGTGCTCATTCCGACGACCGAGCCGATGGACAGGTCAATGTTGCCGGTGATCAGCACATAACCCTGTCCGATGCCGATGATGAGGTAGGGCGCGATCTGGCGCAGCAGATTGGCGGCGTTGCGCTCGGACAGAAAGTTTGGATTAATGAGATAAAACACTGCGCACAACGCGATCAGGCCGAAAAACACGGTGATCACCTGGCCCATGCCCCGTACGGCAAACAGCCGTTGAAACCGGTTGCGTTTTTTTTCAAGATCTGTCATAGTTCATCATCCTTTCACGAGGCAGCCGTGCCCAGCTTATAATCAAAGCGTGTCGCGTATTCCAGAATTTTCTCCTGAGTGGCTTCCTCCCGAGTCAGTTCGCCGGTGACGCGCCCGTCGCACATCACCGCGATGCGGTCCGCGATCCCCAGAACTTCGGGCATCTCGGATGAGATGAACATCACGCCGATGCCCTGCTGTTTGAGCTGGTTCATCAGGTGATAGATCTCAACCTTTGCGGCCACATCGATGCCTCGAGTAGGCTCGTCAAAGATGACCACTCTCGACTTGCGCGCCAGCCACTTTCCCACAACGACCTTTTGCTGGTTGCCGCCCGATAAACTGGCTGCGTCCACCTGCGGGCCGGGCAATCTGATGGACAGGTCGCTGATGGCCTTCTTCACCATCTGAGCGACCTGGCGTACACGAACCAGCCCGGCTTGAGAGGACACAATGTCCAGATTGGGAAGTTCAACATTGCTG
>CAYZRZ010000180.1:0-3124 GCA_964480995.1 uncultured Christensenella sp.
GAAGCTGGCGGGAAACGTCATATATTCCCTTTGGCATCACAAAGGAAAAGTTGAGATTGCCCAGGTCGTGATAGACGGCTCCTCCGCCTGTGCTGCGCCGCACCAAAACGCCGCCTTCTTCCTTTAATAGGTCGGATCGGCATTCCTTCCACGCGTTCTGGCCGCGGCCGATGACCACCGTATGCGCGTTCTGCCATAAAAAAAGTGCGGGCAAAGCGTCGGCGCGAAGCAAGAGCGCCTCCTCGACAGCCAGATTAAGCGTCGGGTCGAATTGAACGCTTTGAAATAACTTATTCATAGGCAAATACCGCCTCCCGGATAATCTCTGACACAGTGGGATGCGGGAATACAATCTTCCCGATCTGTTCCACCGTCAGGCCCAGCTCGATCCAGGAACCGAGGGCCACAATAAACTCACTTGAATAGTTTGACAGCACCTGCCCGCCCACAACGCGGCCTGATTGGTCGACCAGCAGCTTGATGATGCCACGGCCGTCCTCGTTTTCCGCGCGGTAGCGGCCGGCATAGTTCATCGGCAGCTTCACCACGCGCACAGAGATCCCCCTCTTCTCTGCTTCCTGCTCCGTCAGGCCGACGGAAGACAGCTCAGGGTTGGTATATATCACCGAGGGAATGGCATCATAACGCATAATATCGTCAATGCCCAGCATATCATTGACTGCCACCTCGGCCTCCCGGTAGGCGGTATGGGCCAGCATAGACTTGCCGTTGATGTCGCCCGCGGCCCATACGCCTGGCACATTGGCGCGCATACGCTCGTCGGTCATGACGGCGGCTCTGTCCATGGCTATGCCGATCTGCTCAAGGCCCATATCCGCGCTGTTAGGCCGGCGGCCAATACTCAGCAGCACCTTGCCGCAGGGCAGGACGATCTGCCCGCCATCCTTTTCGATGGTGACCTCGCCTTCCTTGATGGACACCACCCGGGCAGAAAGTTCAAACCGAGTACCCTTCCTTAACATGTCCGCCTGGAGCAGGGAGGCCATCTCCCTATCCGTTTCACCCGCAATGTGGTCAAGCATCTCGATCACCGTCGCCTGTGATCCGATAGAGGTGAAATAGCCCGCCAGTTCCAAGCCGATCACGCCGCCGCCGATCACGCACAGGCTTTGCGGCGGCTCATTCAGGTCGAGGATCTCCCGGTTGGTCAAGACAAAGCCGCTTTCAAAGCTCTCCCTCAGCCCCGGGATCGGGGCAAAGGCAGGCGATGAGCCGGCCGCGATCAGCAGGCGCTCCCCGGTCAGCGTCTCCGTGCCTACGCTGACCAGAAACCCTTCATCAGCCCTGCCCTGGACACGCGCGCGGCCCGCGTATACATCCGCCGACACAGCCTTCAGCTGCGCCTTCACGCCTGCTGTCAGCAGCTTGACCACCTTGTTCTTGCGGCGGACGACCGCGGCATGGTCAATCGACAGCGCCTCTGCCTTCACGCCGTATTTCTCGCCGTACTTTACGCCGTCATAAAGCTTTGCTGAGTACAGAAGCGTCTTGGTGGGGATGCATCCTTCGTTCAGACAGACACCGCCAAGGCTTCTCTCCTCCGCCACCGCGACCTTCAGTCCCGCGTGCCCGGCGCGTTCGGCGGCCAGGTAACCGGCAGGACCGCCGCCAATAATGATCAGATCGTATCGCACAGCCATTTCCTCCTTTGATTGGGGGATTGTTTGTTTACTCTTCCTCCGCCCCTGCGGACAGGGCGGCTTGCATCATCAGGGCGCTCTCCAGCCGCTTACGGAAGAGATCGCATCCGTATTCATATATGCCGTTGATGTTGCCGGCAGCGTGGTAGGCGTTGGCGGCGCAGCCGCCCGCGCAATAGAGCTTGGCCCAACAGTTATCGCAGTCAGGACGGGAGGAGAGCCCGCAAGCCTTGAATTGTTCGTAGAGATCGCTGCGCGTCACCCCGTCCCACACATTGCCCATCAGATAGGCGGCGTCACCTACAAACTGGTGGCAGGGGTAGAGTTCACCCGAGGGTGTGACGGCCAGATACTCCGTACCGGATCCGCAGCCGCCCAGCCGCTTGTACAGGCAGGGGCCATTCTCAAGATCGATCAGATAGTGGTAAAAATCAAAGCCCTTACCCTCGCGCTTGCGCCTGAGCATTTCCACAGCCAGCTGTTCATACTGCTCATACAGCACGGGCAGGTCCTCCGGCCGGAGCGCTTCCGGATCATCCGGGGCTGTGACGATCGGCTCCATGCTCAGCTGGGTAAAGCCAAGGTCTGCCATGTGCTTCACATCATTCAAAAAGTCAAGGTTGTGCCGCGTATAGGTCCCGCGGATATAGTAATTCTTATCCCCGCGGCGGCGTACAAATTCCTGAAACCTGGGCACGATCTTATCATAGCTGCCGCGTCCCGCGCGGTCCACCCGGAAGCGGTCATGCACTTCTTTTCGGCCATCCAGGCTGAGCACGACATTGTGCATCTCGCGGTTGCAAAAATCGATCACATCCTCATCCACCAGCATACCGTTGGTGGTCAATGTGAATCTGAAATTCTTGTTGTACTCTTTTTCAATCGAGCGGCCATAGGCTACCAGGCGCTTGACGGTCTGCCAGTTGAGCAGCGGCTCACCGCCGAAGAAATCCACCTCCAGGTTGCTCCGCCTTCCGGACATTCTGACCAGCATGTCAAGCGCTGCCTTGCCTGTCTCATAGGGCATCAGGGCAGTATCTCCCTTATAGCTGCCCTGACCCGCGAAGCAATAGGAGCAGGTCAGGTTGCAGGTATGAGCGATATTGAGGCACAGGGCTTTAAGTTCAGCGGGCTTTCTATCGCTCACGGCAGCCTGCCGGATAGCGGTGTCATCTTTATACAGCCGCCCCTGTCGGACCAGTTCTTCAATATCATCCAGGCACTCGCGGACGCTAAGCTCATCCTCATCCGGATGTGCCGCCATAAACCGCTTGAGCGTCTCTTCGCCTGACGCGTTTTCACGCAGGCGGATCAGCTCTGCCGCCTGTTCATCCACAACGTGGACAGAACCCGAATATACATCAACTGCCAGGGTAAACCCATTTTGAGTAAAAGTATGAATCATATGCTCCTATAAAAAGTCAACAGTTTTTAGGCTGTTTGCTGTATTGTTTCTTCGCAAC
>CAYZRZ010000181.1:0-3111 GCA_964480995.1 uncultured Christensenella sp.
ATCTGCAGATCCTCTACGCCAAGGAAGGCACCGCTGTCAGCGCCTCCTGCGCCGGGATCCTGGCAGGCGCCGAAAACGAAGTAAACGCGCGGCTGTTTATCGACTTCCTCACCTCCAAGGCCTACCAGCAGGCCGCCGCGGATGAGCTGTACCTGCGCTCCGTCCGCACGGATGTCGATTTCAGCCTCAAGGGCGTCCTGCCCACCGGCGAGCTGCGCGCCGTCAACTATGACGTTATGACCCTCCGCCTCACCGCTGACGCTGATTTTGTCGCCAAGAGGTAAAACAGACCAAAGTCTATTAAGCCGCCGCGGCAGCAGATCTGAAGGCGGCTTTTTAATGCCGAAATTTCTCCGTGATAGGCGCGCGGTATACGTCGGAACCGGGCGGAGACGCATACCCGCTCCCCCTTTGTTTCCAAATCATTACGGAATGTTTGCAAAAGAATCTCCGCATCGGTATAATGATCCGGCAAGGCCGCCTGTTTCGGTCTGCAGGAAGGAAGGCTATGAGCACAGATCCACGCAGCCTGATATATGCTCTGCTTCAAAATGTCCGGCAGGTGATCGTCGGCAAGGACGAGGCCATCGAGCAGGCCCTGATCGCCCTGCTGTGCCGAGGCCACGTTCTCATCGAGGATGTGCCGGGTGTGGGCAAGACCACGCTGGCCGGGGCGCTGGCCAGGTCGCTCAACTGTTCGTTTAAGCGCATACAGTTCACGCCGGACGTTATGCCTTCGGATATCACGGGATTCACCATGGTCAATATGTCCACCGGCGAGATGGAGTTCAAGCCAGGCGCTGTGGATACCCAGATCCTGCTGGCGGATGAAATCAACCGCACATCCCCCAAGACACAGTCAAGCTTACTGGAGGTCATGGAAGAAGGGCAATCCACCGTAGACGGCGTTACCCGCCAGCTGCCCCGCCCCTTCATGGTGCTCGCTACGCAAAACCCCATTGACTTCGTGGGCACCTATCCCCTGCCCGAAGCCCAGATGGATCGCTTTTTCCTGCGCATTTCCATCGGCTACCCCACCATCGAAGAGGAACTGGACGTGCTGGACCGCTATTCCGGCAAGGAGTCGCCTTTGAAGTCCTTGACCCCGGTATGCAGCGCGCAGGAAGTGATGCTAATGCAGGACATGGTTGGCGAAGTCTATTGCAGCCGCGAGGTGCGCGTCTATGTCGCCACCATCTCCGCCGCCACCCGGCAGAACGCGGCCCTGCAGCTGGGCGTATCCCCCCGTGGCTCCATTGCCTTGCTGCGCGCCGCGCAGGCCTGCGCCGTGCTCTCCGGCCGCGATTATATATTGCCTGATGATGTGCGCCGCATGGCGCTGCCGGTGCTCAGCCACAGGCTGATCCTGACGCCGGAAGCCCGCATGCGCGGCATGACAGCCGAAGGCATTCTGCGCCAGCTGCTTGATACCATGGCGGTGCCCGGCAAGCAGGCATGACCCCGCGCTTTTTTATCGCGGCATGCGCGCTGACTGTGTCGGCGCTGTGCGCCTTATCGCTGGGCGGACGCGTCTTTTATTTAGCCTCCTGGGCACTGGCGCTGATGATCCTCTACAGCCTTATCAGCCTGCTGCTCTCTTCCCGCCTGTTGTCGGTGTCGCAATCCCTGGACGACGCAAAGGCCGAGCGCGGCGAGAAAACCCGGCTGTCCATCACCTTGCAAAACCGGAGCCTGTTTCCGGTCGCTCCCCCGGAGATGATACTGGACCTGCCGGAAGGAGAAAACACGCTCAGCTTTGAACCCGGCTTTACCCGCCGCAAAACAGCCGGCTTTCCCATCTTTCTGCCCCATGTAGGCGTCGCCGAGGCAGGCATCAAAACCATGTACATCAGAGACATATTCCATCTGTTCCGCGTGAAGAAGCGCGTCGCGCAAAAGACCCCCCAGGTGGTGGTGCTGCCGCGGCCTTTTGACGTGGAGAAATTGCACAGCGCCCAGCGCGACGACGGCCGGGCGCTGCCCAACCAGACAACGGAAGATATTACGGCGCCCGACGATGTACGCGCCTTTCGGCAGGGTGATCCCATGAAGCGCATCCATTGGAAGCTGTCTTCCAGAAAACGGGAGCTGCTGGTGCGCCGCTTTGAGCTGCCCGCTCCCCCCGATACCCTGGTGCTGATGGACTGCTTTGATCCGATAGGCTTTGAGGGCGTGCCCGACGGCCTGAGCCGCCTGAAGGACACGCTGACAGAAACCGCCCTGGCGGTCGCCAGGATGCAGATGGAAGGCGGCAACCCCGTCCGTCTGCCGCTGTACGGCGCGCGTACCGGTGAATTCAAGGCGGACAGGGCAGGTTCCCTTTCCCTGCTGCAGGAGGAGCTGGCTTATCAGATATTCCGAGGGGGCGAACCCTTTGATAAAGTGCTTCATGTGGAGCTGCGGCGCATGCGCCGCACGGGGGCGACTATTGTGATCACCACCCGCCTGGACGCGGAAATCGTGGAAGGCGTCAAGCACATCCGCCGCTCCGGCCCCAGCGTCCGCTTTTACCTGGTCACTTTCAACCCCGAAGCCCCGCGGTACGAGCAATATGTGGCCCAGCTTCAGCGCCATCTGGTGGAGGTTTGCTATGTTACGCCTGCCTGAGGCGCTCAGGCGCCGCCTGACGGACGCGGGCATGCTTGCTCTGTGCGCCTGGGCCCTCGTCGGACCTGTGCTGCAGATCTTTATGCTGGAAAAGGAAACCGGCTGGGCGCTGATGCTGACCTGCCTGTTCTCCCTGATATTTTCATCGATCTCGGCGCTTTCCCGTCGCTGGCTGCGGGCCGGGCTGCGGCTGATCCTGATCGCCTCGGGGCTGTGGTTCGCGTTCTCCTCCCCCCTGCCGCAGGCCGCCCGGGCGCTGATAGAGGCCTCGGCCTCCCTCAAGCCGGCTCAGCACATCATTCTGCTGTATTCCGATCTGCTGATCCCGGTGTTCATCGCCCTGTTGATGCCTTATATCCGCCTGCTGATGCAGGGCGAGCCCAGCTTTTCCGCCCCGCTTCTATTGGTCAATGTGCTGATGATCTGGTTTGCCGGCGCGCGGCAGTCTGTGATGGCCTACGTCCCTGCCATGATTTCCATCCCGCTGCTGTATGCCTACGCGGG
>CAYZRZ010000182.1:0-3102 GCA_964480995.1 uncultured Christensenella sp.
GACGGCGCTGTTTATCATTGTGGCCGTATTTACCGTGATCAATTCCAACCTGTCAAGCGAATTGAACAGGCTTCGCGAGATGGTCCAGGAGGGCAATCGCCTGGTCGCAAGCAAGCAAAGAGAGGTCGCCAGGCTGACCAATGAGGTGCAGCTGTCCGGCACGGACGAGTTTATCGCCAACGAAGCCCGAACGAAGTACCGCTACCTGGCCGACGGCGAGATCCGCTTTGTGATCACCAACCCTGAAGTACTCTGGGGGGAGGAAGGGCTGCCGACGGCCGCGCCCGTAAAACCATGAATATCAGCCGCGCCGGCGTGATCGCCATTGGGTCCAACTCCACCAGGATGCTGACGGCAGACCTGGACGCGTCGCTTTCCAACCCCGTCCGCGGGCGGGAGGAAACGGCACTTTTTTTGTCGATGGACGAGAGAAAGCGCTTCAGCGAAGCGGGCATGGAGCGCTGCGCCCGCGCCGTATCCAAGCTGCATTATGAAGCCATGCAGGCGGGTGCTGAGCAGGTGCGCCTGATCGCCACCAGCGCCGTGCGCGACGCGGCCAACCGCCACGAGCTGGATTTTTATCTGGCCGCGATCGCGCCGATGATGCTCACCCGCATCATATCCGGTGAGGAGGAAGCGCAGCTGTCCTTCATGGGCGCCACCTGCATCCCCGGCCGCAAAGGCCAGCAGGGCATGATCGATATCGGCGGCGGCTCCACGGAGGTGGCGCTGGGCGATGCGCAGAGCGGCCTTTCCTTCGCCCGCAGCCTGCAGCTGGGCGCCAGCCGGCTGTTAAAGCAGCAGGCAGTCAACTCGCCGGAGGATCTGTCCCGCGCCCGCGCCGCGGCGCTGGACGTGATCAGCCGGTCTCTTCCCCCCCTGCCCCTCAAGCCCGATGAGTGGGCGCTGGTGGGCGGCACCGGCACCACCATCGTCAATATGATATTAAAGCAGCCCTGGGATAAGCCCTGCCCGGAAGAGCGGTATGTGTCCAGAGCGGAAGCGGATGAATGGCTGGAGCGCCTGTGCCGCATGGAGGCTGAGGACCGCGGCCGCCTGCCCGGCCTGCCGCCCGCGCGCGTGCATATCCTGCCGACAGGGCTGACGATCCTGTCCTGCCTGATGGAGCGCCTTGACATCGGGCGCATCCGGGTCACGCGCCGCAATAACCTGGATGGCTACCTTTACCGCCTCTATTGCTGCCCGCAGGAGGATCCCGATGCCTGAATGGACGCCCAAACAACGGGCCGCCATCCAGGCGCGCAACCGCAGCATCCTGGTGAGCGCGGCCGCCGGTTCCGGCAAGACGACGGTGCTGATCGAGCGCATCATGGCCCTTCTTCGCGAAGGGGTCGGCATCGATCGCATGCTGGTCGTCACCTTCACCCGCGCCGCCGCCAGCGAGATGCGCGAGCGCCTGCAGCGGGTGCTGACGGAGGAGGCCAGGAGCAACAAGGCCCTCAAGGCACAGCGTGACCGCCTCGGCACAGCCGATATCAGTACCCTGCACCAGTTTTGCATTAAGCTGATCCGCCGCCACTTTCAGGCCGTCGGGACCGACCCCATGGCGGGTGTGGGCGACGAGGGCTTTCTCAAAAGCCTGCTGGACCGCGCGCTGTCGGAGGAAATGGAAACCCTCTATGAGCAGCCGGACGAGGATGGCAGCCGCCTGATCGACCAGTATACGGATGTACAGATCGAGGAGATGGTCCGCAAGCTGTACATCTTTTTGCGTGCCCAGGAGGATCCCTGGGAATGGCTGGATCATCACCTCGAGCAGGCCGATAGGGTTGAATTCCCGCGGCTTCCCTGGTTTTCGGAGCTTCGGGCGGCCGCTCTGCGGGAGGCTGAGGAGGCGGTCAGCCTGATCGATCGCTGCCTGTACATCACGCGGCAGCCCGCGGGCCCCGCCCGCTATGACAGCGCCGCCCATGCCGATATGGAGATAGCCCTCGAGGTCCGCGATATGCTGGCGCGCGCGGAGGACATCCCCCCCGATTGGCCGGTCAATTTTGTCCGCCTGACCACCTCAAAAGCCCCGGCGGAGGAAAGCGAGGAACTGCGCGAACGGTTCAAGGCCCTGCGCCAGGCGGCGAAAGATTGCCTGAACACAGCGCTGAGCCTGCTGCCCCGCGGCGATGCCCAAACGCAAAAGGCCGCGGATGATATCCGCTATACGCTGCCTGCCCTTCGCGCGCTGTGCGCCTTGACGAAACGGACCCACGAGCGCTACGGCGAATACAAGAGCGCGCGGCAGCTGTGGGACTATTCGGACCTGGAGCATCTGGCGCTCGCCTGCCTGAAGGACCCCGCCGTCCGCGCGCGCGAGCAGGCCCACTACAAGGCCCTGTTTGTGGATGAGTATCAGGATATATCCCGCATCCAGGAGGCCATCATCCGCAGGCTGCACGGGGAGGACAGCAGCCTGTTCATGGTGGGGGATGTCAAGCAGAGCATCTACCGCTTCCGCCTGGCGGAGCCGGGCTTGTTTCTTGATAAATACGCCCGCTTTGACGATGCCGAGGGGGCCGCGGAGCGCGTGATCACGCTGAGCGAGAATTTCCGCTCGCGCGATAATATCCTGCTGGCCGTCAACCACGTATTTGATCACACCCTGCGCGGCGGCGCGCTGGAAATAGGCTATGGCCGCGAGGAACGGCTTTATCCCGGCACGCATTCAAGCCGGGACCCGGCCTGCGAGCTGCACCTGATCCTGCCCGACAGCGCGGACAGCGCGGATAGCGCGGCGGAAGAGGACGATGAGCCACCCGCAGCCGCGGACAGCGATGGCGGCGAGGAAACAGAAACCCAGTCAGAGGAGATCCCCGGCGCCAGCGCCCGCGAGGCGGCCCTGATGGCCCGGCTGATGACCGGCCTTCGCGGCACCCCGATCGAGGAAAAGGGCGTCAGCCGCAGGATGTCCTGGCGGGACATGGTGGTGCTGCTGCGCAGCGCCTCCGGCCGGGCAGAAACCATCGCCCGCGTGCTGCGCGATCAGGGCATCCCCGTCTATTCGGACGCCGATCAGCAGTTTTTTGACCTCATTGAGGTATCGGACGTCCTGACCCTTCTGCATGTGCTGGATAATCCTCTGGACGATGA
>CAYZRZ010000183.1:0-3096 GCA_964480995.1 uncultured Christensenella sp.
GTGGCGTAGGCCGTGTCGCTCTTGCCAAGCTGAACAAACAGGTTGGCAACACTCTTGCCGCCGGTCAGCAGGCCCAGTACCGGCATGAACATATCATTGACCAGGCTTGAGATGATCTTTCCGAAGGCACCGCCGACAATCACGCCGATAGCCAGATCCAGCATGTTGCCCTTCATCGCGAAGGCCTTGAACTCGTCCATGAACTTTTTCATATGCTTGTCACCCCATTCATTTTGGCGCAGATAAACCTGCTCTGATAAGGCATTATACCACCTTCTTTATCCTTATGCTATAATGACAGGGAATACGCTGTGATGGAGGAAGTATGACTGACACAAACGCCCTGCGGCAGAAAATGGAAGATATCGGCGCGCTCAAACAGGGGCACTTTCTGCGCGCATCCGGCCGGCACAGCGACCATTATGTGCAGCCTGCCCGTCTGTTTGAGTGGGCCACGCAGGCGCAGGAAGTGATCGCCCCGCTGGCGGAGCGCCTTCGCTGCCTGAATGCCGATATCGTGCTGGGGGCCGCCCTTGGCGGCCTGCTGGCGGGCTATGAGGTCAGCCGGGCGCTGGGCCTCCCCTTCATCTACAGCGAGCGCAAGGACGGCGCGATGACCCTGCGGCGCGGCTTTAGCATCACCCCCGGCGCCAGGGTGCTTTTGATCGAGGATGAGGTGCAGACGGGTACCAGCGTGCGGGAGATGACCGAGATCGTGCGCGCGCTGGGCGGTACAGTAGCCGGTATCGGCTGCCTGGTGGATAAGTCCGGCGGCAAGGCGCGTTTTGACGCCCCCTTTGAAAGCCTGCTCTCCATCCCCGTCATCCACTACACCCCCAAGGAATGCCCCATGTGCGCCGAGGGGATCCCGCTGCAGCACAGCCCGTAAGAAATCTTCGAATACAAATGACAACCGAGAAGCCTAGGGTAAGCGCTCGCATCAGAATAGAAAATCGCCCGGTCTGTCTGGTCAGACCGGGCGCGCTATTATATTTAGTACTTAGAATGTAACTGCTACGACCAGGCCGCCCATGTTGTCATCCGACACGCTGTAGCTGGCGGCGCCCTCAGGCAGGCGCAGGATATGGTCTCCGGGGGCCGCTTCCACTCGGAAGATTTCATACTTCAGCTGCCCGTCCTCGTAGACGGCCGCATGCTCGTTTTCAATGAGGTACTCGATGTATTCTTCCAGGCACAGGTCCAGCTGATGCATCACCGCGGCGTGGGGTACGCCCACATAACGGTAGGCATCGATCTTCAGGTTGATGGCCGTCTTGAAGGACTTGTCCACGGTGCCAGGCAGCGGGTAATTGAGCACAGGGTAGCGGAAGACAAAGCCGTACTTCCAGCTGTTCTCAACCAGCCATTGACCCTGAACGGTATCATGGATCCTCGCGGCCTTCAGCACCGGATCATTCTGGTTCCACACATCCAGCTCCACCGACAGGCCGGACTGGTAGTCGCTGGTGCCGGGATAGGACACGGTCTTCCTGACCTCTTCCACCAGCAAATCTCCGGTCAGCCTGGCATTCTTGGCTGTCACCGCGTCCGATGTCTCGTTCCACAGCTGCGCCTGCGTATCCATGGAGCGGTAACCGGTCCTGACCAAATAATCCTCCAGCCCTTCGGCCTTGGCGGCGGTGATCATCTGATCAAGCGCCTGGATGGCTGCCGGGAAAAGAGACACCTGCTGGCGCGTGGTCGGCACACGCCGCTCGCTCTCATCCATGATGCTCTTGAGCTCATTTTCCACCAGCGAAAAGTCCGCGGGCAGGCTGTGCCAGCGGTTCAGCAGCAGCAGACCGCCCTGCAGGGCCTCGGCCCTGGTGACGGATACCTGGTCCACGCCCTTGACGGCAAAGCCTTTGAGGCTGACCACGTCGATGCCTTCGGCTTTGGGCTGCGGCCAGACGGGCGCGGCATCGGGCTGTATCTGGCTGCGCTGTGCCAGCACTGCCGCGTTATACTCCTGCACCATGGCGTTATTCGCGTCCACGATGCGCTTTTGCTCTTCCCTGTACTTGCCCTGCAGGCTGGAATCAATCAGGAAATAAGCAACCAGACACACTGCAAACAGCACCAGAAGACTGATAACAATCCGAAGCAGCTTGAAATAGGGATCAGCCCTATGAGTGTTGGACATGC
This sequence comes from uncultured Christensenella sp., assembly GCA_964480995.1. Classification (GTDB taxonomy): domain Bacteria; phylum Bacillota; class Clostridia; order Christensenellales; family Aristaeellaceae; genus UBA1038. The sequence goes on from CAYZRZ010000183.1 coordinate 2,146, forward strand.
TTCTTCATCCTTTCCGTGCGCGGCGCACAAGCAAACGATACGCCTCCAGAGATAAATATCAACCAATTTATAACAGAATCATGACAAGAAGTCAATCTTTTGTCATAAATTAATTCATATGACGCGCCGGAATGATATCACCAAAACTTCAGTGCCTTCAAGGCGGAACGTCCGGGCGGCGGGGGGGCGGCCCTCACCTCGATCCAAAGCAAAGGGGCTGCCGGAGGGATACGGCCGCGACAGGATCCGCGGTCAGATTTCTTCCAATAAAGCGCTGACCTGCTCCAGCGCTTCCCGCTCATCCTCGCCGGAGGTTACCAGCATATACTCCCGCCCGGACAGGCCCGTGATGCTGAGCAGACCCAGCATGGATTTTCCGTTGACGCTGCTGCCCTCACGCTCCAGCATCACATGGGACGCGAACCTGTTGGCGACCGTGACCATGCGGATCACCCTATCCCTTGTCATGGGCAGATTGCCGCCCACCCGCACCTTTTTTTGTAGCACAAAAGAACCTCCCTATCATTAATCCGTCAAAAAGCCGCGCTTTTGACGGGTTCAACTCTCTTGATCGATGGCTTCGGCCGCCTGCATGATCCGCGCGATCCGGTGCTGTACGCCTGCCTTGGACAAAGGCTTCGCGAGCATCTCTCCCAGCTCCTTGAGCTTGAGGTCCGGATGGCTCAGCCGCAGGCGCGCCAGCTCCTCCAGCTCCCCGGGCAGGCTGGTCAGGCCGCGCGCCAGCGATATGCGCGTGATAGCCTCAACCTGACGCTGGGCGGCGTCGATCTGCTTGCGCAGATTGCCCGCGTCGCAGTTGGCCGCACGGTTGGTCCGCGCCCTGACGCTGCTTTCCGCCCGGATGTTCTCGATCTCCATCACAGCGCGGCCGGCCCCCATGATGCCCAGCAGCGTCACCAGGGAATCACCCTGGCGGATGTATACCACCTC
>CAYZRZ010000184.1:0-3077 GCA_964480995.1 uncultured Christensenella sp.
CTCTGCCGATCCCCCGCGTATCGCCTGTGACCGCGATAAAGCAGGAGGGGTCCCTCCTGACGCAATCCATCTTCCTCCCCTCGGGCGCTGAATGGAAGTAGAGCGCGATCTCCCCTTCCTTCTCTTCCCAGCCGAAGTGAAGCGGCACCACATAAGGGCCCGTGCCGTCCGTCAAGCCCAGGTGCATCACCCGGCATTTATCCAATAGCTCGAGCAGCTTTACCTTTTGCGTAATCTCCCGCTCGCTTCTGCGCATCACTTGCCTTCTTCTTTCTTCAGGGACTCGGTATAGCCGATGCCCATCACCTCGTTTTGGGTACGGGCGTTGTTTCTGACGCCTGACTTATCCAGCTGGTTAAGCTGCTTGCCCATAAACACCATCGCCGAGGTCCAGCCGCCATCCAGATTAAAGGCTGTCGGACAGCCAAGTGACAGGAACAGCTCGCCAAACTCCTTGCTGCTCAGGCCGTCGCTTTCCTTGATACGTCCTTCCGCGATGATGGCCAGGTAGTGGCCGGGCGCGTACATGCCGATGCCCGCGCGCGGCTGGGGCGTAGCGCCTCTGACTTCAGGAAAGGTACCCAGTACGCCATCGCGGACCAGCACCGGGCCGAAGGAGAGCACGTCCCTCGCTCCCATGCCGATCAGCTGCGGAGCGGTCAGCTCATTGGCACGGTAGACCTGCATGTCCCCGTCGTCAAACAAAGCCAGCATATCAAGCGGCGGATAGGCGGTGGATTTGGGCTTGATCGGCGCGTCCATCAGAATCTCTCCGTCGCGGATCACCACACCCACGGGATAGCCGGCAGACGTTTGTCTGCGGCGCACGCGGTAGATATAGTAGTCCCCATCCATCGAGAAGACGAGATTGTTATTTGCGGCGATCTGCGCCGGCTTCTCCTTGTAGCGGTCCATATTTTCCATCTTATGTTCCGCATTTTGGGCCACCATGCGGAAGCCGCCGCTGCCTTCCCTGACAAAGATCTCAGCGATCAGGCAGCGCTGCTTCCCGGTGGTTTCGCGGCTTTCCGTGCGGCGGATGACAATGCGCAAGCTTTGTGAAGCGTAGCGCCAGATGCCCTGCTCTTCATCGATCAGGACAAATTCTTTCTCCCCCTCAGGCAGGAAGCCCTCTTCCGTCAGCGCGGGGAAACCCTCCGTTAAGATATCGCCCGTATTGGCCCAATCCTGCCTCAGGCGCTCGGGGGCTGCTTCGTTTTGGACGGCAGGTTCAGTCAAAGCCAAAGCGGGCAAAGAAATAAGCAGACACAAAAAAAGAATCACGGCTCGTTTCATGGATTGGCTTCCTCCTTCACCGCCAGCACAAAGGGCGACCCGAGCGTTCCCTCACCCGAGAGGACGCTGAGGGCTGCTTCCTCCAGCCAGATCACGGGAACCAGGCCCAGATCGTCCGACTCAACGCCAATGAAGCCAATGCCTCCGCCCGATTTGGTGCTGCGGTGGGCATGCGTTTTTTGAGAGGGTGTACGCGTCCAGATGGGGCTGTACGCGCGGCCGGAATAGCGGTACAGGCCCCGCTGAGTCAGAGCGTAAGGCGTTCCGACAAGCTGCCGGCTCCTGTCATCCGAAAATCCGTAAGCGGGGTTCCTGATATCCTCCAGGGAAGGCAGGCTGAGGAAACCCAGCTCTTCATCCTCATGGAGGGCGACGCGCTCCTGCGGGGTAAAGGCGGTCTGCAGCATCTCCCCGTTAAGCCAAGGATAAAGCTCGCTGCTCCTCCAGCCCTTGTAGTTCCACTGGTCACCGTCTATGCGCCTGACATCCAGTATGTATTCGCTCATCACATAGAGAAGGCCGTCCTTGCTGTCAAGCACGCGCCATACGATGGGCAGCGCCTCGCCCTGTTCCCCCTGCGGATAGCTGCCGAAGCTGACATACTCGTAGCCCCTGCCCTTTTCATATCCGCGGAAACCCCGGGCATGGGCCGGCAGCATCACGGCCATGCAGGCAAGCACAGCCGCTATCATTCGCTTCATCACAAACAAAAAACCGCCCTCCTTTTCCACCGATTATAGCAAGGAGGGCAGTATCTAACAAGTCACTTGTTTAACTGAAGGGAGCAGCCTGGCTGTATGCTACGCGCTTTTTTGTTCCGCGTAGCCCGATTTGCGCCGCTTGCGCTCCATGCGGCGCATCTTGCGCAGTTCGCGCTTCTTGGGAGCCGGCGGCATGCCGTAGACCAGGCCCTGATCAAACCGCACCTTCTCCGGCTTTTCCTCAAGCAGAGCAGGATCATTCAGGTAGACATTAAACAGCGCCACCATTTTCGCGTACAGGTTGCCGGCGCAGACGCGCTCATCCGCCGTGATACCGATGGGCATATAGCGCTTGCGCTGGGGTTCTCCCTTATCGTTGAGGACAACGCTCCGCTCCACGCTGCCAATGCTGACAAACAAAGAGCAGGTACCGAAATTATAGATATGATGGTTCACCGCCGGCATGCCGATGGACATCATGTTGGTCAAAAACATGCTGGTATGGAAGGGACTGGCCGCCTGAATGGCGCGCGGCATAATGCCGTACCTATCCATCAGCCGTACAGCGCCGGCGATGACCGTTGCCAGGTAGGGATTCAGCAACAGCTTCGCGATCTTGACCGTCGAGTTGTCCACATCCGGCTTGCGCCCTTCCATGATGGCCTGAGAAGTACGCGCCGCCACATCAAAGATGGTATCGTGCGGATCGAACTTGCACTGCACCACATTCTCCTGCACATTTCCGTCCGGACCTTCCCTCAGCACCACAAAAGAGACAGAAAGCTCATTTCGCACATACATGCGCTTGTTGACCACAAAGCGGTTGAGTTCCGGCAGCTGGGAAATGATGCGAACATAGGCTGCGAAGAGCAGATCCATAAAGCTGATCTTATGCCCCTGCGCGCCCTTGGCCACAATATAGCGCGCAAGGCGCTCATAATCCGCCTGAAGTTTCAGCATGACCTGCGCGTCGCAGCGCATGGGCATCAGATAGGGGGTCAGGGCGACGATCGGGTCGTCATCCAAGCGCACCGCGCGGCCGTCTGAGCGTCTTCCAAACAATGCAGTTCCCTCATTTAC
>CAYZRZ010000185.1:0-3040 GCA_964480995.1 uncultured Christensenella sp.
CCGTCAAAAAGAGGCGGCCCGGCATAAGGCGCATGATGACGCATATCATCGTTTTTGCGCTGCTGGGGGCCGTATTGCTTGGGCTTGGCCTGTACGGCTATCAGACGCTGGAGCGCCGAACGCTTGACCAAAAGCAGTCCGCGCGGATAGAAGCACATTTGAACGCAAGCGTCAAAGAAGCGCAGGACCTGGCGCAGAGCGCCGCTTTGGACAGCGGTTCTGACGTTAAGATCGGCATCGATTCGCGCAAGCGCAGGCTGAAAGAAGACATCACCGCCTCCGTCACAAGCGGCCTTGAAGACCAGGTTATCGCGCTCACTTCTATCGATACGCTGCTTGGCGGTATATTGAACCGTATTGGCAATGAAGGAGAAAAGGCGGCGATCACCGCTGCCTTTACGCAGAGCCGCGATGAGCTGGCCGGCCGCGTCGTCTCTCAGGTGGACGCGGCGGAGAACGCGATGGGTATCGCCAGCGCGCGCCTTACCTTAATGGTGACCGAGCCTGACTACGCGCTGATGTACTTTTACATACCGCTGATCGCCGCCGGCTGCTTCTGCCTGCTGTTCTCAGCAGCGCTGCTGTTCCTGTGGCTGCGCTATGACGAGCGCAAACGCGCGCGCGTCGGCGAGCTGCTTGAGCCGGTGGATTACCTGCTGCCCTTCTTCATCGGCGTAGCGCTCTTCACGCTTTATCCCATGGTGCGCGTGATTATCATGAGCTTCCAGGAAAGGTACAAGCTGGAGGGGAGCTTCACCGGATGGGGCCTTGGCAACTATGAGTACGTGATCAAGGGAATCCCCGGCACAACCAACTACTTCCTGCAGGGCCTGCGCAACACCTTCCTGTATGTGCTGTACACGGTGCCGATCTCAACGGCGCTGGCCATCATCATCGCCTATTTGCTAAACCAGAAACTGCGCCTTTCCTCCCTGTTCCAGACCTCTTACTTCCTGCCTATGGTCACTTCCGTCACGGCGGTCGGCCTGGTCTGGCGATGGATATTCAACCGTGAGTTCGGCGTGCTCAACGCGCTGCTCGGCCTGTTTGGGGTGGAAAAGATCAACTGGCTGCAGCAGGCATCCCATTCGATGACCGTGCTGGTGGTTTTCGGCATCTGGTCAGCGCTGCCCTTTACGATCATCCTGCTGCTCAGCGGGCTGCAGAATATTGATGATACCTTCTATACCGTCGCCAAGGTGGATGGCGCCGGGCAAATGCGGATCTTCCGCAGGATCACGCTGCCGCTGCTCTCCCCCACCATCGGCCTGGTGCTGATCATCAACTCGATCTCCGCCTTCAAGGTGTTTACGGAGGTCAACGTGCTGTTTAACGGTACGCCGGGCCCCGTGAGCAACCTCTATACCGTTGTCTATTACATTTTTGACATGCTGCGCCAGCAAAATGAGCTGGGGCGCTCGGCAGCGGCCGCCATCATCCTGTTTTTGTTTATATTGGTTTTCACCGCGCTGCAGCGCTATATACAGCGCAAGTGGAAGTATGATTGAGGAGGCGTATTGAATTGGATAAGGCAGTAAGAAAGCACCTGGGCACAGGGCTGTACGCTTCCGGCATTCTGCTGGCCCTTGCAGGCATGCTCTCCTGGCTGGCGCTCTCAAACTGCGCGCAGGCCATCGCCCTCTTTGGCGTAGGCCTGATCACGGCGGGGGCCGGGCTATTTATCAACCACTCCTACCGTACCCGCCAGGGGACGGCGCGTACAGTCTTGTACGCGCTGCTGGTAATAGGCGCGCTGATCATGATGTTCCCTTTTTACTGGATGATCTCATCCTCGTTTAAGACCTCCTCGGAAATGAGCATCTACCCGCCTACCTGGTCGCCCCGCAACTGGCTGAATTTTGACAACTTTCGCATCGCCTTCAGGACAGCGCCCTTTGAAAAGTATTTTATCAACTCGGTCGTCGTCACGGCGTCCAGCGTCGCGGCAACGGCTATTACCACCATTCTGGCTGCCTTCGCCTTCTCACGGCTCAATTTCCCCGGACGGGAAATCATCTTTTCCCTGCTGCTGAGCATGATGATGGTGCCCTTTGAAATGCTGGTGATCACCAACTACCAGACCATTGTGAAGGTCGGGCTCAATGATACGCGCTTTGCGCTGGTCATTCCCTTTACCAGCAGCATCTTCTATACCTACATCCTGCGCAACTTTTTCCAGACCATCCCGGATGGACTGTACTGGTCAGCGCGCGTAGACGGCTGCACCAACTGGCGCTATCTGTGGAAGGTGATGGTCCCCATCGCCCGTCCTTCCCTTGTGACGATCATCCTATTGAACGGCCTGGCCTCGTGGAACAGCTTCATGTGGCCGCTTCTGGTGATCAAGACGGACGCCAACCGCACCCTCCCCTTCGGCCTGTATACCTTTACCACGGAAGTAGGCTCCAACAACGAGCAAATGCTGGCTGCCTCCACCGTTGTCGTGCTGCCGATGATCATTCTTTTCCTCTTTGCCAGAAAGCAGATCATTAACGGTGTGGCCAGGGGCGGCATCAAGGGATAAGCTGGATCAGCAATCGAAAAGAAATGCCGGAGCGTTTTGCCCGGCATTTCTTTTTTGATTAATACTAATGACTTGAGTTAGTATAGTCGGTATTATTCCGCTTTCAGCTTTCCGACCTGCGTGATGCCTTCAAGCTTGCCGATCCCGTGAGGAGAAACTGTCTTGATCTCTTCCGTCAGATCCTTGCCTGCTTCAAAGCCATTATGAATGCCGTTTTTCCAGGCACGGCTGTCAGTTACATCATAAATGATGCCGTCTACGGCGATATAGGCTCGTTGTCCATCCTTGCCGTTATACTTGGCCAGTTCTTCCAGCGTCAGCTCCGGCTGGTCTTCCGGCGCGACGGCTGCGGCGGCCAATGCTTCGGTCAGCTTGCCTTCCAGGGCAGTCAGCTTGCCTTCCAGCTCAGCCTTCATGTCCGCCGCGGCGGTTTCTGCCGCTGCAAGCTTCGCAAGGGCCTCATCCCTCGCTGCTTCAGCTGCCTTAATGGTTTCCTGCAGCGTGACTACTTCACCC
>CAYZRZ010000186.1:0-2993 GCA_964480995.1 uncultured Christensenella sp.
ATCTCCCACTGCTTTATCCCGCCGACACCCGGCCCCATCGCCGCGGCCAACACCTTGTTTGAGGGCATCGGCCAGCCGGTCAACCTGCTGCTGATCATGGCGATCGGCGCGGCCTGCTCCATCCTGCCGCTGATCGTCAGCTACATCTTTGCCCTTGTGATCGGCAAAAGCGTCAAGTCACGCGATGAAAAAGCCGCCGGCGAAGGCGCCGTTGTGCAAAGCTATGAAGAGCTGGTCGCCGGCTACGGCAAGCTGCCCGGCACCTTCATGTCCTTCGCCCCGATCCTCGTCCCCATCCTGCTGATGGGCCTGAGCTCCGTCTTCTCGATGGCCAAGGTGAGCGTTCCCTTCATCACCTTCCTGGGCACCCCCATCATGGCCCTGGCCGCCGGCGTGGTTCTGGGCGTGTTCCTGATGGCTTCAGCCGGCAAGCTGAAGGATTTTTACGCCGTCACCGATGACACCCTGCGCGTTACCGGCCCCATCCTCTTCGTGACGGCGGCGGGCGGCGTGCTGGGCAAGGTCATCGCCAGCACCGACATGGTCAACTTCATCTCGCAGAACTCCACCGCTCTGTCCACCCTGGGCTTCTTCTTCCCCTTCCTGCTGGCCGCGATCCTCAAGACCGCGCAGGGCAGTTCCACGGTGGCCATCACCACAACAGCCGGCATTCTGGCCCCGCTGATGGTGACCATCGGCTTCACCACCCCCCTGCAGGTGGCCCTGACCGTGGTCGCCATCGGCTCCGGCGCGATGACCGTGTCCCACGCCAACGACAGCTACTTCTGGGTGGTCACCAACTTCGGTGACATGGAAGTGAAGGACGGCTACCGCACGCAGACCCTCGGCACCCTCTTTGTAGGCATCGCGGGTATCTTAAACGTCTTGCTGATTTCACTCTTGGTTTGATCCAAAGGATTCAAACCATAGAATAGACACTGAGGGCCGGGCATACGCTTCGCGTCGCCCGGCCCTCCAATACGCTAAAGGGAGAACATTATGAACCTGAGACAGGACGCCGACCTCATCATACAATCCGCCATCTCTTCCGCCCTGCCCGATGCCGCCGTGCAGTCGGCGCTGAAGGATATCGAGTTCGATCAAGAGGGGCGGATCATCCTGATCGCGCTGGGCAAAGCCGCCTGGCAGATGGCCAAGGCCGCGCATGAGGCGTTGGGTGACAGGATAAGCGACGGTATCGTGATCACCAAATATGATCACGTGAAGGGGGAGCTGGGCCGGCTTCGCCTGCGGGAGGCGGGGCATCCGGTGCCCGATGAAAACTCGTTCAAGGCCACCGGGGAGGCGATCGCGGCAGTCAGCGGCCTCGGCCCGCGCGACAGCGTGCTGCTGCTGATATCCGGCGGGGGTTCCGCCCTATTTGAGCAGCCCCTGATCCCGGCGATAGAACTGCAGAGCATCACCGACCAGCTGCTGCGCAGCGGGGCCGATATCGTGGAGATGAACACCATCCGCAAGCGGCTGAGCGCCGTCAAAGGCGGCCGCTTTGCAAAGCTGTGCGAGCCGGCCACCGTATACTCGGTCGTATTGTCAGACATTATCGGAGACCCGCTTGACATGATCGCCTCCGGCCCCGCCTATCCCGACAGCAGCAGCTGCGCCGATGCCCTGCATATCGCGGGCAAATACCGGCTTGTGCTCTCCCGGGAGGCGGAGCAATGCCTAATGACAGAAACACCCAAGGAGCTTTCCAACGCGCACTCCCTCGTGACCGGGAGCGTCAGGGGCCTGTGCGCCGCCGCGGCAAGCCAAGCCCGAAAGCTGGGCTACGAGCCGCACATCCTGACGGACAGCCTGTCCTGCCAGGCCAGGGAGGCGGGCAGCTTTATGGCCGCGATCGCCCGGTACTATCAGGACAGCAGCAAGTCCGTCGCCTTTATCGCCGGGGGCGAGACGGTGGTGAAGCTCAAGGGCAAAGGCAAGGGCGGCCGCAACCAGGAGCTGGCCCTGTCAGCGGCGATGGGCATTGACGGCCTGCGGGACACCGCCGTGTTCTCCCTGGGCAGCGACGGCACCGACGGCCCCACCGATGCCGCCGGCGGCTACGCGGACGGCGATACGGCGCCGGCGCTCAAACGGGAGGGTGTAGATATTTTCCGCGTGCTGGAAGACAATGACGCCTACCGCGCGCTTGAAAAATCCGGCGGCCTGATCATCACAGGACCTACCGGAACGAATGTGAACGACGTGAGCGTGCTGCTGATCAAGCGATGAGTTATCCCCGGTCTTCTTTCACATGCGTGTGGTAATACACGGCCAGCTGTGTCCGGTCGCGCAGGGACAGCTTGAGCAGGATATCGCTGACGGCATTGCGCACCCTGCCCTCGCTTAGGTACAGCAGGGACGCGATTTCCTTGTTGCTCTTGCCGTCGGCCACCAGGGCCATGATCTCCGCCTCGCGCCGGGTGAGCAGGTCCGCTTGCGCGCTTTGCTTTCCCAGCTTCATCTGCTCTGCCAGCAAACCGGGCAGCTTTTGCGCCACGCCCTCGCCATAGATCACCTGCCCCGACGCCGCCAGGCGCAGTGTCTCGGGCAGGTTTTCATAATTTTGCTTCAAAACATAGCCCATGGCCCCCAGGGAGATGGCCTCTTTGATGTATTTGTCATCCGAAAACGTGGTTAAAAACAGTATTTTCGCGTCGCTGTGCCGGCTGAGGATGCGCCGCGCGGCCTCCAGGCCGTTGATGCCGTCCATGCGGATATCCATCAGCAAAAGGTCCGGCTGCAGCTGATCATACAGGTCAATGGCCTCCTCGCCGCTGTGACCCGTGGCGATCACATCAAAGCCCTTGACCGACAGGATCGTCTGAAGCGACAGAGCGGCCAGGGGATCATCATCCACAATGAGCAGTCTCACGCGCGTACCTCCTTCTTCACCGAAACAAACACCTCAAAGCCCTGGGCAGACTGTCCGATCGACGCCGTGCCGCCCACCGCTTCCGCCCGGACGCGCATGTTGTCAAGCCCCATGC
>CAYZRZ010000187.1:0-2924 GCA_964480995.1 uncultured Christensenella sp.
AGATACCCCGTGCCCAGGGCGATGCCGCCGTAGATCAGGGTCGTCATATAGCCCAGGCGCAGGACCCTGGCGCCCTTGATATCAAAATATTCCGTCAGCAGCACCACGCTGATGCCCACCGCGTTCACCGTGATCACCAGCAGCACGGCCAGCTTGACTGAGTTCCATAAAAACTTGGACATATTGCCCGCCAGGAAAAAGCGGATGACCGCCCAGGGATCGGTCTGGCCGGTGGCGGGGTTTTGGGCCGTAAAAATCTGCGTGATGGTATTGAGCGTGGGCAGCAGCATGAAGCCGAAAAAGAGGAAGACAAAGAAGCTGATGCCGAACAGCTTGAACAGCAGATCTGGCTTGAACCGCCGTTCTCTCGGCAGTGTATTCATCATGATAGATTCACCGCCTTCCCCTGCTCGTCATAGCTCATCAAGTCGGCGCGGCTGATGCCGAGGGGCAATTCCTCTCCCTCCCCGTGGAAGTGGATGCCGTCATTTTTTTCGACCGCGCGAATAGTCTGATGGCCTATATCAATGGTGTACTTGATAAACAGCCCGTAATACTCACGGCTGAGCACCCGGCCGTTGATGACCAGATCGCGTCCCTTGGCTTCATCATCCAGCCGCACGCGCTCCAGGCGGATGTAGTGGTGATGCGCGGGATCAAGCTTGACGCTGCCAGTATTGAGCTTTTCCACTGTTTCGTCGGACAGCCTGTTGATGTCGCCGATGAAGTTGCAGACAAACTCAGTCGCCGAGCGGTTATACACTTCATGCGGCGTACCGATCTGCTCGATGCTGCCCTTGTTGAACACCGCTATGCGGTCAGAGAGCGTAAGCGCTTCCTCCTGATCATGGGTGACATAGATGGTGGTAATGCCAAAGCTGCGCTGCATCTGCTTTAGCTCGTTGCGCAGCTGCACGCGCAGCTTGGCGTCGAGGTTTGACAGCGGCTCATCCATGCAGATAATGGCCGGATCGTTCACCAGGGCCCTGGCGATAGCCACGCGCTGCTGCTGGCCGCCCGACAGCTGGGAAACAGCCTTTTTAAGCTGCTCGGCGGACAGATCGAGCTTCACGGCGATAGCCCGCACCTTCTTGTCGATCTCCTGCTTACCCAGCTTTTTGATCTTCAGGCCGAAGGCGATGTTGTCGTACACCGTCATGGTCGGAAACAGCGCATAGCTCTGAAAGACGATCGCGATGCGCCTGTCCTCAATGGGCACCCGGGTGATATCCCGCCCCGCCATCGACACGGTGCCGCTTGCCGGCTCCGCAAAGCCTGTGATGGCGCGCAGCGTCGTGGTCTTGCCGCAGCCGGAGGGGCCCAGAAAAGTAAAGAACTCTCCTTCGCCCACATGTACATTGATGCCATGCAGGGCAGTAAAGTCACCGAATGTTACGACAATATCCTTCAAATCAATCATAAGAGAGCACTCCAATACAAACAACTAAAAAAATGGGGGAGGAGGCAGCTTTAGGCCTGCCTCCTCCCTGACTGGTAAAGTTATTTCGCGGCCTGAACCAGGGTCGCCCAATCCAGAGCGTCCCAGTTGGGCTCCGCGGGGGCGGCGTTCATATCCGCCCAAAAGAAGCCAAGGTTGGTCATGATGTTGGTCCACTGGCTGGAATGGGCGCCTACATACTCCGCGTAGTTCATGTCGGTGCCTTCCACCTGGTTGAGAGCGAAGTTGGGAATCTGGTAGATCGGCGGGATGCCATCGGGATAAAGCTGAGCAACAGCATCCGCGTTGCAGGGATAGCTGTCAAACTCTTCTCCCCAGAAAGCCTGCACATCGCCGCTGCCAAACCACTCGGCAAAGGCCTTGACCGCTTCGGTCTCTTCTTCGCTGCGGCCCTCACGGTCCAGGATGCCGATATACTCGGCGATATAGTAGGTGCCGTCCTTGATGTCGACCAGGTTCCAGTTCTGGGGCTCCATGGTGCCGGCAAGAGGATTGGCGCTGCCCTCGGCAGCCGCGTCGACCTTGCCGTAGAGGGAGGATGAATAGAAGGTAGACACCTGCACCTCGCCGCGGTTCAGGGCATCAAAGCCGTAGCTGTCGCCGTTGAACACGCCGTTCGCGCAGTACTTCCACAGCATCTTCCAGCCGTCGATGCTGATGCCGCCGGCGGGGCTTTGCGGATCAACATAGGGATACAGCAGGGAATTGTTGATGTTGGAGTTGGTCGTTCCGCCGACCTTGCCCTGGCGGTACCAGGTATAATCGGTGTCAACCAGATCGGACCAGTGCTCGAAGTGCAGCTCCTCGCCTTTGGTGCCCAGATCATCATTGCGGTAGAGCATCAGGATGTTCTGGATGACCAGGCCGTAGGCCAGGCCGTCATACTTGTAGTCGCCGACCTTGTCCGCCCAGGAAGGCGTCCAGTCGACGAGCTTCAGGTTCTCGTAGGTGCCGCTGACGACTTGTCCCCAGCGGGTCTCATTGAGACCGAAGAGGATATCGCCGTCTTTCTTCTCATTGGCTGCCTGGATGGCGGCCGTGTCGCCGGAGATGACGGAGTTATCGTCCATCGAGATGGTGAAGCCGGCTGCCTTGGCCTCGTTCTTCAGCCAGGTCGCGCGCTCGGTGGAGTTGGAGTTGGAGTAGATGCGGATGGTAACGCTTGAATAATCCTTGCTTTGGGCCATAGCGCCGCCCAGCAGAGACAGCCCCAGGTAAAGCGCCAGAGAGAAGGCCAGCATTTTTTTCATGATAAAAACCCCTTTCCAAATACGATGCAATTGTACCAAGCTGATTGTACCACTCGGAGGGTGGGATGTAAAGATTGTGTAAAAACGGATAATCCCGGGTATCGCAATCATCTTCCCGGTGAAGGTGGCGGACAAACTCCAGTCTAACCTAATTGACTGATTAGGGCGTGTTTAAGAATGCATAGGCATGAATATCAAGCCAGCCAGATCATAAT
>CAYZRZ010000188.1:0-2893 GCA_964480995.1 uncultured Christensenella sp.
CATGACTTATTTCCACTCCCTCCCCCCAAGACCGGAACTTAAGTTTGCAATTCACCCCCGCTCAATTCTCTTCCGGTATCCTTTGAATGCCGCCCCGGGGTATGATATGATATAGACACTGGCGATTGGCTATATCATGCCGTAACGGGGGATATGTTTTCGGGCATACATCTCCCAAAATACTGACCGCCCGGAGAAGAAAGGAAACAACTCATGAAAAAACACGTGAGCTATGACAAGCTCTCAAAGAAAAAGAAACTCAAGACAGACAAAGGCAAGCGCGGCACATGGTTCGGGGTCAACCCTGTCACCCGAAAGCCGGAAAGCAGCCGGGCCTACAACCGCAGGAAAGCGCAAGACTGGAAGAAGGATTCCGGGCCTGCGCTTTTTTTATGCCCATGAAGGGCGGGATTCATCCATTGTGCCCTATGATTTCGACTGATTCTGATTCCAAAAAGAGCATACACGGTCAAGCGCGCACCTCCGGTTTGTGATATATTGTCTATGACGAAAGAAACGGGAACAATAAATCAGAATCGAAGGATATAACCATGAACAGGTACGAGGAAGCCATGAAAGAACTGGATGAAAAGCTGGGCCGCAAGGACGGTTTGATCAGCCTGTCCACCATCGCGCTTGACAAGGGGGCAGACGGCAAATGCCGCCCAGCCGCCCGCATCGTAGACGCCTACTATCAGGATGGCGCCTTTTACACCGTCACCAACGCCGCCTCCGCCAAGATGCGGCAGATCGAACAGAACCCGGAAGTGGCTGTATGCATCGTCGTCGAGAACTTCACAGCTGACGGCATCGGTGAAAACCTCGGCTGGGTATGCAAGGAAAGCAACCTGGAGATGCGGGCCAGGCTGCGTGAAGTATTTGCCGCCTGGTATGACGAGGCAAACAACGATGATGATCCCAACACCTGTATTCTGCGCGTTCGCCTGACCAAGGGTCTTTGGAATGACGCCCACAAAGGCATCCAAAATCATATTGATTTCATCGGCAAGACGGCGGATTAACTGCCCCCGATCCATAGCAGGGTGCCGGAAAGCACCCGATAGGATGAAGCAGACATGATGGCCCCCCTGCGGTATCAAAACATAAAACAATATAACTGATTGATAACTGGCCCGGCCTTGATATGCCCCCATGTTGGATAGAAACCGACTGAGTGGCATATCTTTTTTAGAAGCCCGGCTCGTTCCGGCTCATCTCTGCCGGGGAAGTACGAAGTATTGACAAAAAATATAAGCAGACTATACTATAAGAGAACATATGTTCCTATTTCATCAGAAAGGCGGCGATCGCGGCATGCTGAAGGATAGAGTCTATATCTCCATCGACCTCAAATCCTTCTACGCGTCGGTCGAATGCCGGGAGCGGGGGCTTGATCCCCTGACAACCAATCTTGTTGTGGCGGATGTAAGCCGCAGCGAGAAAACCATCTGCCTGGCCGTTTCCCCCTCGCTGAAGGCATACGGCATCCCCGGCAGGCCGCGGCTGTTTGAAGTCATCCAGAAGGCAAGAGAGATCAACGCCAGCAGGCTTTCCCGTGCCCCGGGCCGGTCTTTTTCCGGTTCATCATGCAATGATACAGAACTGCGCTCCTGCCCAAGCCTCGCCCTTGATTATATCGCCGCCGTGCCCAGGATGGGCCTATATATCGAGTACAGTACGCGCATATACAATGTCTATCTCAAATACATCGCCCCCGAGGACATACATGTCTATTCCATCGACGAGGTGATGATCGACGCCACCGATTATCTGGATGCCTGCAAGCTGACCGTGCGCGAACTTGCCTCCAGGATGATACGGGATGTGCTGGATACCGTGGGCATCACGGCTGTGGCCGGCATCGGCACCAACCTCTACCTCAGCAAGGTGGCCATGGATATACTGGCCAAGCATGCCCAGCCCGATGAAAACGGCATACGCATAGCGGAACTTGATGAGATGAACTACCGCCGTTGCCTGTGGTCTCACCGCCCTCTGACGGATTTCTGGCGCGTCGGCCATGGGTACGCGTCAAAGCTGGAAGCGCACGGCTTCTTCACGATGGGTGATATCGCGCGCTGTTCCCTGGGCGGGCCGGATGATTATCACAATGAAGACCTGCTGTACAAGCTGTTTGGCATCAACGCCGAACTGCTCATTGACCACGCCTGGGGCTGCGAGCCCTGCACAATGGCTGATATCAAGGGCTATAAACCGGGTGAAAAAAGCGTCGGGACCGGCCAGGTGCTGCCCGGCGCCTATCCCTATGAAAAGGCCAGGCTGATCGCTCGGGAGATGACCGATCTGCTGGCGCTTGACCTGGTGGATAAAAAACTGGTGACAGATCAAATCGTCCTCACGCTCGGCTATGACGCTGAAAGCCTGAGGGACCCGGCCATCAGAAAGGCCTATCGCGGAGAGATCACAACGGATCATTACGGACGCCCCATCCCCAGGCACGCGCACGGGACGGTAAACCTTGATGGCCCGACAGCCTCCTCCAGGCTGCTGACGGATGCCGTCACAGCGCTGTTTGAGCGTATCGCCGATCCCACCCTGCCGGTCAAGCGCGTCAATATCGCGGCGAACCACGTTGTCGATGAAGGGAAGGCCGCGCAGATACAAGCCGTCCTGCAGCTTGATCTCTTTACAGATTACTCGGCTGTGAACGCGCGCAGGGAAAGCGAAAAGGCCATGCTCGAACGGGAAAAAAGGACGCAGCAAGCCATGCTGGCCATTAAGAGGAAGCTCGGCAAAAACGCCATCATCAAAGGCATGAATCTGGAGGAAGGCGCTACGACCGTCGCCCGCAACGCTCAAATAGGAGGCCATAATGCATGATCGCTCCAATTGACGGCGCGTATGATGATATCATCCGTCTGCCCCGCCCTAT
>CAYZRZ010000189.1:0-2840 GCA_964480995.1 uncultured Christensenella sp.
GACGACATCTATGCCATCAGCAAGAGCCGGCTGGTCGGCCGGCCAAGGGAATAAAAATACGCTGCGGGAGAAACGATATGAAAATCAGCAAGGTCATTTGCGCTCCGGGAAGAACAGGATTTTATTTTGACGATCAGGCCGCCATCAAGGCAGGCGCCGCCCACGACGGAGCCATGTATGAAGGGGAGCCGATGACGCCGGGATTTACGGGCGTTCGTCAGGCTGGCGAGGCGATCAGCGTGATGCTGGTGCTGGAAGACGGGCAGATCGCCTGGGGCGACTGCGCGGCCGTGCAGTATTCCGGCGCGGGCGGGCGCGATCCTCTGTTCCTGGCGGAGAACTTCATCCCGCTTATTGAGGGAGAAGTGGCCAGGCACCTGGTAGGCCGCGAGCTTGACAGCTTCCGCGGCCTGGCCGAAGAAATTGACCATATGGAGGCGGATGGCAAACGGCTGCACACCGCGATCCGCTACGGCGTGTCGCAGGCTGTTCTGGATGCCGTCGCCAAGGCAAAGCGGCTGAACATGTGCGATGTGGTCGCGCAGGAATACGGGCTTGATGTATCCCTTGAGCCGCTGAAGATATTCACTCAGTCGGGCGATGACCGCTATACCAACGCCGATAAGATGATCATGAAGGCGGCGGATGTGCTTCCCCACGGGCTGTTCAACCATGTGGAAGAAAAGCTCGGGCAAAAGGGAGAAAAGCTGCTTGAATATATCAAATGGCTTCGGGACCGCATCAGCGCGAAAGCGCCGCATCCGGGTTACAAGCCTGTGCTGCACATCGATGTCTACGGCACTATCGGCATGGTGTTTGGCAACAGCAGCTACCGCGCGATGGCTGACTATCTCAGGACACTGGAAGAGGCTGCCAGGCCTTATCACCTGCGCATCGAGGGTCCGATGGATTCGGGCAGCCGCGAAGCGCAGATGCGTGACCTGGCCGGCCTCACCGCCCTGCTTGACCAGGAGGGCATCAATGTCGAACTGGTGGCTGATGAGTGGTGCAACACGCTGGAGGATGTGATCTACTTTGCCGATAACAAGGCGGGCCATATGATCCAGATCAAGACGCCTGACCTGGGCAGCGTGCACAACACGGTGGAGGCGGTGCTCTACTGCAAGGGAAAGGGTGTGAGCGCCTATCAGGGCGGCACCTGCAATGAAACCAACCGCTCGGCCGAGGTATGCGTGCAGTGCGCCATGGCGTCACAGCCTGAGCAGATACTGGCCAAGCCCGGCATGGGCGTGGATGAGGGCTTTATGATCTGCAACAACGAGATGCGCCGCGTGCTGGCGCTGAGGGCCGCCGGCATCGGCGTGAAGCGCTGAGGTGGCGACCCTGAGGCCCGAGCCCGGCCCGCTGTACAGCGTTTATTTTGCGCCGCGGGGCTATGTTCGCATGACGCAGATAGGCATGCAGATCGCCCAGCGGCATCTGCATACCTTTGACCGCCTGATCGGCATCATCGGCGACGCGGGGTCGGGCAAGAGCCTCTTGGTCAGCGGCATGTTTCCGGGGCTGGAGCTCACCAATGACGACAGCGGCGTCAATGTGCGCCCGCTCCCCCTGCTGGAGGTGGGTGAGACCGGTTTTTATCAGCCCCATACCTACCATCTGGATGTGCGCTTTGAGCAGGCCTTTACCCAGCCGCACGTGCTGGCGCAGGCTGTATTAACCGCGCTGTCAGCAGGGCGGCGGGTGGTAGTGGAGCACTTTGAGCTGATCTATCCGCTGCTCAATGTCAATGCCCAGCTGCTGATCGGCATCGGGGATGAGATCATCGTCTGCCGTCCCACCCTGTTCGGGCCGGAGCCGGAGGACATCGCGGATATCGTGCATAAGTCCATCAAGTACCGCCGCATGGCGCACAGCGCGGAGGATCTGTCAGAGCGTTTTTTGGACAAGCAGGGCATCAAGGATAAGGAATACGAGCATGATGACGTGCGCCACGGCTTCATGCTGCGCTTCAGGCAGCAGCCGCAGTTTGATCTGGCAATGCTTGAAAATTATGTGAAAGGCAAAATTGAGCGTGACCTGCCCATCAGCTATGTGGATAACGATCATATTCGCATCGGGGAGGATCTGCACCGCTGCACCGGGCCGCGCATGCATGTATCCTCCACCGGCAGGATCGAGAACTTCCGCTTGCTGCCGCAGGTGCATTATGATGTGCTGACTGACACCTATCTGTTGGTCGGCCTCGTCGGCGATGAGAGGACCAAGGGAATCAGGGATCTGAACAAGATAGACAAGCTGTAAATACTATTATACCAATACGTGCCGCTCCCACCTTCCGCTTCTGTAGCGGCGGATAAACAGCGCGGTGCGCACTGCCCAGTCAATATACATGCCATACCATATGCCATGTATGCCCATATTCAGCACCTGTGTAAACAGGAAAGAGAAGCCCACGCGGAAAACCGCCATGCTGAAGATGGAAGCGTACATGGTGTATTTGTTGTCGCCCGAAGCGCGCAGGCTGTTTGGCAGGCCGAAGGCGCCCGGCTCGAAAATAAAGGTGAGGCAGAAATAGACGCGCAGCAATTCTATGGCGGCCTTGGACGATTCTGCCGGGAGCCTGAGCATCCCTACCAGGGGACCGGTCAGGGCAAACAGCGCGGCTGACATGAAAAAGTGCGCGATGTAGGTGAGCTTCAGCAGGCGCATGGCGTTATAGCGCGCTTCCTCCATCTTCCCGGCGCCTACGCACTGGCCTACGACCGTGATGGTGGCCAGGTTGAGCGCGTTGGTCGGCACGTTGACGATGGTGCTGATGGTATTGGCCGCGGAGTTAGCCGCGATCATGATGCCGGAAAAGCCGGCGACCATCATGC
>CAYZRZ010000190.1:0-2821 GCA_964480995.1 uncultured Christensenella sp.
AAGGCGGTCATGCCGGGCTGCAGGAAAGCCCCGGCAAAGGCTTCCTCAGAAAGCGGGGAGTAGACCGTTTCGCCGCTTTCGCAGCTCATGTTGTAGAGGGCGGCAGCCTGAGGGATATCCTTTTGCTCCAGGGGGCGGTAGGTGAATCGTCCGCTCATAATGCCTCCTTACCGGTAGAGCAGGAAGGGCTTCACGGCCTCTGAGAAGGCCGAGACACCTGGGGCATAGGTTTGCGCAATTTCATCGGCGGACAGCCTGCCCTCGCGGAAGGCGTCCGTGCCCAACAGCTTATCAAGCGAATGAATGCGGCTTTCGCCCCAGCTGAGGTACTCCAGCTTCTCGGGATACATGTCCCGGATCGTTTCCAGCAGCTTCAGGCCGCCCAGGAACACATCGGCCTTTTCGCGGTCGGTGATATGCACCTGCACGCCGTGGCACAGTTCATTCTGATATTTGCTGAAGGTAGGCTTGAAGGAGGCGCGCCGGAAGTGCAGCCCCGGCATATCAAACGCTGCCATGCGCTTTTCCAACGCGCCGGCGTCTATCCAGGGGGAACCGATCAGTTCAAAGGGCTGCGTGGTGCCGCGGCCTTCCGATACGTTGACTCCTTCAAAGACGCAGGTGCCAATATACACCAGCGCTGCGGCGAGGCTCTGGCAGTTGGGCGAGGGGGCTACCCAGGGCAGGTCCGTATCGTCCAGGTACAGGCCGCGTGTCCAGCCGGTCAGGGGCGCCACATGCAGGTCAAGGTCAAGTTTCAGATAGTGGCGGATATAGCGGGCGTATTCACCGATTGTCAGGCCGGTCTGCGTGGGCAGCTCATAATCGCCCACGAAGGAACGGAACCTCAGGTCGAGGATCGTACCGCCGCGCCTGATGCCGCCGATGGGGTTGATCCGGTCAAGCACAAGCACGGTTTTCCCGGCCTTCGCGCATTCCTCCATGGCGTAGGACAGGGAATAGAGGTAGGTGTAAAAGCGCGCGCCCACATCCTGTATGTCAAAGACCAGCACATCAAAGGTGTCGAGCATCTCCCTCGTCATGCGGTCAGACTTGCCGTATACGCTGTAGACGGTCACGCCGGTCTGCGCGTCCGTATAGGTATCCACGCTGTCGCCCGCCTGGGCGTCGCCGCGCACGCCGTGCTCGCAGCCAAACAAGGCGCTCAGTCCGCAGCGTTCGTTGAGGATGTCGATGGAACTCCGCAGATGATGGTCGATGCCTGTGGGATTGGTCATCAGCCCGACGCGCTTTCCTTGCAGCAGGCTGTCAAAGCGGCTGATCCCGTCCAGCCCGGATAATACGTGTGCCTTCATATAGGATAACCTCCTGTGTTTTGATGATCAGATCCGGTATACCGTATAGGGAATGTCGCCGCGGTCTGTGCAATAGCGGCTCTTTTTCATGCAGTCAAAGGATGCCTCCAGCTCTCTGCGCTCAAACAGCTCGCTGATGCCAAGCTCAAGCGCGTCGGCGGCAAAGGCATCGATCATCGCGTTCCGGCCCGGCGCGTCCGGAGGCAGGGATGCCAGATGGACATAGCGCAGGGACAGTTCTTCCCGCCTGATACGCTCGATATGAACGGGATCGCCGGCGCGATCAAGCGCCAGTTTCATCAGGCGCAAGCCTTCACGCACAAAAGAGCTGCTCAGGTAAGGGACATTGACACCGTCAAACAGGCTCATGTGCGCGCCTTGAGCGGTTTGGGCGGAGAGGCTCAGATACTCGAGCAATGGGTCCGCGGCCGCTTCGCCAAAGTAGCCTCGGACAAAACGTTCGGTCAATTCATCCGCGTCCTCATCGGGGTTCCACATGAGCTTTGATATCAGATAGATCTTCAGCGGGGCAAAGGCGCTGGCCCTGCCAGGGGAATAGTTGCCCTGTTCAAACACGCCGCGTACATGGCAGTCACGAAACAGGCGCAGATTGGGGCCGATGACATGGAGGTTTGGGAAGGGCTGCAGGTAGTTAGAGAAATTTGTTGTATAGTCCCAGATGTAGAGGGAATCGCAGATCTTCGACCACTCTTCAAGGTCCTGCCGCAGCAGCCTCCCGCCCTTTGAAAAGGGCTGCGACGCGGCGGCTTCGACATCGATGCGGCTGACGGCTTGATCGCAATCCGATAAGGGGTGGGAAAAGCAGCTCTCAATGGAGCAAAGGCGCACGATGACGTTGTTTCTCGGGCGCAGGGCGCGGGGCGGTTTGCGGCAGTAGAGATAGGCAAAGGTGTGGATGCGGTTGCGCGGAAACTCAGAGCGCGCCGCGTCAGCCACGGCATTGACAAAGGCGATCATGGTGCCCGCGTGGCTCTCTTCCCGCTCGTCCAGGGCTTTGCAGGAGGGGCATTCGCAGGGGCTGTACCAGTCGTTCATGGCCACGGAAAAGATGGTATATTCGGGGTTTGCGCGCATCCAGCCGAGCACGCGCTCGGTCACGATGCGCAGCACATCGGGATTTGTCAGGCATAGCTGGCTTTTGTCCCTGCGCCTCACGCCTGATACCATGGAGAAGTATTCAGGATGGGTGTCGAAGAATTCTTCCGGAGGGATCAGCTGTTCAAAGGTGTGGCTGTAGTTGTAAAACATCATGCGGCCGCCCCGCTCGGGGGGAATATCCGCCCTGGCTGAGTTCAGGCGCATTTTGAGCGCGAATGTTCCGTCCAGCGCGCCGCGCCAGTAGGCATCGCGGTACTCAAAGGCAGGCGATTCATGGAAGCCGCATGCCTTCAGTTCCGGGAGCCTATCGGGTATGATCTCGCAGTCCTCAGCCAGAAAATGAAAGCCGAGGCATCTTTCCAAAAAGGCGTAGGTGCCGTAGACAG
>CAYZRZ010000191.1:0-2764 GCA_964480995.1 uncultured Christensenella sp.
GCTGACGGCGCCATGATTTGCAAGGAGCAGCGCGTTGTAATCGCGGCAAAAAGGGGCAACCGAGTCCGGTATTCCGGGTGAGCCGGGCGTTTCATAATGGACGCAAGGCACCGTACCCAGGTTAACCAGGGCTTCGGGATAGATGGCTTTGTCCAGGCTGATGCCGGCAATCGCGAAAGAGGTGCAAATAGGAGGGTGGGCATGCGTAACGCCACGCACAGCCGGGTTTTCCTGATAAATGCGAAGATGCATCTTGATCTCCGACGACGGACCCAGCTCGCCCTGATGGATGACGCGGCCGTCCAAATACATCTTGACCAGTGAGTCTTCGGTCATGAAACCTTTGGAAACGCCGGTCGGTGTAGCCCAGATGATGTCCTTGTCTACCTTGCAGGTGATATTGCCATCGTTGGCCGCGACAAAATTCTTCTGATACATGCGGCGTCCAACATCCAGTATCATCTGCTTCGCTTCATTATCTGTAGGGTATTCCCGCTTAGCCATCGGTGTCTCCTTGCATATCAGTTGTATAAACACTGTCACGCGATTGTTTAGTGCCAAAGCATCAGAATCATGCCACGCCCTGAATTTAGGTCGATTATAATCCCAATCTCACATGCTGTCAACTGTTTTATTAAAAATAATCCCACTGTTTTATGAAAAAACGAATTTGTTTAATTAAACAAATTCGTTTGCGCTAATCATCCGGGCCAGCATATCATAAAAGCCTTGCAGGCTCTGCGCTCTCCTTAACCCCGCTTTTCCCAAAGCCTTGTTGTTTTGTTTGAGGCATGGTGATAGAATCGTCATAATAGCAAAATACGGATTAAAACAGGAGGCTGCCATGGAACATAATGATACTCTTCTATCCCGCGTAAGGAACGCGATCGCATCAAATAAAAATGTTCTTGGACTTATCGCTTCATCAAAGCAAAGCCCTCATGTCCATCTATGCGCATGGCTTCCACCGACTCACGCAGACGCTGCGCGACCCCCAGCAGAATAATTTTAACGCCATAAAAAGCCGCGATGGTTCTCTGCAAAACGGAAGGATGGCCGCAGGTAAACAGCCGCCAAGCAGGCAGAGCCATTAACAGGGCAAGGCAGGCTGATGAAAGCGTAACGCGCAGTTCCTCTGACGCGCCAAACGCGGCAGCCGTGCTGAACGCCAGGGCGCACGCAGCCAGCAAGGTCAGGTAATTCTTTCTGACCCGATCGGTAAACTCTCCTTGATCAGCAGCAGAGAGATCATTTCCAGGGCGGCGCCGATAAAGAGCAAGATATTGGTAATGGCCACCAGCAGCATGCCCGGCCCCTGCCCCCTGATGCCGATGAGGATCCGGGCGATGGGCTGGAGCAGCTTTGATAATAAAAATGTATCCAGCGGTTTGCTGCGCGTACGGCCGAGCGTATAGGCAATCACCAAGCCCCCGGAAAACAAATGCCCGCACAGCAGCACCAGCATCATGGTCGCCATGTTGAGTTCCTGCAGTATCACAGTGAGCTCCTGTCTCCGCCCATGCCAAAGGCCGGCATCCTCCCGGAGAATCCGTCGGCAGCCTCCCGGGTCACTTGCTCAAAGGGCCTGGCCTGAGGTGACCAGAGGACGCCAAAGGTGATCTCATCCAGCATGCCGCTGGCGAGCAATCCGTTTTGCCGCTGAAATTCGGCCAGGGCTTCCCCCTGTATCCGGCCCGAACTGGCCATCCGCGGACCCGGCAAAATACCCCAGCACCTTCAGCCTTTCCTGCAAGGCGCGTATATCTTCTCCCTCATCCCCCTGTTTCAGTTCTCTGTCAAAAGCAAGATCGTTTCCGGCCGCGGCGGCGGCATTGATCAGCGGAGAAAGCATAAGCAGCAGCGACAGCGCGGCTGTCAGAATTCTGATAAATGCGCGGTTCATGTGATCATACTCTTTCGCTTGTTTAGACGCGGAGATTCGAATTTTTGTTTCGTAACGCCTTGAACTCGACGTACATTGCCCTTGCGTTAATTTTCTTGCAGTGGTAATATACCCACCAGAAACCGCATCGCAATTTGGATTTGAAAAGCAAGGATGGTGTTCATGCAAAAGAATGATGAACCCAACGATTGCATTGTACAAATGCAGGGCGTCAGCAAGAGCTTTCCCGGCGTGAAAGCCTTGGACAAGGTCGATTTTCAGCTGAAAAAAGGTGAAGTGCTGGCGCTGCTGGGTGAAAACGGCGCGGGCAAGTCAACACTGATGAAAATACTGAGCGGCGTGTATCAGCGCGACGAAGGCGCGGTGAGCGTCTTTGGCAAAGACATAGAAGTCAATCTCACCCCCAGAAAGGCGCAGGATCTGGGCATTACGATCATCCATCAGGAATTGAACATGTGCCAGCATTTGACAGTGGCTGAGAATATCTTCCTTGGCCGGGAGCTGCTGACCCGTGACGGCCGATTGGATGATAAAGCGATGAACCGGGCGGCTGAGCTCGTGCTCCAGCGCCTGCGCATTGACATACGCGCTACGGATGTGGTGGGCAGCCTTCAGCTATCCAAGCGCCAGATGGTTGAGATCGCCCGCGCGCTGTCCACCGATGCCCGTGTATTGATTATGGATGAGCCGACGAGCGCGCTGACTGCCCGCGAGATACAGGATCTGTTTCAGATCATCCGCCAGCTGCGCGACGAAGGCCGCAGCATCATCTATATCAGCCACCGGCTGGAAGAACTGCAGCACATCGTCGACCGGGTGACCATTTTGCGCGATGGCAGGCATATCCGCACCATGGCATGG
>CAYZRZ010000192.1:0-2749 GCA_964480995.1 uncultured Christensenella sp.
TCATGAATGTCTCGTTCTATTCCGTACTTCTTCCCCAAGTAATGTTATTCTGACCCTCAGTTTATGCTCTCGGTTCGCGTTATACGGAAACTCAAGATGTAACGCAAGGTGGACTTTAGCACATATTTGTGATAGTATATTCAAGGTTTGACTATCAATCAGGTAAGGGGCAACAGCATGTACGATGTAATAGTAATCGGCGCGGGTGTCATCGGCTGCGCGATAGCGGAGCATATATCAGGCTATGAGGGCAAAGTGGCCGTATTGGACAGGGCTGACGATGTATCGGAGGGGGCCAGCAAGGCCAACAGCGGTATTGTCCACGCGGGATATGACGCGAAGCCGGGCACGGAAAAGGCGAGGCTGAATATCAAAGGCGCGCAAATGATGACACAGCTGTGCAGCCGTTTGGGCGTGCCGTACGGACAGCCCGGCGCGATGGTGCTTGCTTTCAGCGATGATGACAGGGAAGCGGTCGTTAAGCTCTATGAGCAGTCAATTGTCAACGGGGTGGCAGGCTGCCGCGTCATTGAGCGGGATGAGGCTTTGGCGATGGAGCCCAATCTCAACCCCAATGTGGTTTGCGCGCTGTATGTGCCGGCGTCCGGACTGGTCAGTCCCTATGAGCTGACGCATGCGCTGGCTAACGCGGCGGCTGCCAACGGCACAGAGTTTATGCTGGAAACCGAAGTACAGAAGATCGAGCCCGCGCAAGGCGGATGGGCGATCCATACAAACAAGGGTGTATTTGAGACCAGGGCTTTTGTAAATTGCGCGGGGGTCAACGGCGCGCGGCTGCACAACCAGATATCCAGCCGCCGGCTTAATATTATTGCTCGCCGCGGTCAGTATTACCTCCTGGATCATGAGACTCCTCTGCGCTTTTCGATGACCATGTTCCAGGTGCCTACCAAGATGGGCAAAGGCGTCCTGATCAGTCCGACAACACACGGCAACCTGATTGTCGGCCCGACGGCTGAGGATATCGGGGATGGCCTTGATACCGCCACCACAGCCGAGGGCCTTGCGGATGCTCTGGAAAAGGCAAAGCTGACCTATCCGGGGTTGACCGTGCGCAACGTAATCACTACATTCTCCGGTATCCGCGCCCATGAAACAGCCGGCGATTTTGTCATCGGCGCTGTCGAGGGGGCAAAGGACGGCGCTTTTGAGGCCATCGGCATCGAAAGCCCCGGCTTGTCCGCTGCACCCGCAGTGGGCGATGAATTGGGTACCTGGGTAGCTTATTCACTGCAGCTGCCAAAGAAAAAGACGCTCAATCAGGTGAAGCCAATGCCCAAATCCTTCAGCCATATGAGCAACAGGGAGCGTATAGAGGCCTATGAGCGCAATCATGATTACGGACGCATCGTCTGCCGCTGCGAAATGGTTACGGAAGCCGAGATTCGCATGGCGATACGGGAACCAGTCGGCGCGCGCAACATTGACGGCGTCAAGCGGCGCACCCGCGCGGGCATGGGCCGCTGCCAGGGCGGTTTCTGCAGCCCCCGCATCGTGCAGATTCTGTGCGAAGAGCTGGGCATGAAGCCGGAAGAAGTAACGAAGTTCGGCGGCGACAGCCGCTTGCTGGTGGGTAAGCTCAACGAGATGAAACCGGAGGAAACGCGCAGTGAACAATGAGAGAATCCCGGTCGATTTGTTGGTCATCGGCGCCGGTCCCGCGGGCCTTGCCGCTGCCATTTCGGCTCGCGAAGCAGGCATTGAGAGCATCATTGTTCTAGAACGTGAAGATTTTCAGGGCGGCATCCTGCGCCAGTGCATTCATAATGGCTTCGGCCTGCACCGCTTTAAGGTAGAGCTGACCGGGCCTGAGTACGCCCAGCGCGATGTTGACAGGGCTGTAGAGCTGAATCTTGATATCCGCACCGGCGTCACCGTGCTTGATGTGACCAGCGATAAGGTTGTCACCGCCATCAGCCGGGACTGGGGGCTTCAGGAGTTTGAGGCCAAGGCCGTGATCCTGGCGATGGGCTGCCGTGAGCGCCCCCGCGGCGCGCTGGCGATCCCGGGCACACGCTGCGCCGGTATCTACAGCGCGGGTACAGCCCAGCGCTTTGTTAACCTGGAGGGCTACATGCCCGGCAAGCGTGTGGTGATCCTGGGATCGGGCGACATCGGCCTCATCATGGCCAGGCGCATGACCCTGCAGGGAGCCAAGGTGCTGGCCTGTGTAGAGCTGATGCCCTATTCCAGCGGACTTAACCGCAACATCGTCCAATGCCTGCAGGACTACGATATTCCGCTGCTTTTAAGCCACACGGTCACCAACATCCGCGGACGGGAGCGTCTTGAGGGCGTGACTGTATCCAGGGTTGATGAAAACCGCAGGCCTATCCCGGGCACAGAGCAGGATTTTGACTGCGATACCCTGCTATTGTCCGTCGGCCTGATCCCGGAAAACGAGCTGTCCCTGAGCGCCGGCGTTGAACTCAGCGCTACCACCTCAGGCGCTGTAGTTGACAATACGCTTCAGACAAACATTCCCGGCATTTTTGCCTGCGGCAACGTACTGCACGTGCATGACCTGGTTGACCACGTATCCAATGAGAGCGCGGTGGCCGGCCGGGCTGCCGCAGCCTATATCAAGGGCAAGGGCTGGCAGGGGTCCATTATCCCCGTGATGGATGGCGCGGGTGTCCGCGGCTGCGTGCCCCAGCGAATCAACCTGCCCGAAGTGCCTGTAGATTTCTCGATCAACCTGATGTTCAGGCCGATCAATGTATACCGC
>CAYZRZ010000193.1:0-1842 GCA_964480995.1 uncultured Christensenella sp.
TCACTGGGACATCCCCGCATGGCCCTGTCAGACCGCGCGGCGCAGTTTGCCCCTTTTGCGGCACTCACCGGTTATGAGGCCGCCATCGCGGAAACGTTCAGATTAACGGATGAGCGGATAGAATTGGATGACTGCACAAAGGCCGCGTTAAGCGACAGGCTGCGCGTCATCGCGGACGGCGATGCCGGGCAGCACCCCGTGTCCATCACCTATTTCAAGCCGGATGCCCGCAAGCGCGGCGGCGAGTACGCGACCACCGCAGGTACGGTAAAAAAGATAGACGAATATAACAGGATCGTCGTGATGGCAAGCGGGATGAAAGTGCCGATCGATGACATCATCGCGATAGACGGAGCGGTATTTGAGAAGCTGTTTGGGCAATAGGCCGCAGCATGTTTGCCGACCGCTCATCCGTCTTTAAGTGATCCGGGCTGATGCTAAAATCCGGGAAGCGCTTCCCGCTCCCCGGATACAGATACCCTTACAGCTTATTACAATGTCTTGATGATTGCCCTGGCCACATCCAGCACGTAGTTTTGGCAGTCGGGGCCGGTCTGCGGATCAAAACTCTCCTGATGGATCTCGTTGTTTGAAAGAATGCGGATGCCCAGGAAGGGGGTTTCCATATAGGCGCAGACCTGGGCGACCGCGAAGGTCTCCATCTCCTCGCAGGATGTGTTGAACTGAGCGTGGATCAAGGCAATGCGGTCCAGCTCCTTGTTCCACACATCGCCCGAGCCGATCACTCCCTCCACCAGCGCGCCTTTGTCATAGGGAACGGACTTGGCAATCGCGGCCAGCGCGGCATCGCTTGACAGGCTGTCCACGTCATTGATTTCCCCATCCTGATACACGGCGATGCTCATGTTGATCCACTTGGTCGGGTCAATGCCGGTCCCCTTGGCGGCCCACTCGCTGCGGAAGGCGTTGATGTTGACGGTGGTGGTACCAATGACAATATCGCCCTTGTGCAGCGCCTCATCATGGCCGCCTGCCGTGCCCTGGTTGATGACCGCGGCGGGGCTAAAGTTCATGATGCCGATGGCGGTCGAGGCTGCGGCATTCACCATGCCCACCTCTGTTTTTGAAATAACGGCCGGATAGCCGTCCAGCAGACCGGTCACGTAAGTATAGCCATGCAGTACCTGAGTCTCGGGGTTCTCCAGTGCCTCCATCATCGCGCTTGTCTCAATCCCCATAGCGCCTTGAATCAGGATAGGACGGGCCGGCTCCCCGGCAGCCGCGGACAGTGCCCCCAACATCATCAAAAGAACCAGCAGAAGACTCAGAACCTTTTTCATACTTCAACCCCCTCATGATTGATTGCGTTTTGCAATACAGGGGCATTATAACAAACATTTTTGTATATTACAACTATATTGTTCGTATAATATGGCGATCTGTCGGCATATTTATAGTTTAATTAATTTATTGTTCGTATTTTTTAGAAGCTGGCAGTTTTCCAAGCCGCCTTCATCGCGTTTCAAAAAGAGAGTCTTCCCGGCCCCGTTTCCGCTCAGGCGGTTTCTCTGCGGATCAGCTTCGAACCCAGGCGGATATGCCTGGGAGCAATGGCAGGCGCCTCGATTTGACGCAGCAGTTCCGAAAACGCCTCCTGCCCCAGGGACGCGCGGGAAATCTGCATGGTGCTCAAAGCCGGGCTGACCAGCTGGGAAAGCGGGGTATTGTCAACACCGATCATTCTGACATCGCCCCCGACAGCATAGCCTGCCTCCTTCAAGGCGCGCATCGCACCGATCGCAAGCACATCATTATCCGCAAACAGGGCGGGGGGAACCCGGCGCTCCTGCGCCAGGTGTTTTTCCATATCCTCGTATGACC
>CAYZRZ010000193.1:1852-2745 GCA_964480995.1 uncultured Christensenella sp.
TGACCCTTGCAGGCTTGGCGTCAGGTGAAATACCAGCTCATCCTGCCACACGCCGCCATTCGCCTCCACCCCTTCCCTGTAACCGTTTGCCCGGCCAACGAAGTTGCCCGTGCGGATTGAAGAACAGATGTAGCCCACCTGCGCGCAGCCCAGATGGAACAGATGGGATACTGCCTCATAGGCCAGATCACGGTTGTTCATCGTGACAGTCGAAAAGGGCAGGCCGGGGTGGTCGCTGTCCAGGACCACGATCGGCAGATCCAGCTTTTTGAGCGCGCAGATGTCCGCGCGCTCCATTTCGGTGGCGATGACCAGAAGGCCGGCAAACCGCTGACGATCCACCGCATCCAGGAAACCCGGATACTCCTGGTGAGAAACAGATTTCAGCAGCAGGCCGTAATGCTCACTGCCGGCCCGCTCATCGATGGCGTCAATCACAGCATCTACAAAGCCTTCATTCTTATCGACCAGCAGTGAACTCCTCCTATACTTCAGCAGCTGAATTATTCGCTGCGATTCTCCCTCTTTGGGCCGCGCGGAGGCATAGATGTCAGGCTGCCTGTAATCCTGATAGCGAAAGCCGTTTTCCTCAAGCGCTGCCTGTATTTTCCGCCTGACCAGAGGGCTGACCCCCGGCCTGCCCGCCCTGACGATGGATATGCTGGCCGGCGATACGCCGAGGCTTTCCGCGATTTGGCTGAGATTCATCTATCATCCGCCTCCATTTTTTAGTTAATTTTATCTCTTTAAAATCAATGTGTCAATCATATTTTATTAAATTTTATCTATTTGTGATAATTGGAATATATTGACATTCATTCATCTATGAAATATACTCCATACAAGCTCCAAAACACTTATTCGAAGTTCGAGTATATAAAATTTACTAAAAC
>CAYZRZ010000194.1:0-2692 GCA_964480995.1 uncultured Christensenella sp.
GCCACGCTGCGCGAGGAGCTGAACCGCCTGATCGGGCTTGATTTGGTGAAGCGCGAGGTGGACAACCTGATCAACCTGGTCACCATCAACAAGCTGCGCCGGGATCATGGCCTCAAAGTGGAGGAACTCAGCCTGCACATGGTGTTTTCCGGCAACCCCGGAACGGGCAAGACCACCGTGGCCCGCATCATGAGCCGCATCTACCGCAGCCTGGATATCCTGTCCAAAGGCCATCTGGTGGAGGTGGACAGGAGCGGCCTGGTGGCGGGATATGTCGGCCAGACCGCGCTGAAAACGCAGGAGGCGGTGCAAAAGGCGCTGGGTGGCGTGCTGTTTATCGATGAGGCTTACGCGCTCACCACGCGCGGCCCGCAGGATTACGGGCAGGAGGCGGTGGAAACCCTGCTCAAGGCCATGGAAGATCACAGGGACGACCTGATCG
Organism: uncultured Christensenella sp.; assembly: GCA_964480995.1. Classification (GTDB taxonomy): domain Bacteria; phylum Bacillota; class Clostridia; order Christensenellales; family Aristaeellaceae; genus UBA1038. The sequence continues at coordinate 443 of CAYZRZ010000194.1, forward strand.
TGATCGTCGCCGGCTACATCGAGCTGATGGAGGAGTTTGTCGAGTCAAACCCGGGCCTGGAGAGCCGCTTCAACCGTTTCATCCACTTCCCCGACTATACGGTGGAGGAGATGATGGGCATCTTCCGCATGCGCTGCGATAGAGCGGGGTATACATTGGCGCCGGAGGCCGGGGACGAACTGAAGAGGATCCTTGCGGAAAAATCCAAGGACAGCATCGGCTTTGGTAACGCGCGCGGCGTGCGCAACCTGTTTGAAAAAGCGCTCTCCCGCCAGGCCAACCGCCTGGCCGCGATGGGGAAGCTGACACGCGAGCAGCTGATGGAGATACGGTCCGAGGATCTGGAAGACACTTCGGCGGAGCCTGAAAAGGACACAGACATATGATAGAACTTCGCAACGACTATTCACAAGGCGCGCACGAGCGCATTATCGATAAACTGGCCGGGATCAACAGACAGCCCAATCAGGGCTACGGGGCCGATGAGTATTGCCGCCGCGCGCAGGAACGCGTGCGGCAAATGGCGGGGCAGCCCCAGGCAAAAGTATGGTTCGTCCCCGGCGGTACCCAGGCGAACCTGACCGTGATCTCCTCGGTCCTCAGGCCTCACCAGGGGGTTATCGCCGCGGATACGGGGCATATCAGCGTGCACGAGACCGGGGCCGTTGAGGCCACCGGCCATAAAGTGCTGACTGTTCCTCACCGGGATGGAAAGCTGACCGCGGAGTCGATCAAGGAGCTGATCGATACCCACTATGCCGATGAAACCCATGAGCACATGGTGCAGCCGGGCATGGTGTACATCTCCAACACCACGGAGATGGGCACGGTGTATTCGGCCCGGGAGCTGCGGGAACTATCGGACATCTGCCGCGAGAAGGGCCTGCCGCTGTACCTGGATGGGGCGCGCCTTGGCTTTGCCTTCGCCTGCGAAGAAAGCGGGCTTGACCTGGCCGCTGTCGCCGCCTGTTGCGATGTGTTCACCATCGGGCTCACCAAGCAGGGGGCTTTGTTCGGGGAGGCCGTGGTGGTCGTCGACCCCGCATTGCAGCGTGATTTCACCTCCCTGGTCAAGCAGCGCGGCGCGCTGATGGCCAAGGGCTGGCTGATGGGGCTGCAGTTTGAGACGCTGATGGAGGATGGGCTGTACCTCAGCTTGTCCCGGCAGGCCGTGGCGCTGGCGATGAAGATGCGGGACGGGCTGAAGGCTTTGGGCCTTGATTTTTTGATCGACTCGCCCAGCAACCAGCAGTTCCCCATCCTGCCGGACGCGGCCGTCAGCAGGCTTCGCGGGAGCGTGGGCTTCAACGTGATCGCGCCGCTTCCGGGCGGCCTGACCGCCATCCGGCTTTGCACAAGCTGGGCGACGGAGGAAGCGGATATAGACGCTTTGCTGACCGCTGCGCGCGAGGCACTGGCATGAACATCAGGCGCGCGGGGGATACGGTGATCATACAGAGCGATACGCCCCTGATCATGGACGGGCAGAGCGCCCTTGACCTGATCGCCTCCTTATACTATGAGCATGGCTGCGCCGCGGTGGTGATGAACAAGGAAGCGATGGCGGAGGATTTTTTCAGGCTGTCAACCGGGCTTGCCGTCGAGGCGGCGCAAAAATTCGTCAATTACCATTTCCGCCTGGCGCTGACCGGCGATTTTTCCATGTATGAAAGCCGGCCTCTGCGGGATTTTATGCGCGAGAGCAATCAGGGCAGGCACCTGTACTTCTGCCGGGATGAGCGGGAAGCGCTCCAAAAGCTGGGCACATGATATGAAGGGCTATAATGTCGTCTGGGTCTTCAATCCGGAACGAGACAAGGTGCTGATGTGCCTTCGGCGAAAAGACCCGTACAAGGGCCTGTATAACCTGGTGGGCGGCAAGATAGAGCCGGGGGAAAGCAGTCCGGACGCCGCCTGGCGCGAGCTGCGGGAGGAAACAGGCATAGACCGCGAAGATATCGACCTCTTGCGCCTGATGGACTTCGTCTACCACCAGGAAGATGCCTGCCGGGTGGAGGTGTGGGCCGGCACCCTCAAGCGGGATATGATCCCCAGCGGAGATGAGAATGAGCTTAAGTGGCTTGCGCTTGATGAGAACTTCTTTGACATGGACAGGTTTGCGGGGGAAGGAAACATCGGGCATATCTATGAGATTGTTAAAATCAACAGCCGGAGAATCTAACACAAAACAAACTGTTAAACACAACTGATTGTGTTTCAGATGACTTCTGAATAATCTAAAAACTATAG
>CAYZRZ010000195.1:0-2665 GCA_964480995.1 uncultured Christensenella sp.
ATGCGTACGCTGTCATCCCGGTCATCCTTGCGCAGGGCGATCCTTTCCAGCGTCTTTTGGCGGATGTTTTCAAGCTCTTGCAGGGTTTTCATAGCAATATCCCTCCAAATACTGTTTGGCACTGCTCGCACAGCAGGCCCTTTAGGTAGGTCCTGACATCCGGCTCATTCAAGGGAATCTCCGGCCCCAGCACCCGCCTGACGGCCGCGGTGCTGAAGTGCTCCTGCCCCTGGGGCGAGCAGAGATCCCACACAAAATCCGGTGACAGGGGGTTCATGCAGATCAGGCTGATCATGGTTTCCGCCGGGTCGCCCAGCGGCAGGCAATCGATGTGGCTTGACAGAACGCGGATCATCACCGTGGTGCCCTGATGGGGGCAGCTGGTCAGGCGCAGATACCCGCCCGTCAGCTCCGCGTTCTGCCGGGCCAGCGGCAGCCCCAGGCCGACCTTGCGGGTGGTGCGGGTGGTGGTGAACGGCGAATCCGCCGCCGCGGCCAGCTCCGGCGCCATGCCGCAGCCGTCATCCTCCAGCGTGATATCCATCACCCCGTCGCTGAACAGCTCGATCGACAGCCTGATCAGCTTTGCCTCAGCCCGCAGGCTGTTCTCCATCAGATCAAGCAGATGGAGCGACCAGTCGCGCATCAGCGGTGATATTTATCGAGTATGCCCGCTACCTGATCGGGCGTTACGCGGCCGTATACTTCCTCGTTAACCGTCAAAACCGGCGCAAGGCCGCAGGCCCCCAGACAACGTGTCGCCTGCAGGGTGAACTGGCCGTCGGGCGTTGTGGCGCCCACGGGGACCTCCAGATATTCCGCCAGCTTATCCAGCACCGCCTGCGCGCCCTTGACGTAGCAGGCCGTGCCCATGCACACGCTGATCACGTGCTCGCCCTTCTTCTCCAGCGCGAACTGGGCATAAAAAGTAGCCACGCCGTACACCTCGCTCAGCGTGGTGTTCATGCCGTCGGCGATGCGCTGCTGCACATCGATGGTCAGCGCGCCAAAAAGGTTCTGCGCCTCCTGCATCACGGGCATCAAGCCGCCCGGCTCGTCCCTGTGCTTGAGTATGATCGCGTCAAGCTCCGCATATGGGTTACAGCATTCGCACATGCGCGTGCCCCTCCTTCAGGCCAACTTGATAGATAATTAATTAACATAATTGGCCGAACGACATTATACCACAGGCAAATTTATTTTGCATCATTATTTGCGAATAATCACGCAGATAAGTAAAAATTAGTCATGGACAACTATTCAAAGGGGCAAGACCGGGCATTCGCTTCAGATTTCCCGGATATCTGTCAGAGGGATATGCTGCTCCCGCCGCTCTTCCTGCCCCGCCACGCAGGCGGCCGAAGAGGCCGCGGCCAGGCGGAACGTCTCTTTTTGCGAAAGGCCCCTTTCCAGCCCCGCGATATAGCCCGACAGCATGGCATCGCCTGCACCCACGGTGGTGGCAACGGGCACCATCAATCCTGAAACATGCAGGACGGTCCCTCCGGATTACAGCCGCGCGACATTCACCCCTTTGCCCCCGGGCACTGTATGCTCGCGCAGCACGCGGTTGGTACCGCCGCGCTCCAGGCGCTCCGCATAGATGGTTCTGTCCAGGCTGGGGTCCAGGCAAAGGGCGGTGATCATAGCAGAGCCTCCGTTTATTATTGAATGGAAGATGCTGCCGTCGGTCAGGGGAATCTTCAAGCAGCAGTATACACCATTTGGCGCGTACGTTCCTTCATTGAATAATGCAGCTCGCGGTGTGAGCGCGGCGGCAGGCGCTCCGCCCTGTCTTTGCCACCGGCCCGTCCTTATGTTATCATACGCCTATCCTGAAGGAGGATCTCCATGCGCGAATTGAGCGAACGCTTTTTATTCACCCTCAGCCTGTGCGATCGCTGGGGTTATTGGCTCCCCTCCCAGATCCTGATGATGATGCAGGAGATGGGCGGGCGGCACGGGCAGATGCTGGGCGTGGGCCGGGCTGAACTTCTCGCCAGGAATGCCGTCTGGGTGCTGGCCCGAAACGAATACCGGCTGCACCGTCTGCCCGAGCCCGGCGACATCATCATCGCCAGGACCCATCCCGGCCAGGTCCGCCGCGGGTTCTACCCCCGCTATCATACCTTTGATCTGGAAGACGGCACCCTGCTGGCCGAAGGCATCGGCGGCTGGACGCTTTGCGATATCAACACCCGCCGTATGGCAAACCTGCCGGAGATCGCGGCCCTTATGCCCGATACAGCTGACCTTCCAAAACCCCTGGGCAGCTTCCCCGCAGCCGTGGAGATGCTGGAGGGGGAGACGGTACGCGCGGCGCGCGAGCTGCGCTATTGCGACGTTGACGTGAACGGGCATGTCAACAACACAAAAGCGGGCGACTGGATCTGCGACATGCTGGGCCCCGAGCGCTTGAAGGGCCGCCCCATCCGCCATCTGGTCATCAACTATTCGCGCGAGATCACGGAGGGCGATCCGGTGGAACTCAGCCTCACCCTGCGGGATGACCGCTTCAGCATGGCATGCCGGCGTGATGGCAAACTGCTGCTTTGCTGCGGCGGAGAGCTGGGGCTGTAGACGCGCATACCCTTTCCGTGTTTTCCGTGTGTTCCGTGGTTGGTCGTTTCCTCTGCAGTAGGTTACGAACCACGGAACACACGGA
>CAYZRZ010000196.1:0-2642 GCA_964480995.1 uncultured Christensenella sp.
ATCCTATCAAGGGCCAATTCCCCCAGGTGAGCGCCGATAACCTGAAAGCCACCATCGAAAAGCACAACAGCTACATCGATTCGGGCGTCGACGCGGATTTTAAAAAGGTGATGGCAAACACCATGGTCAAGCTGGAAAATGGCCCCTTCTACGCGCTGAGCCAGTTCCCCTCCGTGCATCACACCATGGGCGGCCTGGTGATCGATGAGTACACCCAGGTGAAGGATATCTACGGCCAGAGCATCGCCGGGCTGTACGCTGCGGGCGAGGTCACCGGCGGCATCCACGGCACCAACCGCCTGGGCTCCAACGCGGACGCAGACGCCTGCGGCATTGGGTATATCTCAGGCTATTATGTAGCAACCGGCGAAATGCCCGATTTTATCCCGGCAGAATAAGGATCTCCGTTAAATAGCAATGAGCGGGGCTGATGCCCCGCTCATTGCTATTTGTATATTGATTGACTCTTATACTGATGAGGAACTTTAACGCATCCAAAGCGTTGAGTAATTTTGACTCCGCGCAAGGAGCGGGAGCGCAGGCGTAGCAGCGCTACGTCAAGCTGCCGGCGACACAGCGCCGAGGCAAAAGGACCAACGCGACGATGCGTTAAAGTTTGGAATCAGTATTACTCCGCCCGTCTCCTGATATAGTCCGCAACCTTCCCCATCGCCTCTTTCATCTCATCCGCCTTTGGCAGCATGACGATGCGCAGGTGGTCGGGCAGGTTCCACTCAAAGCCGGAACCGGGGATCACCAGCACCCTGGTCTCGTGCAAAAGGTCGTAGCAGAAGGCGCGGTCATCCTCTATCTTCAATAGCCTCGTATCAAGCTTCGGAAACAGGTAGAAAGAGGCGCTGTTGGGCACAACGCTCAGGCCCGGCACATCCTGCAGGGCTTCCAGCGTGACGCGGCGCTGCTCATAGAGGCGGCCGCCGGGAACCATCATGGCCCTGGTGCTCTCCGTGTCCGCCAGGGCCGCGGGCACAGCCAGCTGCATGAGGGCGTTGGCGCACAGGCGCATCGCGGCCAGGCGGGTGACGGCATCGGCCAGCTCCGCCGTCTGCTTCCTGGGCCCGCTGATCACCATCCAGCCGCTGCGGAAGCCGCAGATGTTGTGCGACTTGGACAGACCGTTCATCGTAAACACGGGCAGGTCGGGGGCCAGCGCCGCGGCGGCGTGATGCTCGCGGTCATCAATCACCAGGCGATCGTATATCTCATCCGAAAAAACAAGCAGCTTATGCTCCCGCGCGATGGCCAGCATGCCCTCCAGCACTTCCCTGGGATAGAGCGCGCCGGTGGGGTTGTTGGGGTTGATGATCACGATGCCGCGCGTCCTGGGGGTGATCTTGCGCCTGATGTCTTCAAGGTCGGGGTACCACAGCGATTGCTCATCCAGCCGGTAGAAGACAGGCTTGCTGTCGGCCAGCCTGGCCGAGTTGCTCCAGAGCGTATAGCAGGGGGTCGGCATCAGCAGCTCATCCCCCGGGTTGAGCACGGCGGAAAGCAGCATGCTGGTCAGCTCGCTCACACCGTTGCCCAGGTAGATATCATCCATCCCGATGCCTTGCAGGCCTTTTCCTTCATGATACGCAAGTATCGCTTCCCTGGCCTCAGGCATGCCGCGCAGGTCGCAGTAGGGCACCGCCCTGTCCATTCCCGCCATCAAGGCGCGGCGGATACCGTCGGGCATCTCAAAGCCGAAAATGCCGGGGTTGCCGGTGTTCAGCTTCAGCACCTGGATGCCTTCCCGTTGCATTCTCAGCGCTTCCTCATACAAGGGGCCGCGGATATCGGAACGGACCTCTGCCATGCGCTCTGCCTGATGGATCATGTGCTGACCTCCCGTGTTTTTTGATGTGTGTAATGTACCACCCAGCCCGCCATCCGGTCAATCTGCTTATTCCGGCTTTCTCTTCGCGTCGTTTGAAAACAGCAGGGTCAGCGTCTTGGGGCCGGCAGCCCCGTCAGCGCCCAGGCCATTGGCGGCCTGGAAGGCCTTGACGGCATTTTGCGTGCCCTTCCCATACTGCGCGTCATTTGCGCCTTCCTTCAAATACCCCAGCTCGATCAGGCGTTCCTGCAGCGCCCGCACTTCTTCGCCGGAAGAATTGAGCTTCAGGGTGGGGACCTCGGTGGGCGTGGGGGTCATCTGAAAGTTGGGGACGGGGGTTCCGGTCGGCTCCGGAGTCACCAGAACCGCAGGAGTCCCTGTGGGCTCAGGCGTCGCGACAGCCTCCGCCGCCCTGTTTTGCACATCGGCGATGCCGGGCACAATACCGGGCGTGGGCGTCGGCTGATTGCCCAGGAGCGCGCCTCCGCCATCCCGGTTATTGAGAAAAATGGAGGCCGCCCCGGCGCCGAATATGACCAGCACGATCACAAAAATGGCCAGCTTGTTGGCGGCGGACATAGGCCGCCTGTCAGGCTGACGGTTATACTGCATCCTCGCTCATTCCTCCTTCATGCTTCCCTGCCGCGCGATCCCTTATCCCGGCCTTCGCGGCCCCGTTTCACGCCCGGTGAATCAGGCTCTCCTTCAGCGCTACTCCAGCGCCAAACGCCTCATATCCTCGCTCTGCGCCTGGACGGTCAGCGCGTCGATGACCTCATCAAGGTCGCCGTCCATGATCTCATTT
>CAYZRZ010000197.1:0-2637 GCA_964480995.1 uncultured Christensenella sp.
GTGCCTCAGATAAGAATGAGCGCGAAGTGTATGCTCAAAGTATGAAAAGGAAAGCAGTATCAATGGTTACGAGAATCGAGGTCACAAAACAACTCAAAGAGGGATACCATCGGGCAAGGAAGTCCGAGAAGACAGCGATCATTAATAATTTCTGTCAAAGCACGGGATTAAGCAGATCCACAGCCAGAAGATATCTGACCTCTCCAACTCTGGGAAGTAAGAGCGCCGAGCGCATAGACCGAAGAAGGAGTCGGCCGAGCAAGTACAGCGCAGCTTCCAGGGAGAAGCTGATTTGGTTGTGGCGCATCATGTGCATGCCTTGCGGGAAGTATCTGGTAGAAGGCCTTCCTGACTGGATTACCTCCCTGGAGTCTCATGGTGAGCTGGTACCGGGTCAAAACGGCTGGACGGAGGAAGTCCGCAAAGAGCTGCACAGCATGAGCGCGGCAACGGTGGACCGGTACCTGAAGACAGAGCGGGATCGCCTTCGCCTGAGGGGAATCAGCACGACCAAGCCGGGCGTTCTGCTGCGAAACAGCATCAAGATCCGAAAAGCAGGTGACGAAGTATCCTCGGAACCCGGCTTCTTTGAGGTGGATACGGTGGCGCACTGCGGCCCTACGCTCAAAGGAGAGTTTGCCAGAACGCTCACCTTGACCGATGTGGCGATAGGCTGGGTTCATATGGAAGCGATGCGCAACAACGCGCACAAGCACATTCGTACTGCTCTGGATGCGGCCATAGAGGCAATCCCCTACCAGGTTCAAGGCTTGGACTGCGACAATGGCAGTGAGTTGATCAACTACGATGTGGTTGAATGGGCGGCGGGCCGGGATATCTTTTTCACCCGTGCCAGGCCTTACAAAAAGAACGATCAAGCGCATGTGGAGTCAAAGAACAACCATGTTGTCCGGCGTTATGGATTTTACTATCGCTATGACACGGAGGAAGAACGCAGGGCATTGGCCGCTCTCTGGGAGCTGGTATGTATCAAGATGAACTACTTTACTGCCACCAGAAAGCCTATCGCCTGGACGGAGGACGCGGTTGGCAGGCGCAAGCGTGTCTACGATAAACCGCAAACACCGTTTTCACGGCTGCTGCAGGCAGAAGTCTTGTCGTCTCAGCAGACACTTGAACTGATTGAGCGAAGGAAAGCTGTCAATCCGGCAGAGCTGACCCGTAACATTGTGCGCCTTCAGTGCATGCTGACGGGTCTTGCGCAGGAAAAAACGGAGCACTTGATTGCCAAGGTTGAGGAAGCAAAGCAAGGGCGGCTGAACAAGCAGAAAAACGGTGTCCGTGTCATTGTAAAAGCCGGGAACACCAGTGCATGATGGATGATATGACCCACTCCCCCGGAAATGTTCTGCTTTTCAGATTGACAGGGAGCCTCTGCCGCCATGCGGGGTCAGATCAAGGGCCATCCCCTGCGGGGCTGACCCTGCCGGCAGGCTGGCATGGCGGCCTCTCCCTGTCAATCTCCGCAGAAATTTCCTGTTAGTGCTCGACAGGTTTCGCGCTCAAATTATGTGAGGCATCGATTATTCCTTCGCGCTCATATTGACATGAGGCACTGCGTCATTTATTCTGCTGCTTACCTGATCCCTTCCGCCATCCCTTCCGCCATCGTATACACGAGTAGCTTCCTGATCAGCTCCTCCGGAATATCCTGATCCCAGGGCAGATGGAGGCTGCCTTTGGTGTAGGCATAGCGGCCCTCTATATCTTCTCTGACAAAGACCAGGGCGTCCGGGCCGGGGTACAAACACAGGTGATGCTTCGCCGCCGAAAAGTGGAATACATTCCTCTTCTTTACCCGGAAGGTGGGCATGCCCCAGGCGATCGCCTCCTCCGCGTCAGGGACCAGCCTGCGGACCAGCGAGCGCAGCTCCTGCATTCTCTTCTGCCTGTCCTGGGGGAACTCGGCGATATAGCGGTCGATCCCCTCGGAACCGGGCCGCGGACCCACTTTCTCCCGCGGGCGCAGCGTAACGCGCACCGTATCGCCCGGCTGCTTCCCGATGGCCGCGCGGGTATCCTTCCTGATCCCCAGGATATGGCAGGGCGTGCCCATCTTGGCCAGGCTGCCCTCATAGGGTGTGCCGTCAAAGGCCGCGCTGACGGGTACGCGCGCCTTGCCGTATACGGCCTTCACGTCAAAGGGGATCTCCACATAGGCCCCGTCGATGCCGTCACCTTTTGGATCACGGCGTCAAACTCGATCAAATCCTTATTCATTCTCTATTCTCACCTGGCAGGCCTTCATGGCCTCCAGCGCTGTCCGGTGGCTTTGCGGGGTAACACCCGCGCAGCAGGACGCGTCGACAATGATCTCCGTTTCCGGCAGGAAGGCGCGCAGCAGCAAGGCGTTTGATATCACGCAGATATCCGTGCACAGCCCGATCAGCCCTAGTTTTACAGCAACGCGGTCTCAGCTTCATCTGTAATCCCTGACGCAGCAAGGCGTGCGGGATTATTTTTTGTCAAGTTATAAAAGATTATCTATTTACCGTTTATTACCGTTATGGTATAATCCTTGCAGAACCACTACATGCAGGGAGAGAGGGAGGGATGAACGTGTTTCTAAAACAAATCCCCAACAAGAAGTCAGGCAAAACCTTTCTGTCCATTGTC
>CAYZRZ010000198.1:0-2583 GCA_964480995.1 uncultured Christensenella sp.
GCAGCGGCAGGTGCCCCGGCATCAATTCGCCCAGGCTTTGGTACACGCAATTGGTTAAGGCCTCCAGCGACAGCCTGCCCTCTTTGGCGGCTGCCTCCGCTTGCGCGATCGATATCCCGAGCGCAAGGAACAGCGCGAAGGGTTCCCGGCCGCCTTCCCCTGTCAAAAACCGCAGCGTGCGGGTGAATCGTCCGCTGTTATACAGCTTATCAAGCGCGCGTTCGGCTGTCTTCAGCACGGCCATATCCTCCTCGCTCAGCCAGGGGGTGGACCGCACCTGATAGGGCGGCAGGGGATCATAGTCGCAGGGAAAGAGATCCTTCTCCCTGCGCATGGCGCTGCCGTGGATCAGTTTCAAAAAGCCCAGCTGCAGCGCGTGAGGCTGCAGGGCGAAAGCCGCGTCAAAGCCGCGGGCGAACGCCTCAAGCCCCTCCCCCGGCAGCCCGGCGATCAGGTCCAGGTGCACATGCGCCTTCCCGCAGCGGATCAGCCTTGTCACCTGCCGGGTCAGATGGGCCATGTCCGTCCCCCGCCGCACCCGGCGCAGGGTCGTCTCGTCCATGGATTGCAGGCCGATCTCAAACTGAAAAAGCCCTGCCGGGGCCGCCTCGATCAGCGCCAGCGTGTCCTCGTCCAGCAGGTCGCCCGCTATCTCAAAGTGGAAGGTGACGCCGGGCGGGATCTCCCGCCCGTGGAGACCTGCAATAAAGCGAAGAATACCCAGCGCGCGGGCCCTCCCGGCGTTAAAGGTGCGGTCGACCAGCTTGATCGTTCCGGCCCCGGAGTTAGCCAATAGCAGGATCTCTTCGTACGCGCGCTCTGACGGCACCGTCCGCAGTTTCTCATTCCCGCCGGAAAGGCAAAAGGCGCAGCGGTAGGGGCAGCCCCGGCTGGTCTCCAGGTAGGCAATGCGACCGCCCAGGGCCTCCAAATAGGTCGGGCTGTAGGGCGAGGGTTGCATGTCCGCGTGCGTGAAAGGCTCGCGGATCACAAGGCCTTCACCCCGGCGAAAGCACAGGCCGGGCACTTCATTAAGGGGGATCACCCCCCGCAGAGCGTCCAGCAACCGGGCAAAGGGCAGTTCACCCTCGCCGGCGATCAGGCAGTCTGCCTGCGGATAGCTGCCCAGCGCGTCCTGTGCCCGGTAGCTCACCTCCGGCCCGCCCAGCGCGATCACGCACCCGGGCAGAGCCGCCCGGATCTGGGGCAGCAGCCCCGCGACGAACGTGATGTTCCAGATGGCGCAGCTGATCCCCAGCAGCTGCGGCCGCGCCGCCACGATCCGGCCCAGTACTGCCTCCGGTGTCTCATTCACCGTGCCTTCCAAGACCCGCGTCTCAAACCCCGGCGCGGCATATCGCTCCAGCCCCGCCGCCAAACACCAGGGCGCCAGCGAGGAATGCACATACTGGCTGTTCAGGCTCAGCAGGACAACACGAACGGGTTCGGATGCTTTGAACGGCGCTTCCGTTATTAACAATCGATCACCGCCTTTTATTGGATGCCGTCGGTTAAGCCGGCATGACTCATAGTAGCATACAGGCAGGACCCGGAGAAGCGATTCTGCCGCATCTTGATTAGAATGTCCGTGCAAAGGTTATGATATCTATGAGTAACACCGCGTGAACACACGTTGAAGGAGGACCCCATGAAATCATTAACCGATACCTATACCCTGTCAAACGGCGTACATATTCCCTGCGTCGGCTTTGGCACCTGGCAGTCAAAGGACGGCCCGGAGGCCAAAAACAGCGTGGCGGAAGCCCTGCGCGCGGGCTACAGGCATATCGATACAGCGCAGGGCTATGGCAATGAGGAAAGCGTAGGCCTGGCCGTCAAAGAGAGCGGATTAAGCCGCGGGGAGGTCTTCCTGACCTCCAAGCTGACCAACTCCGTGCGCGGCTATGATCAGACGCTCAGCTCATTCCATGAGAGCCTGCGCAAGCTGGGTACCGACTATATGGACCTGTTCCTTATCCACTGGCCGCGTCCTGTCAATTTCAGGGATGACTGGGAAGCGCAAAACGCGCAGAGCTGGCGCGCGATGGAGGACCTGTACCGGGAAGGCAAGGTACGCGCCATTGGCATCAGCAACTTCCATCCCCACCACATCGAGGCGCTGCTGAAGACAGCCACAGTCGCTCCGATGGTCAACCAGATCCGTCTGGCGCCCGGCGATACACAGGATGAGGTGGTCAATTTCAGCCGCGAAAAAGGGATGCTGCTGGAGGCTTACAGCCCGCTTGGCGTGGGCAAGGTGTTCGAAGTGCCCCAGATGAAGGATTTGGCCCGGAAGTACGGTAAATCCATCGCGCAGATTGCCATCCGCTGGAGCCTGCAGCGCGGCTACCTGCCGCTGCCCAAGTCGGTCACCCCGGCGCGTATCCGGGAGAACACCGAGGTATTTGATTTTCACCTTGAGGACGCGGATGTGGAACTGATCGCCGGCTTGAAGGGCTGCGTAGGCTTCTCCACCGACCCGGACAGCATTACCTGGTAATACTGATTCAAAACTTTAACGCATCGTCGCGTTGGTCCTTTTGCCTTGGTGCTGTGTCGCCGGCAGCTTGACGTAGCGCTGCT
>CAYZRZ010000199.1:0-2515 GCA_964480995.1 uncultured Christensenella sp.
CCCATCAACAGAACAAAGGAAAGGAGAATGATCAGCCGGATGGTCCAAAGGGTGCTGTCCGGCTGCAGGGGCGATGGGTCCGATCCGCCGGGCGTGATAAAGCCCGCCCAGGCCAGCGCCTGGCCGATGATGAAGGCGGCGATGGCGTAGCTGATCGTGCGGATGAAGCTCATCAGCCCGCCGAAGGAGCCGGTGATGCGCTCGCCAAGCGACAGGTCGCCGATGTCCACCACATCGGGAAACATGATCCAGGTCATGGTCTGCGCGCCGGCAAAACCCAGCGCCGTCAGCGCGGCCAGGGCATACACCAGCGCGGGTGATCCCCCGGAGGGGAAGAAGGCGATGCCCGCCGCCCCCAGAATGGACAGCGGCAGGCCAAAGCGGTAGATCGTGGTCTTGAGAACCGTGTTAATCATGCGGCTCATGACGGGAAACAGCAGCAGCTGGATCCCCAAAAACGCGCCCAGGAACACCGTGGCGCTGATGCCCGGCACGACATACATGCCGTAGTAGAGGATGACCGTTGAGATGATATCCAGCGTGATGCTTTGCGCCAGGTAGAGCCCCAGCAGCTTGCGGAAGGCCCGAACCTTGAGCGGCCGGATAAACACTTCCAGCGAAAAGCTGCTCTTGTGTTCGCCATAGGGCACCCGCTCGCGGGCCAGCAGGCCGGTCAGTATCACCGGGATGGCCAGCGGCGCGCCCAGGCCCAGCACAACGATCAGGTAAAAGCCCACGGGCGTCAGGCTGCCGTCCGTCAGGCGGTCAAACAGCATGGTCGGCAGCAGGGTATAGACAGCGGTCGCCACCAGCGAAAACACCAGACGGGTCATGTTGACGCGGTTGGTTAATTGAAATTCAGTCGTGATCTCCGTACTCATCGAGGCATAGGGGATGGCGATCATGGAAGATACGGTGCAGTAAAACAGGTAGGCCGCGGTGACATAGACAACGCGCGCGATCTCGCTTTCGAAGCTCACCGGCAGCCACAGCAATGCCATCGCCCCCAGCAGCAGCACGCCGCCCCAGAAGATATAGGGCCTTCTGCGGCCCATGCGGCCGCGGGTGTTATCGGAGATCACCCCCAGCATGGGGTCAAATACAGCGTCCCATATCTTGGTGATCATCACAATGGTGCCCGCCCAGCCGGGGCTGATCCTCAAGACATTGGTCATAAACACAAAAAACAGCACGGAAATGATGGCCTGCCCCCCGCCGCCGAACAGATCCGCCGCGGCAAACAAGAGCAGCTCCGGCGTTTTCAGCTTTGAAGGGTGCCCGCTTGATCCTTGGCGCTTTGCTGTCATCCCCCGTACCTCCTCAGGCTTGCTTCCCGTTATTTTGGTCAAGCGCCTTTTTCAGCGCCGATAGTTCAGAATCACTCAGCAGACGCCACTGCCCGGGCCGCATGCCGCCCAGGTGAACGTTCATCACCCGCAGGCGCTTGAGCCCGGTAACGCCGAACCCCAGGTATTCGCACATCCTGCGGATCTGCCGGTTCATCCCCTGCACCAGGATGATGCGGAAGGAGCGCGGCCCCGTCTTGCGCGCGCGGCAGGGCAGCGTTACGCGCCCCAGCACGGGCACGCCCTTCGCCATACGGGCGATAAATTCATCCGTAACGGGCCTGTCCACCGTGACCTCGTATTCCTTCTCATGCCGGCCGGCAGCCCGCAGGATACGGTTGACGATGTCCCCGTCGCTGGTCAAGAGGATCAGGCCCTCGCTGTCCTTATCCAGGCGGCCGATGGGATAGACACGGGCCGGATAGTTGATGAAATCCACAATGTTCATCGGCTCTCCCGGGTCCGCGGTGGATACGATGCCCACCGGCTTGTAGGCGGCGATGTAGACCTTGTCGCTCTGGGAGCGGATGGCCCGGTTGCCGACCACCACATGATCCGAGGGCTGCACGCGGTCGCCGATCCTGGCCAGCTGCCCGTTGATGCGCACCTTGCCCTGCTCGACCAGCCTGTCCGCCTCACGGCGGGAACAAAAGCCGCTGTCCGCCAGGTATTTGTTGATCCTCCGGTCTTCCATCGCCACGTTCCCTGCCTCCGCGTAAAGGTGTTGTATACCGGGGCATCATATCATATATGAGGCCTCCCCTCAATGGACGCCCAGCACCGTATAAGGATAAAAAGCGCGAAATGGAGCGGATTTTCCCTCGTCTTTCGCGCTTTTTTTTGCTTTTTTGTCCGCTATCGCAAACCAATATATGCCTTATTCCATCAGAAGATACAGCTCAGACAGCCTTGCGAGGTATCCTTCATCCCGGAAGCTGAGGAAAAGCGGGCCTTCTCCTGTCATGACGCTGCCGGCCTTGGGCTCTTCCGTCGCTTGGGTGTGGACTTGGCAGGTTTCTTCGTCCCCTTGGGCGTGGGCTTTGGCGTCGGTTCTGGCGTCACGTCGGGCGACTCGGCCGGTATATCCGTGAACTCAAACGGCGGGATGGGGATCGGCAGGAGGGTAAAGAGCTTGGGTGTCGCCGTAGCGGCGGGCGGGATCCGGATGG
>CAYZRZ010000200.1:0-2491 GCA_964480995.1 uncultured Christensenella sp.
CTCATTGGCCGCGTAAAACCCGATCACCGCCAGCCTGGCTACCCCGTCCGAGCCCATCATGCCATCCAGGGCCGTGGCCAGCATCACCAGGGCCAGCATCATCAGTTTGCGGGTGAGGCCCAGGAAAAAGCTGCCGGAGAGGAAGCCTCCTCCCTGCGTCTTGTCGCTCTTTTGGTGGAAGGCGCAGAGTATTCCCGTCAGCAGGTCGAGGCCCATCACCAGGAACAGCAGGCCCAGCGCCGCGTCCCAGCCGCCCAGGGCCCGGCACAGCCAGGCAAGGATCACCGCCCCGGCCCTGGATGCCCATTTGATCACTTCATTCATCGTACCATCTCCTTCAATCTTTGCTCAATTTGTTCCATCCACGCTTCCAGCCTTGATAATCTTTCCTCCGGCCCCGGCCGCGCCTCATCCGCCTCTTCGGTCACTTCATCCTTTGTTTGCGGGGGCGCGGCCAGGGCCTTCAGGATCTGTTCATCCGCCTGGTCGCGGCGGGGCAGGCCGAGGGTATCCTGGGCCTGGTGCAGGGCGGCCAGCGTTTCCAGGCCGAAGACACCATCCGCTCCGGAAGCAGGCAGGGGGAAGCCCCGCGCCATCAGCAGGGTCTGCAGCCCTTTCACCCGCTCCCCCCGATCGCCGGGGCTGATCAGCTCAAGCCTCGGGAAGGGCGGCAGTGCGGCATAGTGCGTCCAGGGGTAGGCGGTGATGTGGGAGAGCACCACGCCCTTCGCGTGATTCCTGGCGTCGATCACCCGACCGTCCCCCAGCGAGAGGCCTACATGCTTCATGGGCTTGTCCTTGTCGCCGCTCTCGCAAAACACCAGGCACAGCATGCTGCCCGCCTCCGGGCCGATGAGCCCCTTATGCTCCCAGAGGCTTGACCGCCACTGGCTGCTGGCCCCGCTGGGCGGCTTGAACCCCGCCTGCTCCAGGGCCCTGCGGGTAAACTGCGCGCAGTCAAAGCAGGATTTGCCCAGGTACGCGCAGCCGGCGCAATCCGCCCGCTTCCCATTCAGCACCTGGCAGCCGGCTTTGATATTGGCCGCCTGTTCCGGGTACTGCGCCGCCAGCTCCCGCCGGTACCCGGGCACGCAGGCCGTGCCCGTCGCCCCGTACACATAAGGGCACCCGATCTTATCCACCGCCCAGGAAATGATGGATTGGGTTTTTTTATTGTTGGTTTGATTCATCAATACGCTCCGTTCTTTGGTTAAATGCAGCGGACTAAAGTCCTAATGCAGCGGACATTCGTCCTAATGCAGCGGGCTGTCGCCCTAATGCAGCGCGCTTCGCGCTAATGCAGTTTGTTCTGTGACCGTGCCGCGGCACGGGTAGTTCCCGGTTCCTTCTATTCGTTCCGTTCCTCATTAGCGCCGCAGGCGCGCTGCATTAGCAGGCTTGCCGTGCGCTGCATTAGTGCCGCAGGCACGCTGCATTAGCAGGCTTTGCCTGCGCTGCATTTGCTATTCCGCTTCTTCCGCTGTGATTTCCAGCCTGTAAATCCCGCCCACCGCCTTCGCTTCGCAGGCGGTGAGTTTGGCCGTGAAGCCCCGCTCCGCGCCGGTTCTCGGGTCGGGGCAGGCCAGGGTGAAACTCTGGGCGGTATCCTTCAGCACGTCCTTCATCCCGGCTAAGCTCAGCCCCGGCCATGCGGCGCGCAGCCGTATCAGGCTGAGATAAGGGGCATCCGGCACCGCGATCAGGCCGATTTCCAGCTCCCCCGGCACCGGCAGCGCCTTGTTGTTGATGCTCAGCACCTTATCCCACCTCCCCGCTCAGGCAGACATCCAGCCGCAGGCCGCCCGCGTCCAGTTCATAGCCTTCGATCAGGGCCGCTTCGCTGCCAACCGTCACCGCTTCCCCGGAACGGAAGGCGGTGATCACCGTTTCCCATGCCTCTATACCAAGCGTCAGGCTCAGCCGCTCCGCTTCCGGGGGGCCGGGATGAGGGCGGGCATGGGTATCCGCCAGCGTGCGCAGGTCAAGCATTGTCCGCTTCGCGCGGCGCATGATGGGGCTGGCCGTATAGGTCTGCCCGACTGCCGTAACCTCCAGCGTCTCCCCGATGCCGGGGCTTTCGCGCATTTCATAGCGCAGGGTCTTGGTAAAGGTGTCGCTGTCCTTCTCCGCGCCATCCTTCATGCCGGTTCTGCGCAGGCCCAATGAGGTCAGGATGCCATCAGCGCCTGCCGCCAGCGCGTCCGCCCCCTCGGGGGAGGCGGCGCGCGCCTTCAGCTCCACTTGGAAGAGGCGGCCGCCGTCCGGGGTCAGGCTGTCCTCGCAGCCGGAGAAGGCGATGGCGGGCAGGGGGATCATGGCCTGCGGCCAGCCGCGCGTGACCGCGCAATCCAGCGCGCTCAGCGCCTGGTAAATCTCCCGCAGGCTGATCATCCTTCCACCTCCGCCTCCAGCTCGATATGCTCGGGGTATTCCCGCCGCTGCATGCAGCGCCACACGCGGTTATCCTCCGGCATGTACAGGTGATCGCCCT
>CAYZRZ010000201.1:0-2484 GCA_964480995.1 uncultured Christensenella sp.
CCCTTTTTGCCGCGATTACAACGCGCTGCTCCTTGCAAATCATGGCGCCGTCAGCTGGGGAACTTCGCTGACGGAGGCCTTCTACCGCCTGGAATCCATGGAGCACTACGCCACCGTGCTGATGTACACGGGCAACATCATCGGCAAGGCCAATGTGCTCAGCTGTGATCAGGTACAGGAGCTTTTGGATATACGCACCCGCATGGGCATCCAAGCGGGCGGCGTGCCGCCCTGCGCGCCGCGGCCGTCCAATGTGCAGGATGTACTGGCCGGGCATTCGCCGCTTGGCGATGAGGGGAAACCGGAAATCAAAACCTACAGGCCATCAGAGGCTCCCGCGGCTGCCCCCAAGGAGAACAGCGCCGGAGCGGGCGGCCTGTCCCCGGAGGATATCGAGCGCGTGCGCCAGGCGGTCATCGCTCGGCTGCGCGGTGTCTGAAGCGCAGGAAGACCTATCAATCAGCAGCAGAGGAGGCGATGGACATGGAAGCGATCATCATCGGAGGCGTAGCGGCCGGCATGTCCGCCGCCTCCAAGCTCAAGCGTACGCTTCCGCAGGCGCGGATCAGGGTGTATGAACGGGGCAATTTCCTGTCCTATGGCGCGTGCGGCATCCCTTATTATGTCGGGGGCATCAATGGGGACCCTGATCTGCTGATAGCCCGCAGCCGGGAAGATTTTGAAAAACAGGGCATTCAAACCTTTCTTCGCCATGAGGCTGTGAGTGTCGACCCGGTACGCCGCCTGGTGCGCGTCAGGGTTCTGGACAGCGGCCGCGAGTTTGAGGATGGCTATGACAGGCTGATGATCGCGGTGGGCTGCGACAGCGCGGTGCTGCCCATCCCGGGCGCTGACCTGCCGGGCGTATTCTATCTGAAGTCTATGGAAGACGGTCTGCTGCTGGAAAAAATACTCAGCCTGCCGGGCGTGCGCAGCGCCGTCATTGTCGGGGGCGGCTACATCGGCGTTGAGATGGCGGAGGCTTTGCTTGCGCGGCAGATGTCCGTCACACTGGTCGAAGCGTCTGAGCGCCTGCTTACTCCTTTTGAGCCGGCATTTTCAGCGATGGCCGCGCAGGAGCTGGAGCGGCAGGGAGTCAGGCTGCGCCTGAACGAGCGGGTCAGCGCCATTGAGATTCAGGGCAATGAGCGGACGGTGATCACGGGTCAGGGTTCTTACAGCGCGGATCTGGTCATCATGTGCGCCGGCGTTGTCCCGGCGACGGGTTTTTTACAGGGCAGCGGTTTGCGCCTGGCTCGGAACGGCGCGGTCATGGTTGACCGGCAGATGCGCGCCTCGTATGAAGGGGTATACGCGGCGGGCGACTGCGCGGTGGTCTATAACCGCGTCACGGGGGAAGACTTTTTTCTGCCGCTTGGCACAGTGGCCAACAAATGCGGGCGCATCGCCGGCGGCAACATGGCGGGTGAAAGCGAAGTCTTTGCCGGCGCGCTGGGCACAGCGGCCATCAAGGCTTGCGGGCTGGAGATGGCGCGCACGGGCATGAGCGCCATGGATGCCGGGCGTTTGGGAAAGGATTTCGCGGTCAGCACGGTCAAGGCCTGGAATCACCCCGCCTACTACCCCGGCCGGCAGGAACTAACCATCGCGCTGCTCTATGAGCGGGGCACCCGCCGCCTGCTGGGCGCCAATGCGGCAGGGCCTTACGGCAGCGGCGCGGTTCTGAGGACGGATATGCTGGCCATTGCCATTCACGCCGGCATGAGCACGGACGAGCTGGGCATGGTTGACCTGGCCTACGCGCCTCCGTTCTCCGGCGTGTGGGACGCGGTTCACATTGCCGCCAACGCCGCCAAATGAGCAAGCTGACAAGCCTGAGCGAGGCGGTGTCGGCCATCCCCGATGGCGCCATGATAGCCCTGGGCGGCAACACGCTTAACCGCGCGCCGATGGCGGCGGTATATGAGCTGGCACGGCAGCGCAAGAGCGGCCTGCGCCTGGTGAAGACAGCAGGCGCCATGGATGTGGATCTGCTGTGCCTGGCGGGCGGCGCGGCCAGCGTAGACGCCGGCTTCATCAGCTATGAGAGCCGCTTCGGCCTTTGCCCGCACTACCGCAAAGGCGTGCAGCAGGGGCTGGTGAAATCCAACGAGCATGCCTGCTACACTGTTATTTCCGCTTTGCGCGCTTCGGCTTACGGCCTGCCCTTCATGCCGGTCAAAGGGCTGAAGGAGAGCGATCTGCGGCGCGCTCATCCTTATTTTGCTTCGGTCAAAGACCCCTTCACCGGGGAGGATTTGGCGGCGGTGCGCGCTTTGCGGCCGGACTGGGCCATTATTCACGTCCAGCAGGCGGACGCGCGGGGCAATGCCCGGATTGACGGGCCGGTTTATGAAGACCTGCTGATGAGCCAGGCAGCGCAAAGGGTGCTGATTACCGCCGAGGAGATCGTGGATGACGAATTTTTCAGCCGTTGCGAGCGAAAGGCGCAGATACCGCACTTTCTGACGGATGCCGTGGTGT
>CAYZRZ010000202.1:0-2356 GCA_964480995.1 uncultured Christensenella sp.
CAAAAGCCTTGCTGGTCAGCTTGTGATAAACGCCGCCCGTGGTTTCATCCTGCATCTGGAGCATCCAGTCCAGCTCATAGCGCACCTCATCCAGAAGCGCTGAGCGGAACAGACTCCGCTGTGGCAGGCGCCATGCGCGTGTTTTCCGGCCAAAGCCTCAGGCAGATCCTGACCGCAGCGCTGAAGCGTAAAGAAACGCAGCGCGGCTTGAAGAACATCCTTGTATACATCTTCGCCAATGGTGAAAGGAAGGCTGTCACCAAGGTCCGTACGGAGGATATAGCTGCCCGGCGCCGTGATCGCCGTCAAATCGACATAAGCCACCTGATCGCCGCTGGCGGGGTCTCTCTTCAGCGGACCGATCTCACCGCTCAGCACGCCCGTCAATTCCGGGCAGGCCAGGACCTCAAAGTGTCCTTGAGCGTCCGCTACACAGGCAACTTTCTCATCCCGGGGCTGGTAGCCCAATTGGTTGAGACGCACAGGGGGCAGGCCTTTGTTCAATGTCATGGTGTCCTCCTCCGCAGCATGTTGATATTTGCCGGGCGTATCAGTTCAACCGCCTGACCGTTTCCCCGGACAGAAGTTCTCCGGGGACGATGATCGGCCTTGATTGTGTTTCCAGCGGATCCGAGACGCGGCTGAGCAGCCGGATCGCTGCCTGCCGGCCGATTTCTTCCCCATCCTGCCTGACCGTGGTCAGAAGGGGATGGATCTTCTGGATGAGGGAGATGCCGTCATATCCCGCTATTGATATATCTTCGGGGACGCGCAGACCCAACTGCCGGATGGCATCCATACCGCCCAGCGCTGAGTAGTCATCCGGCATGAGAATGCAGGTCGGGGGTACAGGGGAGGAGAGGAGCTTTTTCGTATCCTCCATGACGCGCCGCGTGCTGTGGTAATGGCTCGCAACCGCGTAATATGGGGGAACCTCAAGACCATACTCATGAACCGCTTCCCAATAAGCTGTAAGCCGTGCATCTGTCACAGCGGAGCTTGTTCCGCGGATGAAGGCGACGCGTCGATGGCCCATGCTGATGATGTACCGCATCAGATCGAGCATGCCTTTTTTATTATCGCTGAGGATACAATCCTTTCCCGAAAAAAGGTGGTCGACAGTGATCAAGGGAATTTCGCTCTGCACGAGATTCTGGATCTCGGGGTTATAAAAGTCCACGCACAGAATGCACACGCCGTCAACATTGCGGTAACGGCAATGATCCAGATAGGAAAGCGTCTGCCCTCCGATGTTATGATTGATCAGGGTAATGTCGTAGCCCCGGCGCTCCGCCTCACGCTTGAATCCATTGAGTATAATGATGAAATAGGTGTGCAGGAGGCTGTCTTGCAGATCATTGTCCAGGATAACGCCGAGGTTGTAGGTACGGTTGGTCTTCAGCCCCCGGGCAATCGCGTTGGGATGATAGCCGATATCACGCGCGGCTTTCAGCACCCTCTGGCGTGTTTCCTCACTGACATCCGAGTAATTGTTCAGTGACTTGGAGACCGCCGATATAGAAAGCCCGCAGTATTTGGATAGGTCCTTCAGCGTAACTGCCATTGCCTGTCTCCCTCTGTTCTGTCCCTTATGAATAGTTACAGCACGACCTCTACCCGGTGCTCTCCGTCATTGAACAGCGGGAGAAGCGTGCCTTCTATGCGCTGCCCGTCAACCTTAATGGACTTTACGCCGCGGCAGGCGTTTGTTTCGTTGCTTACGTGAATATTGTATACTGCCTTTCGGAAGACGCGGCGCACCGTGTATTCCCGCCAGTCCGCAGGGATGCAGGGGTCGACCTGCAGGCCCTTGTAGTCCGGTTTTACACCAAGAATATACTGAGTGATCACATAATAGTTCCATGCCGCCGCGCCGGTCAGCCAGCTGTTTTTTGCCTGTCCGAAATGGGGGGCGTCCTTGCCGGCGATCATCTGCGCGTAGACATAGGGCTCCGTCTTATGCAGGTCGGACATATCCTCGCGGAAGGCAGGGGCAGTTTTCTTGTACAGGCTGAAGGCGCGGTCGCCATGTCCGAGCATCGTTTCCGCCGCCATGATCCAGGGATTGTTGTGGCAGAAGATGCCGGCATTTTCTTTGTAACCCGGCGGATAAGAGGATATTTCGCCCAGCGAGAGCCGGTAGCTCTGGTAAGCTGGCTGGTGGAGCACAATGCCGTGTTCGGTTTCCAGGCGGCCGGCAACGCTTTGCAGCGCCTTTGCGGCCTTACCGTCCTCAAGACCTATGCCGGCCATCACACAGAAGCCCTGCGACTCAATGAAGATCTGCCCCTCAGTGTCTTCATGACTTCCTATTTTCCGGCCCGCGGCATCGTAAGCCCGGAGGAACCATTCACCA
>CAYZRZ010000203.1:0-2344 GCA_964480995.1 uncultured Christensenella sp.
ATGTTATTCTGATCCTCAGTTTATGCTCTCGGTTCGCGTTATACGGAAACTCAAGTTCCACGTGTTTGTGATCAAGACATATAGTCAAGCGGCATTGGGGAATGGGGCTTGGTTTCAGAGAGAACTCACAAGGGCAAAGGCGCTGCCTTATCTATAGAGAAAGAACCTTATACTCTTGCGTCATGCCGCAAAGCGGATCAAGCACGCAAAGCGCCGGATAAGCGGTTCCGCGGATGGGATTCGCGGCGGCCGCGTCACAGCGCCAAGCCAGCCAGACGCTGCATCAAATCAGGCAGCCGGCCGGCGGGATGACAATTAACAATCTGTTCATGCCCATGTCAAAATCAGGGGTAGAATAAAGACAGGCACAGAAAGTGCCGCGGATTATGTAAACGATAGGGAGTGAAACCTGCTATGAGTAACAAAAAAAAGATTGGCATGCTGACAGCGCTGCTTGCTTTCGCGCTGGTTGCATCGCTTGCCCTCACTTCGTCAGCGGGAAGCGGTACGCTGTCCAACGAACAGATTGACGCCATCGTCGGCACCTCGACTGATACCTCCAGGATCGAAAGCCCCTTCCTGGCTGTTGCAAACAGCGTGCGCGAAAGTGTTGTCGGCGTCAATAACTACCAGATGGTCACCTCACGCGGCAACAGTTTCGGCGACTTCGGGTTTGGCTTCGGCTACTACAACGAGCCCTATACCGCTCCCAGAGAACTGCTGAGGGGCACGGGTTCCGGCGTCGTGATCAGCGAGTACGGCCACATCCTGACCAACAACCACGTCGTCAAGGATGCCAGCCGCATCACCGTGACCTTCGGTACCAAGGAAGCGGAAGCCAAGCTGGTGGTCAGCGATGAGGCGCTGGACGTCGCCGTGCTGCTGGTCCCCGGCATCGGGCTGAAGCCCGTGGAACTGGGTGACAGCAACAGCATCCAAGTGGGCGAGTGGGCCATCGTTATCGGCAATCCGTTGGGGCAGGAGTTTGACCGCTCCGTGACCATCGGCGTCGTATCCGCCTATGACCGTTCCATCCAGGGCAGCGGCAACGACCGCTACGGCCGCAGAACAACAGTGACCAACAGCATGATCCAGACAGACGCGGCCATCTCCAGCGGCAACTCCGGCGGCGGCATGTTCAACATGCTGGGCCAGCTGCAGGGCATCCCCACGCTGAAGTATGACAGCAGCCCCAACATGTATTCCAACTCTCCCAGCATCGATAACATCGGCATGTGCGTCCCGATCAACACGGCCAAGCCTTTGATCCGCCAGGCGCTGGAACAGTACAACGCGGATACGGTACAGGCCGCGAAGATCGAGGATAAGGACGCGGAAGCCGCCGCGGACGAAGACACACTCAACCGTCCACGCCTGGGCATCACGGTCGGCACCCTGAACCCCAGCTTCAGCGCCTCTGTACCAGGCGGCCTGCCTAACGGCGCCTATGTCAGAGAAGTTGAAGCCGGTTCCCCCGCCGAAAAGGCCGGCCTCCAGCCCGGCGACATCATTGTGGAAGTCAACGAGACCATCATCACCGATCAGCAGGCCCTGGTTGACACACTGAAGGGATTCAAGGAAGGCGACAAGGTCGATCTGACCTACTTCCGCGCTCCGGGCCTGGCGAAGGTGGTGAATGGCAGCGCGGATGTGAGCACCGTGCAGGAAGGCGATTACGCCACAACCAGCGCCGAGCTGAAAATTATCAGCAAGGCCCTGTGAATATAGATTATCGTCTCACCTATTGAAACGACCGGGAGGGGAAGGCAAATCGCCTTCCCCTCCCTCTTATATCTGCTTTACCCCTTCCCGGCGTATCCTGTCAATAATATCGACATCCGCCGGGCAAAACTCATAATCAGGTATCTCAAGGGGCAATATCCAGCAAAGTGCCTCGTGCTCTTTGCGGCGAAGCTCTCCCGACGCGATGACAGCCTCATACAGCGACAAGCTGATCTGAATATCCGGGTACTCGTGGGTCACCTGCATGTACAGCCCGCCCACATCAAGCGTGATATCCAGTTCTTCCCGGCACTCACGGATCAGGGCATCCCGCGGACTCTCCCCCGCCTCCACCTTGCCGCCGGGAAATTCCCACATCAAAGCCCGCGCCTTATGCGCCGGCCGCTTGCAGATCAAAAACCGCTCCCCGTCCCTGATCAGCGCCGCTACCACATCAACCATAGAATGACCTCCTGTATTCATCGGTCTATCATAATACGCGCGCAGGACGCATCACAAGCGAGAATGGGACAAAATATGTTTAATGACGAACGTTCGACGAACGTTCGGGTGAATTGCAAACTTAAGTTCCGGTCTTAAAGAAGGCCGGGAATTTGCATGA
>CAYZRZ010000204.1:0-2276 GCA_964480995.1 uncultured Christensenella sp.
AGCACGCCGGCCTTGGTGATCACGCCGGAGAGAACCGCGGATGCCGGGGACAGGGCCACGGGGTGGGCGGTCGGCAGCCAGCCGTGCATCGGGAACATGCCGGCCTTGGTGCCAAAGCCGATGATGGTGACAAGGATGACGATCAGCATGCCATCATACGAGAGGGTCATGCCGGTGGTGACGAGGCTGCCGCCCTCCACAAAATAGGGGGAGGACAGGTTGGGTGTCAGCATGAAGATGCCAAGCAGACCCATGGTGGCCCCCGCCACCGAGTAGATCAGGTATTTGATGCCCGCGGCCACCGCGTCCTTGGTGCGGGTGTGCAGCACCATGGGCATGGAGATGAAGGTCATCACTTCAAAGAACAGGTACATCGTGACCATAGTGCCCGAGAGCGTCAGCGCCATCAGGGAACCCAGGGTCAGGAGATAGAAGGCATAGTAGCTCTTTTCATTTTGCTCATGCTGCATGTAGCTGAAGGAGAAAAAGCCGGAGATCGTCCACATCAGCGCCATCACCAGGGAGAAGATGCGCGAGGTGCCGTCCGAGTGCAGGGCGATGGGCAGCTGATCGGTCATCATGAACAGGATCGCCGTGCGTTCGCCGTCTATCGCTACCAGGCCCACGAGGATACATTCCAATATCATCATCGCGCCGACAAAAGCGCAGCGGTTCTCCCGTTTTTCGTTGAGCCAGGGGAGCCACAGCACCATAAACCCCGCCGCCACCGGCAGCAGCACCGCAATGATCAGCAGCAGACCTTCCATCCAGTCATCCTCCATGTCACTCTATATACTGTCGCCTTGCCCAGCGGCTATGCGCGCATACCAGATTATAGCATGTTTGCAAATAATTTGTTCCTATGAGTTTTTTGATGAGGACGGTCTGTATACCGGCATCACGTCTGAATACCTCAACCTGCTATGATTTGCTCAGGGCTCTGCTCTGTTTGGCAAACGTTCGCTTTCCCATTGATCCGCGGATGAACGAGGCGCTGGATCTGCTGAAGGATCAGTTCAGGCGGGGCCATCTGCTCCCCGCGGCCGTCGGTCCCGTTTTCGGGGAAAGATCCTTGGGATTAGGCCAGCAGCGCGTCTTTTGCCAGCAGCGCGCCGCCGATCAGGCCGGAATCGGGCCAGAGGGCGGGGGGCACAATAAAGGCTTCCATCTCATGCGGCGCGGGGCTTGCCAGGTATCCCCCCAGCAGCTGGTTTGCCTTTTCCCGAACCATCGGGTACAGGCCGGCTCGGCTCATGACACCGCCGCCCAGCACGATGCGCTCGGGCGATACGGTCATCATGGCATCCACACAAAGCTGCGCCAGGTACCAGGCTTCCAGCTCCCAGGCAAAGTGGTCATCCGGCAATTCTTGCGCGGGCATGCTCCAGCGGGCCTGCATGGCGGGACCGCTGGCAAGGCCCTCCGCGCAGTGCTCGTGATAGGGGCAGATGCCGCGGGTCAGGGGATCATCCGGGTGCCGTGAAACGATCACATGGCCCCATTCCGGGTGCATCAGGCCGTGCACCAATCGGCCGCCCGACAGGACGCCGCCGCCGATACCGGTCCCGACCGTGAAATATACACAATTATCAAGGCCCTTCACCGCGCCCAGGCGGGCCTCAGCCAGCGCCGCCCCGTTGACGTCGGTATCGATGGCGCAGGGCACATTCAGCGCGTCTTGAAGCCTCCGGTACAGGGGAAAATTGCGCCAGGCCAGCTTGGGGGTGTTGATGATGCTGCCGAAGCTGCCGGAAGACGGCCGCAGATCGACCGGCCCGAAGGTGGCGATGCCCAGCGCATCGATTTGGCGGGGCTTGAAAAACGCGATAATGTCCGCCAGTGTTTCTTCCGGCAGACGGGTGGGGCAGCTTGTCCGCTCTATGATACGGCCGTCTGCATCCGCAAGGCCCATCACCATCTTGGTGCCGCCGGCCTCCAGTGTGCCAAGGCGCATCAGAACAGATCCGTTTCGAGGATTTCGTTCTGGTCTTTCAGCATGGATTGAAACCTGCGGCGAAACATCTCAGCCTCGCTTTTCAGCTTTTCAATCTCCTGCCTGACCTGCTCGCGCTGGGCCTCCAGATCTTCGAGCTCAGCATCGGGCACCAGGGCCTCGGCTTCCTTCAGGATGCTGTCCGCCCGCTTTCTGGCGTCAGAAAGCACTTCGTCGCAGGCGCGCTGGGTTTTCTCCAGCAGCTTTTTCGCGGCGGTCAGGTCGGAGGGAAATCTCTCCTCATCATCTTCCTTGTGAAGGGGCAGGGGGGCCAGAGAAGACA
>CAYZRZ010000205.1:0-2260 GCA_964480995.1 uncultured Christensenella sp.
TATTGGCATTAACATGGCAACATATGCCGGCTTTAAATCCGCGGGGGTTGCGGGGGCAGTCATCGCCACGTTGGCTGAAATTTTGCCTTCTATCATCATTGTGCTCATCGTAGCTCGCTTTCTGCAGTCCTTCAGCCAGAATAAACAAGTCAAGTCTGTTTTCTACGGCCTGCGTCCAGCATCTTTGGGGCTGATCGCAGCGGCAGGGTTCAGCGTGTTGAAAATCGCTCTTTTACAGGTGGATCTTTATCGCGTGTCCAACAGCCTGCTCGATTTGATCCAATGGAAAAGCCTGCTGCTTGCCGTCGCGCTGTATATTGCCATCAAAGTATGGAAACCGCATCCCATCATCACGATTGTCATTTCCGCCGCTGTCGGCAGCATATTCAGGTTCGCCGGCGTATAAAAAACGCCAAGGGTATTTTAACGGCGTTTCAATGCGTGCGATATATGGAATCAACCACAGGCGAGCACCCTGCTCCAATGAGGCGGTTTAGCACACCAAAATCGTCGAAGGATATTACTTACATACGTGAACTCACAGCAGCGCTGCACCAAGCGAGAATTGCCGATGCAGCGCTGCGTTTTTTTGTTAACGCCATATTCTCCTGCCCTATTGTCGGTATTCATCCAGCGCCTGCCGGAAGGGCGGATGAAAAATATTTTCCTATAAATGTAAAATGTACTTGACATTATGTTCTTTATAATGTACTAATAGTTTTGTCGAATAGACAAATTGTAAAAGAGATATGAAGTATGTCATATAAGGTAAAGAGCACCATCATGTCACTGGTCATAGGGGTTTTGCTGATGGCGGCCTACGGCCTCTACGCGGCAGGCAAGGTCAATTCGGGCGCGGCTTCCATGGACGACCTGAAATTCTGGGCATCCTCGATGCTGCTGTTCATCGGCATCGGCGTCGCCGCGACAATCGTTATGCACATCATCCTCAGCATCCTGCTGTCCATCGGCAAGGCTATCCGGCAGACGGCCCAAACCGGCAAAACGGATGACAAGGAGATCGAAAGATCGCTGCAGCTGGACATGGTGGAAGACGAAATGGATAAGCTGATCTCACTCAAATCCATGAGGATCGGCTATGCCATCGGCGGCATAGGGTTCATCGCGGCGCTGATCTCCCTGATGATGGGTTCCCCTTCCGGGGTGATGCTCAACATGATGTTCGGGTCTTTCTATGCCGGCTCGCTCATAGAATCCCTGGCCCAGCTGGTGTATTGCCGGCGGGGCATCAAAAACAGCTGAGCGGGCATACAACAGAGCATCGGAAAGAAGGGTGAACGGCATGGCCAGCCACTATACAATCAGCAACAACATCCGGAAACTGCGGTTTTTCGCCGGCGAAATGACACAGCAGCAGCTTGCCGAGAAGGCCGGGGCCTCCAGGCAGACCATCATCGCCATTGAGGCCGGCAAGTATTCCCCCTCGCTGGAGCTTGCCTTCCGCATCGCGGACGCGTTCGGCGTGGGCATCAATGAGGTATTCAGCCGCGAAGTGACCGCGGACTGATCAAGACAACCGCCTGAGCGGCTCTGATAAAGATCAAGCGCCGCGGGCTTACGGGGAAGCCCGGAAAGAGAGACAGCCATGAAGGCCGTAGTGTATGACAAAAGCAAGCGCCCCGACAGGCTCGTGTACCGCGAGGCGGAAAGGCCCGTCCCGGGTGACAACGAGGTGCTGATCAGGGTCCATGCCGCGGCGGTGAATGCCGCGGACAGCCGCTCCATGAAGATGGGCGCTATCCCCAAGCGGAAGATATTCGGCTGCGATATCGCGGGCGTGGTCGAAATGGCGGGGAAGAATATATCCCGGTTCAAGGCCGGGGATGAAGTGATGGGCGATATTTCCGCCTGCGGCATGGGGGGCTTCGCCGAATATACGGTGGCAAAAGAAACCCCGCTGATCCTCAAGCCGCGAAGGATTCCCTTTGAGACCGCGGCGGCGATCCCCATGTCCTCCGTGACCGCCCTGCAGGGGCTGCGCGACGCCGGGAGGATCAAGCTGGGCGACAAGGTGCTGATCTATGGCGCGGGCGGCGGCGTGGGCACCTTTGCCGTGCAGCTGGCCAAACACCTGGGCGCTGAGGTGACCGCGCTGTGCGGAGAGAAAAACGCCCGCGTCATGCAGTCCCTGGGCGCGGATCATGTCATCCCCTACAATGGCCTCGATGTCACCAAAATCAGCGGGCGCTATGACCTTGTCCTGGCCGTCAACGGGAGCAACCGGCTGAAGGTCTACCTG
>CAYZRZ010000206.1:0-2251 GCA_964480995.1 uncultured Christensenella sp.
CTCATGCAAATTCCCGGCCTTCTTTAAGACCGGAACTTAAGTTTGCAATTCACCCTGAAGATACCCGCTTTGCGCATAGCCTGTCTTGCCGCTGTACGTCACCTTCGTCCAGCCCTCCCCCTTGGACAGCACCGTCAGCCCGGTGCCCGACGGGATGTTGGCCAGTATATTCTTGCTTCCGGCATCCGAGCGGGAGGAGCGCAGATGCAGTACCCTGCCGCGCTGGGTATCAACGACAGCCGTAATATCCGGGCCGCCCTCGCCCGCGCAGCCCAGAGCCTTCCCCGAATAGAGGCGGTCAAGCGTGTTTGGTCCTGCTGCTCCGTCTATCCTCAGGCCGTTGCGCGCCTGAAACGCTTTGAGCGCGATGAGGGTATCCGGGCCGAATACACCGTCCGCCCCAACCGGGTAGTTAAGGTCTTTCAGCGCCATTTGCATCCGGCGTACCTCATCTGACCTCCTTCATTTTGCCCATCTATGCATATAACGCACAAGCAGCCCGAAAGTCTGCATGGACGCAATCTTTTCCCTGCGAGCGTACCGAAGATGCCTTATCTTTGTCACAAAAATGAAAGCACAGCCGGGGCGGGCCAAATGACCGGACACGGCTGTGCCGTTTACTCACTAAGCGCTGTTCCGCATAGAGGTTGAATCAGCAATGAAACGGGGCCGTCAACTGACGGCCCCGGCTGATAAGCAGAATTTTGTATTACTCGTCGGATTCGTCCGCGCTGTCCTCCGGCTCCGTGTGGACAATGGCCTGGGCAAACTCCGAGCGGATGATGTCCTCGATCTCCTGGGCAATGTCCGGGTTATCCTGCAGGTACTTGCGCGCGTTGTCACGGCCCTGGCCGATGCGCATCTCTTTGTAGCTGAACCAGGCGCCCGCCTTCTGGATCACCTCACGCTGGACAGCCATATCAAGCAGGGTTCCCTCCCTGCTGATGCCATGGCCGTAGATCAGGTCAAACTCCGCCACGCGGAAAGGCGGGGCCACCTTGTTTTTGACCACCTTCACCTTTGTGCGGTTGCCGATCACCTCGCTGCCGTTTTTCAGCTGCTCGCCGCGGCGCACATCCAGGCGCACGGAGGCGTAGAACTTCAAGGCACGGCCGCCGGGGGTGACCTCCGGGTTGCCGTACATCACACCGACCTTCTCGCGCAGCTGGTTGATAAACAGCGCGATGGAGTTGGTCTTTGAGACAACACCGGCCAGCTTGCGCATCGCCTGGCTCATCATGCGGGCCTGCAAGCCGACGAAACTGTCGCCCATTTCGCCGTCGATTTCAGCGCGCGGCACCAAGGCGGCCACGCTGTCCACGACCACGATGTCGATCGCTCCCGATCGGATGAGGGCCTCGGCGATCTCCAGCGCGTCTTCCCCTGTGTTGGGCTGGCTGACATAGAGGTCGTCGATATTCACGCCCAGGCGCCTGGCATAGGCAGGGTCCAGCGCGTGCTCAGCATCAATAAAGGCGGCAATTCCGCCCTTCTTTTGCACCTCTGCCACCACATGCAGGGCCACGGTGGTCTTGCCGGAGGATTCCGGGCCGAAGACCTCCACGATCCTGCCTCGCGGGATGCCGCCCACGCCCAGCGCCAGATCAAGCTCCAGGCAGCCTGTGGGCACGGAATCCACCTGCATACTGGTTTTGCCTCCGAGCTTCATGACCGTACCGCGGCCAAACTGCTTGTCAAGGTCCGCCAGAGCGCGGTCCAGCGCCAGCACCCGTTCGTCCCGCGAGCTCTCCGCTGCCTGTGCCGTCTTTTTTTCTCTTGCTGCCATAATTTATATTTTCCTTTCGGTTTCTTCCATTTGAAATACGCTTCTCGCGCCGTAAAAATACTGAATGCCCGATATAACCGTCAATACGCTCATGATGACGGCCAGTGCCATGACAAGCCAGCCCGGTAAAAACAGCAGAGCGGCCAGCACCGAAAAAATCTGCGCGTTGGTCTTGAACTTGCCAAGCTTTCCGGCCGGGATCACCAGGCCCTGCTCGACGGCCACCAGGCGCAGGCCGTCCACCGCCAGTTCCCGGATGGCGACAACGCACACCGCCCACCAGGGGAACAGGCCCTGATACAGCAGCACGATCATCACCGACAGCACCAGGATCTTGTCGGCTACAGGATCGGCGAATTTGCCGAAGTTGGTCACCATGTTATGCTTGCGGGCAATATGCCCGTCCAGCAGGTCAGTCAGCGCCGCCAGCGCGAACACCCCTGCGGCCGCTGTATAAAAGCCAAG
>CAYZRZ010000207.1:0-2201 GCA_964480995.1 uncultured Christensenella sp.
CGCGCTTTATCCAGTGTTTTCAATGGGTTTCGGAGTTTTCAGCAGGCCCTAAGTAAATCATTCGTTTCCCTATATGCTTTTGTTGCACCCTACAACCCCAGGATCTTTTTCCACACAAGATCATCCACCGGGATACCTTTTTGGGTATTCTCCTCAATTACCTTGACGCGCCTTTGGCCGGGATAGCTTATGCGTTCTCCGCTCCCGTCGGCGATGGACGCGAGGACATTGTCAACGGCGTCATCAAGGATGGCCTGCGTTGCCCCTTCGGGGGCGATGCGCCGGTAATCGATGGCGATAAACACTTGGGATACGCCATGCTCATCGCCCTGAAGCCGCCCGATGGCAGAAGTGGTATTGCCCAGCGCCAGGCAGGCCGCGAAAATGTCCAGTACAAACGACAGCGCGGCACCCTTCCAGTAGCCCGCGGGCAGGATACGGCGGGACGCGATCACCAGGGAGGGGTCCCGGGTGAGGTTTCCCTCCGAATCAAAGCCGGCAGACACGGGCATCTGTGCCCCCTTCAGGCGCGCCACTTCCAGCGCCCCGTAAGAGAACTGCGACATCGCCATATCCACCAGGATATCACCGCCACTGCGTGGAAATCCCAATGTCAGAGGGTTATTGCCCAGGCGCGCGTCGCTGGCGCCCCATGTGGGCATATTGGGCATGGTATTGCTGAAACAGATGGCCGCCATGCCGCCGGCGCATGCCTGCAGAGCGTAGGTGGCGGCTCGCATCCAGTGGTTGGTGTTGCGCAGGGCAACCAGGCCGATGCCATGCCCGCGCGCCAGATCCATCGCGCGGTCCATGCACATGGAGGCATTGATGATGCCCGGCCCCTGCCCTCCGTCATAGTTTTCGATCGCGCCAAAGCCGCCAATCTTTTCCGGCCGCGCGTCGACCCGCACGATGCCTTCATCGATGTTGCCGATGAGCCTCGGGAAACGGTTGATGCCGTGTGAATACGTGCCCTCCAAAGAGCTTCGTGCCATTTCAAAGGCGATCTTTCCGGCGCTTTCTTTATCCATGCGGCGCGAAAGCAGCACCTTTTCCAATTGCTCCACAGCGGTGTCTAACGGTATGCGCGGCATAGGCGGCCTCCTTTAGTGTTGATGATCGGGATATACGCGCAAGGGGATCCGAGGTTCAGCGCGCCTAAGCCCTGTTTCCATAGGTTCAGGTGAAGATCAGCGGTCTGAATCGTCATTTCCTTTCCGCATGGCTGCGCATAGGGTCTCCGAGCTTTCATCAAAGGGGCTTCCCTGCGCGTCGGAATAAAAAGCAACAGGAATAAAACCATGCGGCCGGATCTCTTCTGTCAGGGACTCTTTTGTAAAACAGGTATTCCAGATGTTGAAGCAGCGTGTGTTTCCATCTTCCAGGATCACGTAGCGTGAAACGCCGATGCCGCCTTCATAGCCATACTGCGCGCTGAAGCAGAGGTATGGATGAGAACTCCAGAAACCGCCTTGGTCCATGACTTCCCATGAAGCCTGATCCTTGAAGCCGTCATAACGATTCTTCGTGAAGACATCAAACAGGAACAAGCCGCCCGGTTTCAAGGCCCTGCAGATACGGCGCAGCAGGTTCTGCCGGTCCGATGGAACCAGCGCTCCGTAGTCGCACCAGATCAGTGTAACCACATCAAACCGGTTGTCAAAATCCGTCTGAAGGTAATCCTGCTGGATGTATTCGCTGTCCGGGTCATGTTCCCTTGCCCAGGCGATGGAGCGTTCGGAAAAATCAAGGCCGGTGACCTGCAGGCCGCGATTGCTTAACCGCCGGGTGTACAGCCCCGGGCCGCAGCCGATGTCCAGCAGGTTCGCTTTCTTTGGCAGCAAAGAAAGGATAAATTCCACCGTACGGTCAATGGTTTCGGGTTTCCGGCTTGCCGCGTCAGTGTCCGGGTCCATATGGGTCGCCAGCATGCTCCCGGAGATGTGCGGGTCATTCCAGAAATTCGCCGGGGTCTTTTCGTACAGTTCCGGTTTGCACAGCAAGGCACTTAACGCAGTATACACTGACTTTTTCTCACTCTCTTTCGATTTTTCCAGCAAGCCGGTACTTTTATTCCGAATGTTCCCATACCATTATACACAGGATTACCCGAATATTCCACCTTCACCTGGTATAGTCTATCATCAGGTCACCTCTAAAAACTCAAGCAACACAGGCTGATTCATGATAGAATGGCGGCA
>CAYZRZ010000208.1:0-2191 GCA_964480995.1 uncultured Christensenella sp.
GATGGGCGATGCCGTGTCCTCGATGGGCACCTCCCTGCCGTCCTTGGATATCAAGAGCGTATGGTTTTGCAGCTCCACGATCTGGTCCAGCTCAAACGCGCGGCGGATGGGGCTGGCGACAGTCTCCCGCGTGAATTCGTTGATGATGACAAACACGTCTTCCGCCATCCGGCCCAAGGCCTCGCTTTGGCGCCACCCCGTCAGCTTCTCGGCGACCGGGTTGATGAACTGGATACGCCCCTCAACATCCACCGACAGCACCCCATCCCCGACGGACAGCAGCGTAGCGCTCAGCTTCTCCCTGCTTTCCGTTACATCCCGGTGCTCCTGCTCGATCCTTTGCAGCAGGCCGTTGATGGATTTCCGCAGGTAGGCAAACTCGTCATTCCCGGCTTCCGGCAGCATGTCAAACATCTTCTTGCTCATGTCGATGCTTTGCACGTCTTTGGTCAGCTTCATGAAGGGCCGGGTCAGGTAATATCCCAGGAGCATAAAGATGGTCAGGGCGATGGCCACGGACCCGAGAGTGTTGGCTATGCTGAAATTCAGGACTCTTTCTCTGCCCATGAGGAACAAGGTCCTGGGCATTATCATGGAAAACAATACGGCGTTTTGCGGGTCAAAGGCATTGGGAAAGGTGATCTCAATGTCAATTACATCCGCGCTTTCGCTGTAGGCGGAGGACACTTCCCGCTCTGTGCCGCCTGCCTCCACGCCGGGGTTGACAGCCTGACGGATAGAGCCCAGCGTACTGCCGGAGATCTTCTCCATCTGGGCCAGGATGCTGCCGTCAATCTTCCGGCCGATCAGCATTTTCCCGGCAGGCGTTTGCAGCGAGTTGGAATCCGTGATGTCCGTAGCGGCCGTAAAATAAAAGCTCTCCCCAAAGCGGAACAGGCCGTACAGGTCATCCGTTTTCAGGGCTTGCCCGAGAACATCATCGAAACCCGCCATAAAGTCCTCCGGAAAGGAGGAAAACGCGGCCGTTTCCATGTCATAGTAGGTTTCATAAACCCGAGAACCATCCTGACCGGTAAAGATCATGAAGTTCAGATCCAGGTTGGCAAAGGTCGGTTCGGTGATGTTATCCTGGAGATAGGTGTCGTTCTCCCCCCGGACAAACCGATAGGTATCATCCCAGTGGCCCCAGTCGTTTGCGTTGGCGGTATACTTGTTCAGCTTTTCCCTGATGTAGGAGGCCATGCTTTCCTTCGCCGCGCTGACCTGGGCCTTCTCCAGCTCAGTGACGAAATCCTGAAAAAACACGCCAAAGGACAAGTTCATCAGCACAATCGCCGCGAACATGATGGGGATGATCCTGAGGGCAATTTTCGTGCGAAGCTTCATTCACATTTCTCCGTTGAGTGATGGATCGGGCAGGCCAGTCCCTTACATCGGGACCGGCCGCACCCGGGGTGTACATGTCAGCGCGCTATACCAGGGCCGCCATACGCGGCCCGGCTTGCTCTGGGCGGTATTCAGATAAGAATAAGGCAAGCCAAAGCGGCTGTCAATGCCGCGATTGCATAAGATCAGAAGCATATGCATATATTCTTAGGTAGAAACATAAAAAAATGCGCAGGCCAGCAACGCTGATCTGCGCAAGTTGATACTCCGCGTACCTCTGCCCTGATCAGATCCTGGCGACAGAGCTGCGGATCACCAGTTCGGGCTTCATGGTCAGGGGGGTGTTGATGGGGCTTTCCCCCTCGCTTCTTTGCATGTGCACGATCAGCTGCGCGGCCCGCTGCGCCAGCATCCCCGCCGATACATCCACCGTGGTCAGCCCGGGCGTGGTGATGTGGCTGTAGGGGATGTTGTCGATCCCCACCACCGAGAGGCTTCCCGGCACATGCGCGCCAGCCGCCCTCAGCCCCGCGATCAATCCGTAGGCCAGCATGTCGTTCTGGCACACCACGCCCGTGTAGCGGTTGGTATGCTGCAGGATCTTCTCGGCCATCGCGTAGCCCGCCTCAAACTCATACATCCCGGTGCTCGATTCGCTTTCATGCTCCGCCATGAAGATGTTGGCAAAGGAGAACGGCAGCGCGTGCTTTTCGATCGCGAAGCGGCAGCCGTCCAGCGTCAGCCGCCGGCTTTGGTAGTGCTGCAGCGGCGTCGTCACAAAGGCGATCGACAGATGCCCCTGCGACAGCAGGTATTCCGTCGCGATGCGCCCCGCCTCAAAGCG
>CAYZRZ010000209.1:0-2146 GCA_964480995.1 uncultured Christensenella sp.
TCGCGATCGCCTGCGGCGGCGTGGAGGAGGATCGCAATGAGCAGCGCCGGTATATCTGGGTGGATTGCTCGAAGTAATGGCTGTATTTTGGTGAGGGAAGCCTCTTTTCTATAACTCGGCAGCAGATGGCAAAGCAATAGCGAAACCGGCTTGCGCCGGCGCGAAGAGGCTGCTACGCAGCCGCAAAGCGATTGTTATTAAGCAGGTGGTTCCCGGTTTACATTGCCCCTTCGCGGCTGCGCAGCAGCCTCTTTGCCATTGCTTTGCTATCGCTTCGCAAGTATCCCTGTCACTCAGTATTTATCGGCATCTCCAATACAGTACAAGGAGGTTCCCCTCATGCCCTTTGATGTGAAAAAGGAGTTCAAGGACCTGTACGCCCCCAAGCCGGGTCCGCGCCTGGTCACGGTGCTGCCGGCGCGTTTCATCGCCGCGCGGGGGCAGGGCAATCCAAATGATCCGCAGGGCGAGTATGCCCGCGCGGTGCCGATGCTATATGCCGTCATCTATACCATCAAGATGAGCAAAATGGGCAGCCGCGCGATAGACGGCTTTGAGGATTTTGTGGTGCCGCCGCTGGAGGGCCTGTGGTGGATGCCGGGGATCGCGGGCGTCGATTACGCGCACAAGGAGCGGTTCAGTTGGATATCCATGATCCGCCTGCCGGACTTCGCGGACGATGAGGTTGTCACCTGGGCGAAGACGGAAACGCTCAGTAAGAAAGACGTCGACGCTTCCCTTGTTGAGGTCTTCCCTTATGATGAGGGGCTGTGCGTGCAATGCCTGCATGCGGGCCCTTATGACGACGAGCCGGCGACGCTTGACAGGATGATGAGCTTTATGCACGATGAGGGCTGCCGGAGCGATTTCTCGCGGCGTTATCATCATGAGATCTATCTGAGCGATCCCAGGCGCACGGAGCCGGAAAAGCTGCGCACCATCATGCGCCACCCGGTTATCCGGATAGAAGGAGAAAAGTAATTGGGACTGGACAGTTCATTGAATATCCGTGTCGGGCGCATGGAAAAGGGGCCGCTGAACCTGATCACGGATGTGCCCGGCCTGCGGGTGGGGCACATGACGCTGGCGGATGGCCCGGCGCAGACGGGCGTGACCGCCATCCTGCCCCACGGCGGCAACTGCTTTGAGGAAAAGCTGCCCCTGGGGTTCCACATCATCAACGGTTTTGGCAAATCCATGGGCCTGGTGCAGGCCGGGGAGCTGGGCCAGCTGGAGACGCCCATCATCCTGACCAATACCCTGTCTTCCGGCACGGCCTTCACAGCCCTGTGCCGCTATATGATGGAACGCAATCCCGAGATCGGCCGGGAGACGGGCACGGTCAACCCGATGGTCATGGAGTGCAACGACGGCTGGCTGAACGATATCCGCGGCCTGCATGTGGAAGAAAGCGATGTGCTGGCGGCGATCGGGGCGGCGGGGATAGACTTTGAAGAGGGAGCGGCGGGCGCCGGGCGCGGGATGATCTGCCATGGGCTCAAGGGCGGCATCGGCTCTGCCTCCCGCGTTTTTGAGATCGCAGGCAGCCGCTATACCCTGGGGGTGCTGGCCCTGACCAACCACGGCGAGCTGGAAAATCTTTGTGTCGCCGGGCGGCCGCTTGGGCAGGAGGCGCGGGCGCTGATCGAAGGCGGCTGGCGCTCCTCAGCGTCCTCTATTCAGCCACCCGGGGAAGATAAGGGCTCGGTGATCCTGATCGCCGCGACCGATCTGCCCCTGAGCGCGGCGCAGCTAAAGCGCGTTGCCAGGCGCGCCGTCGCGGGGCTTAGCCGCACAGGCAATGCCATCGGCCACGGCAGCGGCGAGATCGCCCTGTGCTTCAGCACAGCCAACCGGGTCCGTCACTTTGACAATGCTGCTTTCAGGACGACCCAGGAACTCAATGAGCGCCACATCGGCCTGCCCTTTCACGCCATTGCCGAGGCGGCGGAGGAAGCGGTGCTGAGCTCTATGTTCCGCGCGCGGGCGGTGGAAGGCCGGGACGGCCACAGGGCCCAGAGTCTGGCTGAGGTCTGGAAAGCGCTTGAAGGTTGATCCCTAACTTTTCACATTAAGCCATATAATATTTCAAAAAGAGACTGAAACCTCTTGCGTTTCGGTCTTTTTTGTGATACAAACATATTAC
>CAYZRZ010000210.1:0-2131 GCA_964480995.1 uncultured Christensenella sp.
GTATCCGGGCGAGTACCGCATGGAAGCGACCCTGCCCGACGGTTACCTGTTCGCCCGCGTCATCGACAGCGATAACGCAAGGTTCAGCCGCATCACAGCGGATGGCGGGGAAATCGAAGGCACTCGCGGGCTGTCGACCCCCTTCACACTGAATATGGCTGAAAATCTGGCCGATCAGGATATCGGTATGGGCGCGCCTGCCCAGATCGGCGACTACGCCTGGCTGGATCTGGACCGCGACGGCATGCAGGACGCAGGCGAACCCGGTGTCCCCGGCCTGGATATCCGCCTTAAACAGTATGGCCAGGAAGTGGCGCGTACGCAGACGGACGCCTATGGACGCTACTCAATCAGAAATATATACCCCGGCCTGTACACCCTGGTGATCACACTGCCCCCCGAACTGGCCGCTACGATCCGGCAAAATGAGTTCCCGCTGGTGGGGAGCATCCTGCCGGAAGATGACGGCACAGAGCTGACGATTGAAAACATGGTGATTTCAGGCGGAGGCCGCAATCTGAATGTGGACTTCGGGCTGGTCGAACGCCAGGCGGGTATACGACCTGCCTCCATGCAAAACCCGCCGCAGAAGGATTGGACTCCCTATGTACAGGTTGAACCCAAGAGGGTCAGGTAACAAGCATCGCAAAACCGCCGCGGGGATAAAACCCCGCGGCGGTTTTGCGTGCGCTGAGCGCTGATTATTATTTTATTATTACTCTTCTTCCTCGTCGTCGTCAGGAATCTCGGCGTTGTGGTAGACCTCCATCACATCGTCGTTCTCCTCCAGCATATCCAGCAGTTTCTGAACTTTTCTCAGCGTCTCCTCATCCGGAAGGTCAACTGTGTTCTGGGGGATCTTGCTGCGCTCGGCGGAGATGAAAGACAGTCCCTGCTTTTCAAGCGCCTCACGCACGGCGGAAAAATCATTGGGGGCGGTGAGGATCTCAAAGGAATCGTCATACACCTTCATATCCTCAGCACCCGCGTCCAGCGCCTGCATCAACAGCTCGTCCTCGTCCAGGCCCGGTCCGCGCTCCACTACCAGAACCCCCTTGTGGTCGAACATAAAGCCGACAGAGCCGGTCTGCCCAAGGGAACCGCCGTTCTTATCAAAAATATGGCGCACATCCGAGGCCGTGCGGTTGCGGTTATCCGTGACCACCTCGCAAATGACAGCTATGCCGCCGGGCGCGTAACCCTCATAGGAGATTTCTTCATACACGACATGATCCATCTCGCCCGCTGCCTTCTTGATGCTGCGGGTGATGTTATCGTTGGGCATGTTGTTTGATTTCGCCTTGGCGATGATATCGCGCAGCTTGCCGTTCACAGAGGGGTCGCTGCCGCCTTCCTTGACAGCAATGGCAATTTCACGGCCGATCTTGGTAAAAACCTTACCGCGCTCAGCATCCGCTTTGCCCTTCTTATGCTTGATGTTGGCCCACTTGGAATGACCCGACATATAAATAACCCCTTTCGATTCCGATTGACGAAATATTATAGCATCGCAGAGATAAACACGTCAAACGCCACCCAGCTATCCCTTCGTCTGTGTGAACACAAAAACCTTCCGCTCTTCCCCGGCCTGTTCAAGCAGTCCGATCAGCTTGCGGCCATACCCTTCGGGCAAAGACTCAAGCAGCTGAGCTTTGCGCAGATAAAGCTCGGCGGGTCTGATCTCCATCAGGCAATCCCAAAGCGCGTCCAGGTTTCGGCCATAGTGATCGGGAAGATTCAATGCCTCTTTCATGACAAGATGCAGGGACTCCTTATCCCGCATATCCCCGGCGTCGATGATAATGCGCCGCACTCAGTCCGCCTCCCCAAGCTTCTCAAAGCTTTCATAGTGGTCCTTCGTAAAGTAGATGAGCCCATCGCTTGAAAATACGATGCGCTGCGCTCCGCGGCTGGGTTTGCCCATGGTGCCGATATCGGCCTCTGTCCAGCCGCGCCCCGATTTCTTTGGCAGCAAGCCCTCGAAGTTGCCAAAGCGGTCGCCGCCGATCATCTTGCCGGGGGCGTACGCCTCCAGACCGCCGCCCTCCCAGCCCAGCTTTCGGGCTTCCTCCTTGGTGAGGTAATAATCCGGCAACCTGCCATATTCCTTGAGATAGGCGAACACCGTATC
>CAYZRZ010000211.1:0-2115 GCA_964480995.1 uncultured Christensenella sp.
TGAGCGCCAGATCACAGAGATGATGACAGGAAAGACCTTGTCTGATGATGAGTTCAGATTGCGCCCCACGAGGAAAACAGATGAGATCGCCCTTGCGGCGGAAAACCTCTCGGGCGATGGCTTTTATGATGTTTCCTTCGCCTTGCACAAGGGGGAGATACTGGCCATTACCGGGCTGCAGGGTTCCGGCCGCGACAGCCTCTCCGATGCCCTTTACGGCGCGATCCCTCATACAGGCAGGCTTCGCGTAGGCGGGGAAGAACTGCGCGGCGGCATTGCCCGCTTTCTCAAGCATCGGGTGGCCATGGTTCCCCGCAATCGAAAGGAACGCGGCATCCTGAATGATCTCAATGTTTATGACAACCTGTCGATGGGGTATTTCAACACGCGGATGCGGGAAAAGCTGATCCGCGTCCGGCAGGAAAAATCAAGGTATTTACGCCAGAAGCAGGCGCTTGATATCAGGGCGGATAACCCGAAAAATCAGATCTCATCCCTGTCGGGCGGCAACCAGCAGAAGGTCATCCTTGGCCGCTGGCTGGAGGCGGATGCCCATGTTCTGATATTTGACAATCCCACCCAGGGCATTGACGTGGGTACCAAGTTTGAAATTTACCATCTGATGCTCCGTCTGGCAGCCCAGGGAAAGGCCATCCTGGTATTTTCCTCCGAATTTCCAGAAATCATGAAGGTTGCGGACCGCTGCCTTGTGATGTATAAGGGCAGGATCAACGCGGATCTTGACCGGGACGCCATGAATGAAGAGCATATGATGTACTATTCCACCGGCTCCAATATGGAAGCCGCGGACATCAAGGAGAAGCAGCATGCCTGAACGCAGCCTGGCCATGAAAAGAACCATCAGCATTAAGTCCGTCCTCAAGCGCCTGTTCACCGAGTACAGTTACATTGTCTCCTTTTTACTGATCATTATGATTGCCGTAGCCGTCAATCCCAACTTTTTCCGCTGGCGCAACGTTTCCAATATATTCACGCAGTCGGCAACCACCACAGGCATCATCGCCCTGGGGATGACCATGGTGATCTGCGCCGGCCAGATCGATATCTCAGTCGGCGCGCAGGTAGCCATTATCTCAGGCTTTGGCATTCAGGTATTAAACGCCACGCAGAACATCTGGATCATGCTGATGTTCTGCCTGGCGCTGGGCTTTTTCATCGGCAGCCTCAACGGCTTGCTGGTGGCCAAGGGACATATGCCCGCCATGATCGCCACCCTGGCCATGCAGACTTCCTGCCGCGCGATTGTCAATCATTTCGGGCAGGGCGGCCCCTTCACGGTCGCGGGCGGTATCGCGACAGAGCCTTTTTATGAAACCTTCCGCCGCGTGGGAAACGGCAGCATCAGCGTATTGGGCAATAATGTGCCCTACCCGATGCTGATGTTTATCGCGCTGGCTCTCCTGGCCGGGCTCATCATGCAGCGCACGCGCCTGGGGAAGCACATCTACGCCGTAGGCAGCAATGAAGTGTCAGCCCGGATGGCCGGCGTCAACGTCGGCATGACCAAAATAGCGGTCTTCGCCATCACCGGTCTTATGTGCGGATTTACAAGCTGGGTATATTCCTCCAGATTGATGGCTGTCGCCGCGGCCAACGCGGGCGTGCAGTTTGAAATGGATGCCATCGCCGCCGTCGCCATCGGAGGCACCGCGATGTCCGGCGGCCGCGGTAAAATTATCGGTACCTTTTTAGGCGTCCTCATGTTCAAGATCATCAACAATACCCTGGTAGCCGCCCAGGTGCCTACCTTCCTGACAGGGGCCATATCAGGGGCTATCATTATCATCGCCGTGCTGCTGCAGAGTCTGCGCAATCGCGGAAAATAAATACATTAATCAACCAGAAGGAGGCCATTATGGTTAACGTAGGCATCATTGGCTGCGGCCGCATCACAGAATACCGGCACGCCCCTGAATACCTTGAGAACGAGAATGTCCGTCTGCTTGGCTTTGTGGACACAAAGCCGGGTCAGGCGCAGCTGATGGCCGACAAGTTCGGCGGAAAAGATTACGGCGGCATCGATCAAATGCTGGCCGATCCCCAGATCAGCGCGGTCAGCGTCTGCGTAGCCAACACTTTTCACGCGGAGGTCAC
>CAYZRZ010000212.1:0-2055 GCA_964480995.1 uncultured Christensenella sp.
GCTTGTGCTCGCTCAGCTTGATCTCACGCGAGAGGATCTTCCCGGCGATATCAACGCTGAGGGCTGCGGCCTCGTCGGCCATGGCCTTGCGGGCGTTTAACAGCATGTCCTGCGCTTCTTTTTTCGCGGCCTCGATGATCTGGTCCGCTTGGGCTTTGGCGTCGTCAATAATGCTCTGCGCGCGCTCTTTGGCCTGCTGCGCGCCTGTTTTGAGGATCAGGCCTGCCTCGTCCTGCGCGCCCTTGTTTTTTTCAAGGGCCAGGGCGTACTCGGCCTCGGACATTTTGCGCGTTTCGTCGGCGCTCTGCAGGGTCTGGGCGATGCCCTCGCTGCGCTTGTCAAGGAACTTCTTGACCGGCTTGTACAGCAGGAAATAGATCGCCGCAAAAAGGAGCAGGGCATTGAGCGTATGCAGCAGGATGGATAGGGGATTAAACAAACCTTCCACGGGAGATCCTCCATTTCATGGGGTTGCGGCGTGCGGGTGAAATTACGCGATGGCGCGAAGCAGGTCGAGGACGCGTCCGGTCTGCTCCGCGGCCGCGGGGGCACCCACCTGGCTGCCCAGGATGAAAACGATCAGGATGGCGACAAGCAGCGCGTACACCGCGCAGGTCTCCATCATGATCAGGCCGAACATCAGCGATGAGTTGACCTTGCCGGCGGCTTCGGGCTGACGGGCGATGGATTCAACAGCCTTGCCCGTGGCATGGCTCATGGCAAGGGCGGCGGCGGCGCCGCACAGTACGGCGATAGCGGCGGCAATGGCGATGGTTCCTAATACTGGCATGGGGGTTTCCTCCTAATGGTTCTGTTTGGAATATCGGGGAGACCAGATGTTATTTATTCAACCGCCTCACTGATGTAAGTCAGCGACAGCAGGCCAAACACGAAGGTCTGTATCATCACATGCAGCAGATTGAAGTAGCTTGCGATGATGGCGGGGAGCACGATGGGGACGACCGCGTAGATCAGCTGCATGATGACGCCGCCGACCAGTACGTTTGAAAACAGGCGGATGCCCATGGAGACGGGGG
Organism: uncultured Christensenella sp.; assembly: GCA_964480995.1. Taxonomy (GTDB): domain Bacteria; phylum Bacillota; class Clostridia; order Christensenellales; family Aristaeellaceae; genus UBA1038. The sequence goes on from CAYZRZ010000212.1 coordinate 1,038, forward strand.
CGATCAGATCGGTCATGACCTTGATGGGGAACACGGCGGGCGAGGGGGTGCTGAGGTTTTTAAGCCTGCCCTTCACGCCCGTGAACCTGAGGCCGGTAATGTTCACCATCAAAAAGCTGCAGATGCCCAGCGCCACGGTGCAGTTGAGGTCTTCTGTCGCCGGCGGCAGGCCGAAGATCTCCACAAAGGTGGTGAAAAACACATAAGCCATCAGTGTCATGGTCACAGGGGCCACAAACTCCGCCGCGTGGCCGACACGGCTCCTGGCAAAGCTCAGGATGCCGTCCACCGACATCTCCAGCACGCTCTGAAAACCGCCGGGCACCGCCTTGAAGCGCGGGATCACCAGCCTGTTGATCAGCAGCAGCACAAGAATGAGAAAGAGAACCACAAAGAAAGCCACCACATTGGACAGCCCGATCGTTTGGCCCAACAGCTCAATGTTGATGGGAAATATGTTGACGTGAAGCTTCAAGCGCTATGTCCTCCTTCTTGGTCTTTGCGGGATTTTCGCCAGATGGCAATGGATGCGGCCACCATGGAAGCGCCGGCGCCTGCCGCGAAAGCGACCAGGCATAGGGGGTCGTACAGCGCCAGGGCCACCATGACCGCGGCCCACAGGGCCATCTTGCCAATGAGCATCAGCGCCGAGCGGCCCTTGCGTTCCTGTGAGGCGACCATTTTGGCCGTCCACCCCGCCTGCAGCAGCCCGAAACCGATACCGGCCAGCGCCGCCAATGCATACAGAGCAATCATCTCTTACCTTACTCCTGTTTCTCTTGCAATACAATGTTTGCGTCGAAAATTTGACAGAGATGCCGCGAACGGCCATCCTTTGGCCGCTGGGGGCATCCGCCTGCGCGCCGCGCACATGATAGAGCTCAAGGCAAGGAAGTCAATGCTTCATTGGCTTGAGCAGAGGAATTATAGACCTATAGAATTTAAAATGCAAGTACAGTGCCTCCTTGAGTTTCCGTACAGCGCCAACGAGAAGCGAGGATATCATCTGAAAATCATG
>CAYZRZ010000213.1:0-1993 GCA_964480995.1 uncultured Christensenella sp.
TCATGCAAATTCCCGGCCTTCTTTAAGACCGGAACTTAAGTTTGCAATTCACCCGCAAATCGTCCGCGACGGCTCCTCCCTTCAGGGTTCAATAAATATCCGGCAGCAAAGCGTGATTTACATCGTTTTAGTTATACTGCTCACTGTGTCCGCCATTTTACGATCAATTTGTTATAAAATGACAATATAAGGACATATTCCGCATAATTTCAATTCGTATGCTCATATTTTGGTAACTAAAACGTTTGCACCTTTCCCGCTGCTATGCTATACTTCAGATAAAATCAGCCTGACAAGGAGGCGCCTCATCATGCGGTACGGCTATTTTGACGATGCTGCCCGGGAATATGTGATCACCACGCCTGAGACCCCCTATCCCTGGATCAATTACCTGGGAAGCGAGCGTTTCTTCGGTATTATTTCCAATACGGCAGGAGGCTATTGCTTCTACCGTGACGCGCGGCTGCGCCGTGTGCTGCGCTACCGCTATAACAACATCCCCGCCGATTCCAATGGCAGGTATTTCTATATCAAGGATGGCGAAGATATATGGAATCCCGGCTATAAGCCTTCACGAACCCCTCTTGATTTTTATGAATGCCGCCACGGCATGGGCTATACGCGCATCACAGGCATGAAGAACGGACTGCGGGCCGAGCAGCTGGCCTTTGTGCCGCTGGGTCTCAATGCCGAGGTTCATCAGCTTCGCCTGACAAATGAGTCTCAGCAAGAAAAGAAAATCTCTTTGTTTTCTTTCGCGGAGTTCTGCTTATGGAACGCGCAGGATGATATGCTCAACTTCCAGCGCAATTTCAATACAGGTGAGGTCGAGGTTGAGGGAAGCGTTATCTACCATAAAACCGAATATAGGGAGCGCCGCAACCATTACGCCTTCTTCTCCGTTAACAGCCCGGTGGACGGCTTTGACACGGATCTTGAAAGCTTCGCCGGGCTTTACGAAGGCCTGCAAAAACCGGCGGCTGTGACAGCCGGGAAATGCCGCGGCAGCATGGCCAGCGGCTGGCAGCCCATTGGCAGCCACCAGATCGATCTGAAGCTCGCGCCCGGAGAGACCCGTGCCTTTACCTTCATGATAGGCTATGTCGAACTGCCTGAAGAAGAGAAATTCTCATCCCCCGGCATCATCAACAAAACACCCGCGCTGTCCATGATCCGCGCGATGCATACAGACGGGCAAGTCCTCGAGGCCTTGGACAGCCTGAAAGCCTATTGGTCCGGGCTGCTCAACACCTATTCATTGTCATGCGGCGACGAAAAGCTCACCCGCATGGTCAATATCTGGAACCCTTATCAATGCATGATCACTTTCAACATGTCCCGCAGCGCGTCTTTGTTTGAAAGCGGCATCGGCCGCGGTCTGGGCTTCCGCGACAGCTCGCAGGATCTGCTGGGCTTTGTCCACCAGGCGCCTGACAGGGCACGGGAGCGCATCCTGGATATCGCGGCGACCCAATTCCGGGACGGCGGCTGCTATCACCAATTCCAGCCGCTCACCAAAAAGGGCAACAACGAGATAGGCGGGGGATTCAACGACGATCCCCTTTGGCTGATCGCGGGAACCGCGGCTTACTTGAAGGAGACCGGTGATTTCTCCATCCTGGATGAACAGGTTCCCTATGACACCAACCCCGCGGATACAGGCACCTTGATGGAGCATCTGGAAGCCAGCTTTGATCATGTGATCAGCAACAAAGGCCCCCATGGCCTGCCGCTGATAGGCAGAGCGGATTGGAACGATTGCCTGAACCTTAACTGCTACTCAAAGCACCCGGATGAAAGCTTCCAAACCTATGAAAACCCGGAAGGTCCCGATCCCAGGGTGGCCGAGTCTGTGCTGATCGCCGGCATGATGGTTGCCATCGGGCCGGATCTGGCCGCCATACAGTCCTTGCGAGGGGAGACAGAGGCCGCGCAGTACACCCGGGAACACATTGCCTTGATGCGCCAGGCGGTGCTCGATCACAACTGGGAC
>CAYZRZ010000214.1:0-1941 GCA_964480995.1 uncultured Christensenella sp.
CTGAATAGATTACCACCCGAATCCCCTCTTGTCAAGCGCTTTTTTGAACTTATTTCAAAAAACAGCGGCAGTCGCCGTAATGACCGCCGCCGCTTCTGTTCATCAGGGTTCCGAATGGGCGTGATATCGATCCTTCCGCCTCATCCGTCCATAGGTTTCGACACGCTCTACCCTTAGACGACACAACGGATCCGGTCGATGATCCGTCCGTCGCGGTACTCTACTTCGGCAGCCACGCGGCCGTCGGGAACCCTGGTCTGCGGCTTGCCGGTGACGCGCTCCGCCATGTCTTTGAGCTCATGGATATCATAGACCGGCAGGCCGAAGGCGCGCAGCTTGTCTTCCAGATCCTTCCTCTGAGGATTGACCGCGATGCCGCGCTGTGTCACCAGCACATCCACCGTATGGCCCGGCGTGGTGGTGCACAGCACCTTGTCCACCACGATGGGCAGCCTGGCGCGGTACAGCGGCGCTACGATCATGGCCAGCTTGGCGCCCGCCGCCGTATCGCTGTGCCCTCCGGAGCCGCCGATGATATAGCCGTTGGAGTCCGTATGCACGTTGACGTTGAATCCGGTGTCGATCTCGGTCGCCCCCAGCACCACCGCGTCCAGCGAATCGACCGCGGCGCTCCTGGCGTGCGGTCCGGCGTAGCGGGTGGCGGATACTTCGTAATGCCGGGGGTTGTTCCGGATAGACTCCACCGCCCGCAGATCAAAGCACTGAACGTCCATCAGGGCTTTGAAGTATCCCTCCTCCAGCATATCCACCATATAGCCGGTAATGCCTCCCAGGCCGAAACTGCCCGTGACACCCAGCCGCTTCATGATAGGCTTCAGGTACTGCGTCACGGCCAGCGAGGCCCCGCCGGCGCCTGTCTGGAAGGAGAAGCCGTCCCGGCACAGGCCGCTGGCTTCGATCACCTGCGCGGCGTAGCGGGCAATGGCAAGCCCCACCGGGTCACGCGTGATGCGCGTCGTGCCCGATACGATGCCCCTGGGATCGCCGATGCAGTCCACCTGGGCCACAATGTCCACATCCCCCTCGCTGATGGAAGCGGGGATCAGCGGATAGTCTTCTATATGGTCTGTCACCAGCACCACCTTGCCGGCAAACCCGGCGTCACTCATCGCGTAGCCAAGCGAGCCGCAGGCAGCGGTGCCGGCAATGCCGTTGGCGTTCCCCATGCGGTCGGCCGCGGGAGCGGCGATGAAGGCCACATCAATACGCACCCGCCCGGTTTCGATGGCCTCAGGCCTGCCCCCGTGGCTCCGGAACAGCACGGGCTTTGACAGCACGCCCTCAGAAATGGCTTTCCCGATGCCGCCGGACATGTAGTTGGTCTCAAGCCCCGTCACCACGCCCGAGCGGATGTGGTCGATCAGGGGAAGGTGGCAGTCAAACAGGCTGGTCGCCTGTACAGTCAGGTCCCGGATACCCTGTCTGGCTGCCTCCGCCAACACCAGGTTCAGCACATAGTCCCCGTTGCGCAGGTGATGGTGAAAGGACACCGTCATGCCGCTCTTCAGGCCGGATCCTCTGATGGCCTGTTCGATCCCCGCAATTATCTTACTCATGATCCGTACCTCCCAGCCCCAGCGCCCGGGCCACAGCCAATATGCGCTCGGCCCTGTCCACGATCGGCTTGTCGATCATCTTGCCGCGAAGGCTCACAGCGCCAAGCCCCCGCTTCTTGCCATCTTCGATCACGTCCAGCACCTCACGGGCATAGGTGATCTCGCGTTCCGTCGGCGTGAAAGCCGCGTTGACCGCCTCCACATGCCGGGGAGAGATAACAGCCTTGCCCGTAAAGCCCAGCGCCCTGGCATGCTCCGCGTCCAGGCGCAGCCCTTCCTCGTCATTCGTATCGGTAAAGGGCGTATCGTAGACATCCACGCCCGCCGCGCGCGCCGCCATCACCATGCGCCCGCGGGCGTAGAT
>CAYZRZ010000215.1:0-1918 GCA_964480995.1 uncultured Christensenella sp.
CAAAGCGCTCTCGGGCGGCATACAGGCCACCGGCAGCTATCCGGGCAAGGCCAGAAACTTTGAGGAACTCAAGGATGACTTCCGCCTGGCGATGAGCCTTATACCCGGTAAAAAGCGCGTCAACCTGCACGCGAGCTACGCGGTATTCCCGGACGGGGAGCACGCTGACCGTGACGCGCTGGAACCCAGGCACTTTAAGTCCTGGGCAGACTTTGCCAGGGAGGCGGGGCTGGGCATCGATTTCACAACCCGACCTGCTTCAGCCATCCCATGGTGAAAGACGGCCTGACGCTGTCAAGCCCGGACGCGGCTACCCGCGCCTTCTGGATGCGCCACTGCATAGCAAGCCGCCGGATCGCGGCCTGGTTCGCCAAAGAAACGGGGTCTTACAGCGTATGCAACGTATGGATCCCCGACGGGCTGAAGGATATCCCGGCGGACCGCATGGCGCCGCGCCTGCGCCTGAAGGAAAGCCTGGATGAGATATTCGCGCAGAAGCTTGACGGCGTCATTGACTGCGTGGAAAGCAAGGTGTTCGGCATCGGCGTGGAAGCCTATACCGTCGGCAGCAACGAGTTCTATATCGCCTACGCGGCATCGCGCCCCGGGGTGTATAATCTGCTGGACAGCGGCCACTATCACCCCACCGAGCTGATCAGCGACAAGATCCCGGCCCTGCTGTGCTTCTTTGACAAGCTGCCCCTGCACATCTCCCGCCCTGTCCGCTGGGACAGCGACCACGTGGTGCGCCTGGACGATGAACTCAAGGAGATCGCCAATGAGATCATCCGAAACGGCGCCGAAAACAGGGTACTGATCGGCCTTGACTTCTTTGACGCCTCCATCAACCGCGTCGCGGCCTGGGTCATCGGCGCGCGCAATGTGCACAAAGCGCTGCTGTGGGCCCTGCTGACACCCCACGGGCAGCTGCGGGTCCTGCAGGAGGGGGGAGATTTCACCCGGCTGCTGATGCTGCAGGAGGATATCAAGACGCTGCCCTTTGGCGATGTGTGGGCGGAGTACTGCCGCCGTGAAGGCGTGCCAGAGGATGGCAGGTGGTTTCCCGCGGTGGAAGCCTACGAAAACAATGTATTGAAAAAAAGAGGATAACGGGGATGAAAATAACTGATCTTGACGTGATGCTGCGCTATATCCGCCTGTGCGATGACGGGTGGCGGCAGGGTTGGCACGAACGCAACGGCGGCAACCTCACCTATCGCCTGTCAAGCGAGGAAGCGGACAGCATGCGGCCCTTCTTTTACGAAAGGCCCCGGGCCTGGGTAGACATGAAGGTCACGGGATCCAATCTGGCGGGCCGGTACTTCCTTGCCACGGGCAGCGGCAAGCACCTGCGCAACGTCATCCTGGAGCCGGAAGACAGCCTGTGCGTGCTGGAAATCAACGAGCGGGGGGACCATTACCGCGTTATGTGGGGGCTTCCCCGGGGCGGCGGACCCACCAGCGAGTTCCCCACGCACTTTATGAACCACGTCGTCCGCGCGGAAGCGACCGACGGCGCGAACCGCTTGATTTACCACGCGCATCCGGCCAACGTGATCGCCCTGTCCTATATCCTGCCCTTGACAGACCGCGCCTTCAGCCGTGCCCTGTGGCAGAGCGCGACGGAATGCCCCGTCGTGTTTCCCGGCGGTATCGGCGTTGTGCCGTGGATGGTGCCCGGCGGCGCGGAAATTGCCCTGGCCACCTGCGAAAAGATGAAGGAGTTTGAGGCCGTCGTATGGGCCATGCACGGCCTGTTCGTATCCGGCCCGGACTTTGACACCACTTTCGGCCTGATGCACACCATTGAAAAATCAGCTGAGATCTACATGAAGGTACTCTCAAGCGGGCAGCCCATCCGCCGTCGAGTAGACAGGCAGCTTTGCAGCCCCTGCCCCTCACAGAACCGTACTTGCCC
>CAYZRZ010000216.1:0-1876 GCA_964480995.1 uncultured Christensenella sp.
CTCGACGGCCTGCCTTCCTCTGTGCGGCCTGAAGACGCCTTCCATGAGGCCATTTATCCCAAGGGCTATCATTATCAGGATCCGGGAAACGGCAGCGCTCCCGAAAGCAGACAATAAGCACAGCAGAAAGGAACAATATGAACTTCTCCGACTATCAGCAAAAAGCAATGCGCTCAGCCCATGTCAGGGAGCCCGGTGACTTGAAAACCCTTCAGAACGCAGCCCTCGGTCTGTCCGGTGAATCCGGAGAGGTGGCCGATATGATCAAAAAGGTTAGCTTTCAGGGCCACCAGCTCGATAAAAAGCACCTCGCGGAGGAAATCGGCGATATATTATGGTATTGCGCCTTGGCCGCAACCGGTCTGGGGATCGATCTTGATGATATCGCTCAGGGCAATGTCGATAAGCTGATGAAACGCTATCCCCAGGGATTCGACCAGGAGCGGTCGATTCACAGAGAAGAATAACGGATTATCAGCTGATTTCAAAATCCCCCCGATGCCACGGCATCGGGGGGATTTGAAAAGGTGAAAGTTGTAAGAAATCAGCGCTTGGAGAACTGCGGAGCGCGGCGGGCAGCCTTGAGGCCGTACTTCTTGCGTTCCTTCATGCGAGGATCACGCGTGAGGAATCCGGCTTTCTTCAACTCGGGCCGCAGCTCGGGATTAGCCTTGATCAGCGCGCGGCTGATGCCGTGGCGGATCGCTCCGGACTGGCCGGTGAGGCCGCCGCCGTTGACGCTGACCAGCACATCAAAGCCGGTGGTTTTGGTGAGAACCAGGGGCTGACGCACGGTCATCTTCAGGGTTTCCAGGCCAAAGTAATTGTCGAGCTCACGCTTGTTGATGACGACATTGCCGCTGCCCGGAACCAGGCGAACACGGGCAATAGCCTTCTTGCGGCGGCCGACTGCGTTAAAATCTGCTTGTGCCATAAATCTGTATGCTCCTTCCGCTTACTTAATGAGGTTCAGCACTTCGGGCTGTTGAGCCGCGTGCTCATGCTCCGCACCCGAGTAGACGTGCATCTTGGTGGCCATCTTACGGCCCAAGGGAGACTTGGGCAGCATGCCGACCACAGCATGGCGGAGAGCAAATTCAGGCTTGTCGGCCATCAGGTTGCGGTACTTGGTTTCCTTCAGTCCGCCGACATAGCCGGAGTGATGGTAATAGATCTTCTGATCCAGCTTTTTGCCGGTCAGAATGATTTTATCTGCGTTGACGACGATAACATGATCGCCGGTATCCACATGAGGGGTGTAAATGGGTTTATGCTTGCCGCGCAGGATGTTGGCAACCTGGCTGGCTAAGCGCCCAAGCACCATGCCTTCTGCATCAACAACATACCACTTGCGCTCTACTGTCTGCGCATTTGCCATGTAGGTATTCAAAGTTGAATTTCCTCCTAAACTTTGTATGCATACGCAAGGCTGTGATGGTCGCACGACCCTGCTTACTGCGTTCAATAGTTCCGGGGCTAGCGGTCTATTGATGCATCAATTATAATACAATTCCAAGGCGTTGATGTCAAGGCGTTTTCACGAATTTGGTGAGTTGCAAAAGCAAGTTCCGGTTCACGAGGGTAGGACAGAACAGCAAGAGAAAAGTCCGGAAGAGAGACAAAATCGGGCGTTTGACACCTGAGATAGAGAAAAAGCAGAGAAAGAAGAGGCGGGCCTCATTTTTTTGTCAAATTCTTTTTCTTGCTATATGGTAATTCGTGGTAATTCATGGTATAATCACCCAAAGGAGGGCTTGCCTTATGAAGTTGACCGTTTCGAAGTCCAAGAACGCTGCGTCCTTCTATGTCACCAAGTCTGTTTACAACAAAGGGCGCTACTCGTCCGCCGTCGTCGAGAAGCTCGGCACATATAACG
>CAYZRZ010000217.1:0-1858 GCA_964480995.1 uncultured Christensenella sp.
GTCAAGCATTTTGGATGATCTGACGCCTGACAATGCTTACGATCTGATCTCGCAGGAGGCTAAAGACAAGGATCTTCTGATCGTCACATCTTCCAGGCTGGCCACGGCAGCGCTGCGTTTTTCGCTTGAAAATCCTTCCTGTCTCACGCTCGTGTATTCCAGGGCCAGGCAGGACAGCAGGCTTAATACATACTACGGCCGTTATTATGAACCGGTGTTCCTGTGCGGTGTCGCGGCCGGCCTCGCGACGGAGACCGGCAGGGTCTCCTATATTACGCCTCAGGTGTCCGGGGTTCGCCACACCAGCGACATCAATGCCTTTGCTCTGGGTGTCAAGTCAGTTCGCCCGACGGCTGAGGTCTATCTGGTGATGAAGGATGTGACGCCCTTTGATCCCGGGACCTGCGAGCTTGGCATCCGCCAGTCGGTCTCACTGGGCTGCGATATTGCCCTGACGCCCGACTATCCCGGCCTGAGCATGGAGGGAACGCCTGAAAGCAGCTTTTCCTACCTTCTGCGCCTGCATGGCCTGGGGGTGCCGTCGGATTATCTGGCGGCACCGGCCTGGGACTGGGGGCGGTACTACACCGAGATCGTGCGCAGCTACCTCAACAACAGCCTGGAGTTTCTGCGCCTGATCGAACGCAAGGACGAGCCTTCCGTTACAGGCTTCTGGTGGGGCCTGGCAAGCGGCGTTCTGGAATTTCGGTCAACTGATTTTTTGCATCCGATCGCCAACAACCTGCTCCAGTATATGCGTTCCAGCATCCAGCTTGGCCGCTTTAAGCCCTTCCGCGGGCCGATCACCGACGATCAGGGGATTGAAAGGGTGGCGCCGCAATCAGCGCTTCGACCCTACGATATTCTGTCGATGACCTGGCTGGCTGACTTCATCCATGTGATCAGCGATGACATCAGAACGTATCAAGGAGAGCGCATATGACATTTGAGGAGTTGGACGCCCTTCACCATGAAACCGGCGGTCTTTACAGGCTGCTTGGCATGCAGTCAGCCCGGCTGGACGAGCAAGGGCGTGTTGCGGTCAGCATGGCAATCACGAAGAACTTGTTAAACCCCCACGGCATCGCTCACGGCGGAGCGATCTTTGCCTTGTGCGATTCAGCAGCCGGCGCGCACGCGGCGCTTCATAACAGGCTGCCTGTTACCTTGGAGGGAAGCATCCATTTTTATCGTCCCGCCCTGCCTGATACGCTGCTGACCGCGACAGCGTTTGAGCGAAAGAAGGGGAAGACCGTTTCCGTGATCATGGTGGAAGTACGGGACGATCAGGGGAGGCATATCGCCGATACGACCTTCAGCATGTTTTATAAGGAATAGGAAGATACGAAAACGCGCGCCGAAACTGTCCGGCGCGCGTGTTTATTTTGGCTGTTAATGTTCAGGCTTCCCAGTTGCGCTCCATGGCGCGCGCTTTGCTTTCACTCAGCAGGCGTTCGATCATTTCCTCCTGCGTCAGGCCGTTGATCGTTTCGCCCTTGCGGGTGCGGATGGATGCCGTACCCTCGGCAGCCTCGCGATCACCGAGAACCAGCATATAGGGGATCTTCATCATCTGGGCTTCGCGCACCTTGAAACCTATCTTCTCGTTTCTCAGGTCAAGCTCCGCGCGCAGGCCGGCTTTGCGCATCTTATCCTTCAGTGTCTGGGCGGCTTGATCCGCGCGGTCGGTGATGGTCATGATCTTTGCCTGCACGGGGGCCAGCCACAGGGGGAAAGCGCCGCCGAAGTGCTCGGTCAGGATGCCGATGAAGCGTTCCATCGAGCCGAAGACAACGCGGTGCAGCATCACGGGGCGGTGCTTTTCGCCGTCGGCGCCGACGTAGCTCAGATCAAAGCG
>CAYZRZ010000218.1:0-1740 GCA_964480995.1 uncultured Christensenella sp.
CCATTAGATTATGCTCTCGGTATGCTCTCGGTTCGCGTTATACGGAAACTCAAGCGTGGTGGACTACGCGGAGGTCATGGTCGGGCCCCGGTACGGTTACTACATGGGCTGGTTTATGACCTTCATCTATCAGCCCGCCATCACATCGGTGCTGGCCTGGGTGTCGGCGCGCTATACCTGCGTGCTGCTGGGCTGGGATATTACAGGCGGTGCCTGCATGACCATCGCGGCTTTCTATCTCATCGCCAGCTATGCCGTCAACACCCTGTCGCCCATCATCGGCGGCAAGCTCCAGGTATCCACCGCCGCCATCAAGCTGGTTCCGCTGGCGGCGATGGCCGTGATCGGCACGGTATCGGGCATTGTCAATGGCACGATGGCGGAGAATTTCGCCGTGACCGCAGGGACGGCGGTTAGCAGCGGGACTGGCCTGTTCACCTCAGTGGTGGCGGTGGCCTTTGCCTATGAGGGCTGGATCATCGCCACGTCCATCAACGCGGAGCTGCGGGACGCCAAGAAAAACCTTCCCCGTGCCCTGATCTTTGGCAGCCTGATCGTGGTAGTTGTGTATATTCTCTACTATATCGGTCTGGCGAGCGTGGTGCCCTCAAGCGTTTTGATGCAAAGCGGCGAGCAGAGCGCGCGTCTTGCCTTCTCCCAGGTCTTCGGCAGCGTGGCGGGTACCCTGCTGTTTGTGTTCGTCATCATCTCCTGCCTGGGCACATTGAATGGCCTGATGATCGGATCCATCCGCGGTCTCTATTCCCTGAGCGCGCGCGGTGAAGGCCCTCGGCCGGATATGTTCATTTCACTGGATCACAAGACCAACATGCCTGCCAACTCCGCCGTCGTGGGCCTGCTGATCTGCATGGCCTGGCTGGCTTACTTCTTCGGCGCGAACCTGGATTCCGTCCGCTGGTTCGGGGCCTTCAGCTTTGACTCCTCCGAGCTGCCCATCATCACCCTGTACGCTGCCTATATCCCCGTCTTTATCCGGATGATCAAGAAGGAAAAGGACCTGCCCTTTTTCAAGAGGGTGCTGATGCCGGTACTGGGCATCCTGTCCTGCCTGTTCATGGTGGCCGCCGCCATCATCGGCCACGGCATGGCAGTGGCGTATTACCTGGTCATCTTCGCCGTGATCATGCTGGCCGGCGTATTGTTTGAAAAGAGAAAGAAATAAAAGGTGTATCACTTTTGACAGCGAAGGCCTCCGGATATCTGAACCGCATCCCGTCAATCCGGAGGCCTTTGCTGACATGTCAGGATAAGACCTAAGCGCTGTTTTGCTCAATACTGCTCGCTCAGGAGAAAGACGATCTCCACCATTGTCTGGTAAGACCTATACTTTGGAGCAAGCGGATAGCATTGCGGCTGGTGGCAGCCTGCCTGATGTAGTACTCGGAACGGTCTGTTACCAGGTTTTCCTGATTGAAGAAGTCCTTCAATCACTCAGAAACCAAGAAGTATGACATGCCTAAGCTAATATCCGGCTCAGCGGAAATAAATTGATCCTTCCTACAAGCGCTTTGGAAGCAGATAAGTAGGGCCTGCTGAAAACTCCGAAACCCATTGAAAACACTGGATAAATCGCGTGATTCATGGTATACTGAACACATCAAAAGCCATTCAAAATAACGTGTTTGGGGTGTCCGATGTACAAGAAACGTGACAAAGCGCAGCTGACAATGGACGAGTTCTACCTTCCCTTTGGGGATGGGCTGGACGCGAATAATCGCT
>CAYZRZ010000219.1:0-1734 GCA_964480995.1 uncultured Christensenella sp.
ATATTTATGTATGCAAAAACTTCACCGTGCACCTTTTCCGCGAAAGCCGGGATGATTACCGCATGGCGGCCTTTCCCGATGTGCCGCTTGTGATCCCCAACAACCTGCCGGCCAAGGAATCCAAGCCCTACAGCTACGGCATCGCCTGGGAGGATGTGGCGGCGGAAAAAGGGAATCCATTTGTGATCGGGGCGCAGTTTTTCTACAATGCCGATGAAAGCAAGGAAGAAAACCGGGCCCGGGCCATGGAGTTTATGCGGCAGGTGCAGCGCGGCGATTTCTTCCAGATGTCGGCGGATTATTATTACGGCATCGGGGCGCACAGCCTGGTCTTCACGCGGGACTATGATCCGGATACCGGCACTGTCACCTGGACGGATTCAAACATGAAGGGCGAGAAGCGAAACGGCAAGCGCTACGGCTTTGTGCAGTTTGACGCCAAGAAGGACATCGAGTGGTTTGTGGATGCCTTTTGCGTGAAGGGCCGGGGCGCCACGCTGTACAGGCTGCGCGATGATATCATTAAAAGATAAGGAAATGAAGCAATGGATTGGATAGAGATCAGCATCACGACCAACACGCAGGGGGCGGACATCGTATCCGAGGCGCTGATGCGCGCGGGGTCCAAGGGCACGCAGATCATCGACCGGGCGGATGTGCCCGATCCCTCGAAGCCCTCGGGCTACTGGGAACTGATCGACCCCAAGCTGATCGAGCAGATGCCCGAAGAGGTGGTCGTGAAGGCCTGGTTTATGGACCCGGAGCAGATTGCGCCCCTTGCGGAAGCCGTGGCGCAGCTGCCTGCCCTGGCGGGTTTTGACCTGGGCGGCCTTGCGATCAGCAGCAATGAGGTGGTGGAGAAGGACTGGGCGGAGTACTGGAAGCGCTTTTACAAGCCCTTCCGCATCGGCACCGGCCTGGTCGTCCGCCCGACCTGGGAAGAGTATCAGGCAGAGCCCGGCGACGTGGTCATTGACCTCGATCCCGGCCTGGCCTTCGGCACCGGAACGCATGAGACGACGGCGATGTGCGCCGAGCTGATCGAAAAGTATTACGCGGGCGGCACGGTGCTGGACGTGGGCACGGGCAGCGGTATCCTGGCCATCGCTGCCGCCAAACTGGGGGCAGAGGATGTGCTGGCCATTGATATCGATCCTTTGGCCGTACGCACCGCGCAGGAGAATGTGGACAAGAATGGCCTGGGGGAGCGCGTCACCGTCCGCCTGGGCGACCTGCTGGAAGGCGCGATCGGCCCATATGAGTTCGCCGTGGCGAACATACTGGCCGATGTCATCATCATGCTGTCAGACCCGCTGAGGCAGGCGCTGAAGGCAGGCGGCATCTTCGTCTGCTCGGGCATCATCCGCGACCGTGAGGAGGATGTGCGCCGGGCCCTGCTTCAAAATAACTACGAGATCATCGATACCCGCCGCCGGGGCGAGTGGGTGGCCTTTGCCGCCCGCCGCTGAGATGCATACCTTTTTTACTTTGCCGCCCGTTGAGGGCTTCGCCCTCCTGGATGAGGGGGACGCGCGCCACGCGCTCAAGGTGCTGCGCCTGCGGGCGGGAGAGCCGCTGTATATCGCAAGCGAGGGAAGGCACTATGAGGCCGTTTTTGCCCCCGAGGGCGATCTTCCCCGCGCGCGCGTGGTCAGGGAGACCGAAAGCCGTGAGCCGAAAACGCGCGTCACGCTCTACCAGGGGCTTTCCAAAGGCGAACGCATGGACACCGTG
>CAYZRZ010000220.1:0-1710 GCA_964480995.1 uncultured Christensenella sp.
TTTCCTGATCCGCTCGCGCCGCAAATACCGATAAAGAGCATAGATTGTCCTCCTAACCTTCATATGGGAAGATAAACAAAGAACCAGGCCTTGTCAAGGAGAATGACTATGCACGCTGAAGACATGGATGATGTTGCGGGGATGGATGTTGCGGGGACGCAATGTCGCTTATTGACTTCATGCCGCGGCGCTGGTATGATACACATGAATTGAATATCCTTATCAAGAGTGGCGGAGGGACTGGCCCTGTGAAGCCCGGCAACCGGCGAAAGCTTGGTGCTACATCCAGCGGCGCATAGCGCCGGCAGATAAGGCTTGTAATAACGCTTGTCTGTATGACAGGCGTATTTTATTTGGGAGGGAAACATGAGAAAGCTATTTACCTCGGAATCTGTCACGGAGGGACATCCCGACAAAGTCTGCGACCAGGTGTCGGACGCGATCCTGGACGCGATCCTGGAAAACGACCCCTATGCCCGTGTTGCCTGTGAAACCACGGTAACCACAGGCCTTGTCTTCGTGATGGGGGAGATTACGACGGAGACCTATGTATCGATTCCCGATGTGGTGCGCAGCGTGCTGCTTGATATCGGCTACAACAGCTCAAAGATAGGCTTTGATGGCAATACCTGCGCTGTACTCACTTCGGTGCATGAGCAGTCGCCCGATATCTCCGCGGGGGTCAGCAAGGCCGTAGAGACACGCGATGACCAGGCTGCGCATCAGGAGACAGGGGCAGGTGATCAGGGCTTGATGTTTGGTTACGCGTGCACTGAAACCGAAGAGCTGATGCCCATGGCCATCGCCCTGGCGCACCGGCTGACCCGAAAGATGACCGAGGTCCGCAAATCCGGCCTCTGCCCCTGGATGAGGCCCGATGGCAAATCACAGGTCACTGTGGTGTATGAGGATGGGGTGCCTGTCTCAATTGATAATATTGTGATATCCACCCAGCATGATGAGCGAGTGAGCCAAAAAGAGATCGAGCAGGCTATGATCGAGCATGTGATCCGTACTGTGATCCCCGCTCATCTGCTGACAAGCGGTACCCGTTACCTGATTAATCCCAGCGGACGCTTTGTTATCGGCGGCCCGGTTGGCGACAGCGGCCTTACCGGCCGCAAGATCATTGTGGATACCTACGGCGGCTACGCGCCTCACGGCGGCGGCTGTTTCAGCGGCAAGGATCCTACGAAGGTAGACAGGTCAGCCTGCTACATGGCCCGCTATATTGCCAAGAACATCGTAGCCGCCGGTCTGGCGCAGCGCTGTCAGGTATCCCTTGCCTATGCTATTGGGATGGCAAAACCTGTCAGTTTCACCGTGGATACCTTCTCAACCGGCAAAGCTGATGATAACACGATCGAACAGGCGATCAGCAGCCTGGTCAGCCTGACGCCTGACAGCATCATTTCAAGGCTTGACCTGCGCAGACCCATCTATCGGCAGACGGCCAGCTACGGCCACTTCGGGCGCTTGGATCTGGATCTTCCCTGGGAAAAGACCGACCTGGTCCCGGCGCTTCAAAAACTTCTTTAAGCAGCATAAAGCGCGGAGCTTCTGAAAACAGAGGCCCCGCCCTTTTTTAATTGATTTCAGGTTCCCAGGTAGGCCTTTCTGACATCCTCATCATTCAGCAGGTCGGCAGCCGGCCCGTGTTTGACGATCCGGCCGGTTTCCAGTACGTAGCCGCGATTGGCGATTGAGAGA
>CAYZRZ010000221.1:0-1690 GCA_964480995.1 uncultured Christensenella sp.
TGGCGCGCCTGAAGGGATTCGAACCCCTGACCCACGGCTTAGAAGGCCGTTGCTCTATCCGACTGAGCTACAGGCGCATCACCGTCGGTACAGCGAACGAAGGGAAACCGGAGGAATCCATTCCTGCTGACAAGTTGAAATATTAGCACAAGCCATGCCCGCTGTCAACATGCGATTTTTCTTTTCTGCGTAAATTTGAACGGCCGCGGTTTTGCGGCCCGCAAGCGCCTAAATCATCTGGCCCGGCAGGCCGTGGGACAGCAGCCGGCCGGCGTTTATTGACGGCGGTTTTGTCAGAACACCTCAAAAAGAGGTATACATATATCCAGCGCTTCCTAAAACGTCCGTCAGCGCAGCCCTTCCCGGCTCGCCGGTTCACAAAAGAAATCAGGCCTTCTATGACTAACCGGAAACGCAATGCCGTGCTGTTTATCACCGGCCAGTTCCTGTCGATGTTCGGCTCGATGCTTGTGCAGTACGCGATCACCTGGCAGATCACGCTGGAGACCAAATCAGGCATCATCATGACCCTGTTCACCTGCGCGGCGCTTTTACCGATGGTGTTCATGATGTTCTCAGGTCTCGCGATGCCGCTTGGCATGGTCGTGTTCGGCCCACTGGGGGATACCATGAAGATCGAGTGGCTGCTGATCTTGACGGGGATGGTCATCCTCATCGGCGGCCTGGCCCTGCTCAGGTCAAAAGCGCTCTTAGAAGCGGAAAAGCCTTGACGGAAGGCCGGCTATCGGATACAGTTTCTCTGACAGGCCTGGATACAGGATATACCATACATATCATTGCGAAGGAGATCCCCCATGAATGCAACAACCATCGTCTGCCCCCACTGCAAGCGGCCAATTGAAATCAACGACGCGATCAGCCACCGGATCGAGGACGAGCTGCTGCGCGCAAAGTCCGAACAGACGGAGCTGTTGAAGCGGGAATATGAGGGACAGGCCGAGAAAAAGCTGCGCCAGGCGGTGGAAAGCGCGCTGCTGCAGGCCGGGCAGGACGCGCAGCTGCAGCTGGAGCGGGAGCGCCAGTCGATGAAGCTGGCACTGGATAAGGCCAGGCAGTCGGCCATCCTTGAAGCGGAGCAGGCCCGGCAGCAGACGGAGCTTGAGACGGAGCGGCTCAAAAAGCAGGCGCAGAGCGCCAGGGAAAACGAAAAGCAGCTCAGGGAGCAATTATCCCAGCTGCTTGACGAACTGAGCAAGGCAAACAAAGCCCGGGAGGAAGCGCAGATCGCGGCCCGCCGGGAGCTGATGGAGAAGGAAAAACTGATCCGCCAGGAGGCCGTCAAGAGCGCGTCGGATGACTTCAACACCAAGATCCGCGAGCAGGAGGAGACCATCAACAGGCTGCGCGAACAGCTGACCACCGCCAAGCAGGTGGCCGAGCAGGGTTCCCAGCAGCTGCAGGGCGAGATCCTGGAGCTGGATATTGAGGAAGGCCTGCGCGCCGCCTTCCCGCTGGACAGCATCGAGGAAGTCAAAAAGGGCGAGCGCGGCTCGGATATCCGACAGACCGTCAACGAGCGGCTGTACCAGAACTGCGGGCTGATCCTGTGGGAGTGCAAGAACGCCAAGACCTATCAGGCGGCCTGGCTTGGCAAGCTGAAGGATGAGATGGCTGTGGAAAAGGCCCAGATCGGCGTGATCGTATTCAACCCGGCGGATGGCAGCGGCAG
>CAYZRZ010000222.1:0-1674 GCA_964480995.1 uncultured Christensenella sp.
TTTCTCATCCGTTTTCATCCCTATTTGTGTCGCATTGCGACATGGATTTTAGTATAGAAAACATCTTGGGGGAGGGCCGGTCAGGGCCCGGAACCCTCCCCCGCTTACGCGGCCCAGGCAGCCGGACATCCCGGCGGCCGGATCTCTCAAAACAATATGGCACAAGTGACGATCAGGAGGATAACATGGCAGATAAAGATGGATTGAAGATCGCTAAGAATTACAGCGTTGACGTAGAATTCGCCAATCAAGGCAGCTTTTATGTGAAAGGGGCCAATAACCTTGATTGGGGGATGAAAAAGCACCTGTCCAACATTTTCAGCCCCAAAAGCGGCAACACGGTGATGTTTGCCTTTGATCACGGCTATTTCATGGGCGCGACGGCGGGCCTCGAACGCCTGGATCTGGTGATCCCCGAGCTTCTGCCGCATGTTGACTGCCTGATGGGCACACGCGGCGCGCTGCGCAGCAGCGTGGCTCCGGATAACGGCAAGGCCATCGCGCTTCGCGTTACATCCGGCTCCAGCATGCTCAACGATGATCTGAGTCATGAGGTTGTGGCCGTTGACATCGAAGATGCCATCCGCATGAACGCGGACTGCATGGCGGTGCAAACCTTTATCGGCGCGGAAGGTCAGCTCTCGAGCATTGACAACCTGTCCCGCGTGGTCAACGCGGGCATGCGCTACTCCATCCCCACGATGGGTGTCGTAGCCGTCGGCAAGGATATGGAGCGCACCGACCGCTTCTTCAAGCTGTCCACCCGTATTGTTGCCGAGATGGGCGTGCAGATCATCAAAACCTACTACTGCGATAAATTTGAAGAGATCGTCGCGGCCTGCCCGGTGCCGATCGTGGTTGCCGGCGGCAAGAAGCTGCCTGAGAGGGAAGCGCTGACGCTCGCCTACCGCAGCATTCAGAGCGGCGCCAGGGGCCTTGATATGGGCCGCAATATCTTCCAGAGCGAGAATGGCCCGCGGATGGCGGAAGCGATCAGCAAAATCGTGCACGAAGGGTTCACGGATGATCTGGCCTGGGAGTTCTTCCAGGACGCGACCAAGGCGTGATACAATAGCGGAAAGTCAATGAAGGCAGGCGCCCCTTTTGAAAAATTCATGCCCATGCTGGTAACAGGCTGGGAAGGCGGCATGCTTGGCTACGCGCTGTTCTCCCTGCTCTACGGAAATGCCGGCACGAAGGTATTTGCCATCGCGGATATCGGTCAAACGGTCTTTGCCTTTTCCCTTTTCATTTCAGTGCTCAAGGTGATCGGCCCGCCAGATTCTCCGTCAGCCAGGGCAGTGCCTGTTCAAACGGCGCGCCAAAGCGAGCTGCTTTCGGGGATGAATCAGCCCCTTCAAGGCACTTTACGATGAAGCGGACGGCTGTATCCACGGCCGTGTTGAGAGGTTTGCCCCTCATCAGGGCCGCTTCGAGCGCGGCCGCGAACAGGTCGCCCGTGCCTGGCCAGGAGCCTTCCACCTGACGGGTCAGAGACGCCTGGGGCGCTGACATGCCGGGGCCCAGAAAAACGGCGCCGGTATAGCCCGGCTGGCTGTTGACCCCCGTGATGACGGCGCTGCGGGCGCCTGCCTCCAGCAGGCTTTTCAGCTGCGAAAGCAGGCCTTGAGGAGTATCGGGCGCCTTGGAGTAAGGCTGCCCCAGCAGCAACGC
>CAYZRZ010000223.1:0-1624 GCA_964480995.1 uncultured Christensenella sp.
AAAGCCTTCACCTGCCGCTTTGCCGAAGAAGGTGCCGTTGGTGGGCAGTACCAGTGCCTTTTCACAGCGGCGGTAGCGGTCTTCGTTGTTCGTGCCGTAGGCACTGACGTCCACCCAGGCCAGGTAGGTGGCCTCGATGGGGGTCAGTATCGCTTCAGGCAGAAGCGTTTTAAGGCTGTCAGCCAGGATGTTCCGGCTGCCGCTCAGATAATAGAGCAGCCCGTCCAGCCATTCGGCGCCGTGCTCATAGGCCGCGCGTGTGGCAGTGAGGGCGAACAGGTTACCCGCCTCCACGCCCGCGCGGTGAAGACGCGCGCTGACGGCCCGCATCCTGGAAGCATCCCGGCAAACGATGTTTGCCTGCTGGAGTCCCGCCAGGTTGAAGGTCTTGGACGCGGCGGCCAGCACAACAAGCCGCTCATAGTTCAGGCTGAGCAGCGATGTGAACCTGGCCGGGCTGTAGACAAAATCGGCGTGGATTTCATCCGATATCAGCATACAGTCATATTGGCCCAGCAGCACTGTCAGGCTGAGAAGCTCCTCCCGGGACCAGGCGCGGCCGACCGGGTTGTGCGGGTTGCACAGTATCATCAGCCGCGCGCCCTGCTTCAGGCGGGCTTCGACGGCATCCAGATCCATCGTGTAATACCCCTCGGCGCTGCGGCGCAGTGGCGCTTCCAGCACCTCCCGACCCGCGTCCTCGATGGAGGCATAGAAGGGGCCGTAGACCGGGGGCTGGATGATTACGCCTTCGCCGGGCTTCGTAAACTCCTCCACGCTGACGCGCAAGCCGGAAACCACGCTGGGCAGAAGGCCGATATCGGAGGTCTTCAGGTTGACGCCGTGGCGGCGCTGCCACCAGGCGCAAAAGGCCTGCCTGTCTTCATCGCCCGTATAGGTATAACCGTAGCTGGGGTGCTTTGCCCTGTTAACCAGGGCTTCAGTAATCGCGGGCGCGCAGGCAAAATCCATGTCAGCGACCCACAGGGGGATATGGCCCTCGGGACAAATGCCCGGCTGGCTCCACTTGACGGAGGCCGTCCCGGAGCGCTCCGGACCGGCATCGAAAAAGGAGGCGTCAAACGGCATGGTGGTTGCTCCCTTCGCATTGAAATACATGGTAACCGCCTTTTCGGGCAATGGTCTGAACAGAACGGAACAGCCCGGAAAGGTACTTTTGCGCGCTGGGCGCTCCCTGCTGCTTGCGGATCACAATGCAGAGGGCGCCGCCCGGGCTCAGATGCTCAGCTGCTTGCTGAAACAGGCGGTAAACCGTTTCCTTGCCGGCGCGGATGGGCGGGTTTAGCGCGATCAGGTCAAAGGAACCTTCCAGGCTTTCAAAACCGTCGCTGAGAATTGCTTCGGCCCTGACACCGTTTTGCTCCGCGTTGCGCCGGGCAAGCGCGAGCGCGCGGGGATTAACATCCGCCATTGTTATCCGGGCCTGCGGCCATCCGGCGCCCGCCAGCACGCCCACCGGCCCCCAGCCGCAGCCCAGATCAAGCAGGCGGCCCGAGAAGCTTTCCGGCAGGGCGTTCAGCAGAACGGCGGTGCCTGTATCCAGCTCGCCCTTTGAAAAAACACCGTTGTCAGTGATAAAGGAAAAGCTGCGGCCTTTCCAGTC
>CAYZRZ010000224.1:0-1592 GCA_964480995.1 uncultured Christensenella sp.
GCCCCGCCGGGGTGGCGCAGCACATATTCCTGCGGGCTCAGCGCGCGCCTTTCCTGCAATACAACCGAAAGCGCCTGCAACACCAGCACTTCCGATAAGATTGAGGTTCTTGGCGCGCGGTTCAGAGGGCCTCCCTCGTTTTCCACAGCCGCTGTAAGGTGTGCCTCTGAATATTTTGCCAGCCAGGAATCGGGTTTGCCCGTCACAGCAATGATCTTACAGCCATTTTTCCGGATGGCAATGGCGGTGGACTTCATCTCAGCCGTTTCGCCGCTGTTGGATATGCAGATTACCACATCTCCTTCTACCAGCTGACCGCAGGAGCCGTGAACCGCTTCTGTTCCGTGCAGAAAATAAGTTGGCGTTCCGGTGGAGGACATCAGAGAAGCGATATAGCCAGCTACATGCCCGGGCTTGCCGATACCGGTGATATGGATACGGTTTTTGTTCTCTTCCGCTGCCCAAATCAGCTCGGAAGCTTTTTCCAGATCATCCCTATTGATAGCGGAGAGAGATTTTTCAAACTCTGCGCGCGCGGTATTTAAAAATGAATTTAAGGCATCCATGTTCATATCTCCTTATGCTTTGAGGTTGGCAAAGCGGGCGGTGTCCACGCCTTTTGAGCTCATATATACAAGCACTTCATCAATACCGGGCAAGCTGGGCTGCGCCCCCATGCGGCTGACCGTAATGGATGCCGTATGGTTGGCAAACACCAAGGCATCCTTTGGCCTGAGGCCCGCGCAAGTGGCGGTGCAGAAAGCACCGACAAAACTGTCGCCTGCGGCAGTCGGATCCACGACCTTATCCGCCTTCACGCAAGGGCTGAACATCACGCCTTCATCACTTCCAAAAGCCGCGCCTTCACTGCCGCGCGTGATCAACACATGTTTCACGCCGCGTCCGATCAGGATACCAATGGCTTTTTCACAATCAGCTGCCGTCACCACCGGAAAGCCCACCAGGTCAGCGGCTTCATGTTCATTTGGAGAAATATAGGTAAGATGACTGAGCAGTTCTGGGGACAGAGGAGCCGAAGGGGCTGAGTTCAGCATCACCGGCACACCCGCCTGATAGGCATAGGCAGCAACGGCCTCATTGATCGCCATGGGGATTTCCAGCTGGAGCATCACCATGTCATAATCCTTTATTGTTTCTTTTAGGTAATCCACATCCTCGCCCCGGATCAGCATATTGGCTCCTGAAATAACGACGATGCGATTCTGCGTGCCTTGCTCATTTTCCTGTATCTGAATATTGCCGATGGCAGAACTGCTTTCATCCGTCACCATGACGCGGCTGGTATCGACGCCATGAGCATTTAAGGATGCCAGCATCTGCCGGCCAAAGTCATCATTGCCCACCTTGCCAACCATATCCACCCGTGCCCCCAAAAGCGCGGCCTGGACAGCCTGATTGGCCCCCTTGCCGCCAGAGGCAGTGGTGAAGTCCTCACCCAAAATAGTCTCCCCCGCGTTCACAAATCGGCGGGTACGGACAATCAGGTCCATCACCAGGCTGCCGACCACCAGTATCTTAGGCTTTCTCATTTGCGCTTTCCAATCTTCCCTCATCAAGTTCTTTGCTGCGGG
>CAYZRZ010000225.1:0-1583 GCA_964480995.1 uncultured Christensenella sp.
CTGTTGACCCCTGTGATGACGGCGCTGCGGGCGCCTGCCTCCAGCAGGCTTTTCAGCCGCGACAGCAGGCCTTGAGGAGTATCGGGCGCCTTAGAGTAAGGCTGCCCCAGCAGCATCGCGGCTTCGGTGCGATTGGGCAGGATCAGATCGGCCTGCGCGCACAGCGCCCGGAAACCGTGGAGCAGGGCATCGTCGCAGTAGCTGTAGGCCTTTCCCCAGTCGCCCATGACGGGGTCGACAAACAGCTTTGTGTCCTCCCGCCGGAACAGATCGAGCGCCCGCTGAACGACAGGCAGCTGGTGGGCGCCGGCGAGGTAGCCGATGTGGATGGCGTCAAAGCGCAGATCAAGTTTTTGCCAGTGGTCGAGCGCCGCGTCCATGTCTTCCGTCAGATCCCTTCGGGCGGGGTTTGGGAAGCCTGTATGGCTGCTGAGCAAGGCCGTCGGCAGGGGAGTTGCCCTGATGCCCGCTGTATTAAAAAGGGACAGCGCCGCCAGAAGCGAGCACCGCCCAATACAGGAAATATCCTGAATGATCAATATGTGCTGCTGCATGAGGGTCAGAACGGGCGCTCCTTGCCCATGAAGCACGCGGCCAGTGTGCCGGGGCCGGTGTGCGCGCCGATGACCGGGCCGATCATGTGAATGGCGATGTTCATTGCCTCCGGGATCCTATGCTGCAGCATCTGCTTGAGCTGTTCGGCCGATTCCGGCGCGTCGCCATGGATGATCGCGATCTCCTGGCCGGCGGGATCCTCTATATACTGGGCGACGTTATCCACGATGGCCTTCATGACCTTCTTCTGCCCCTGCACCTTGCCGAAGGCTTCCAGTTTTCCGGTTTTGGTGAGGGCGAGGATGGGCTTGATGTTGAGCATGGAGCCGACAACGGCGCTTGTGGAAGAGATACGGCCGCCCCGGCGCAGATAGACCAGATCGTCAACAGTGATGAAGGCATGGGAGCGGGTTCGGTTTTCAAGCAGCCACTTTTCGAGGTCTTCCATTGAGGCGCCCTTTTCATACAGCTCATAGGCGCGCATGATCAGGAGGGCCATCGGAAAGGATATGCTGAGCGTATCGACAACGATGAATTTGCGGTGGGGATACTTTTGAAGCAGTTCCTCCCGCGCCTCCAGCACATTGTTGAAGGTGGCCGACATCTTGCTGGAGAATGCGATGAAGAACAGATCGCTCTGCTGAAGGACAGGCTCAAAGTATTCAAGGTAGGCCGCGGTGGGCAGCAGAGAGGTGACGGCGGTCGCGCCTTTGCGCATCTTATCGAAGAATTCCGCCTGGCCGCCGGATTCGCCGTTGTCATCAAAATATTCCTGATCGCCGACTGAATAGGGCATGCGGACAACGGGGATGCCCTTTTCCTTGGCGAATTGCCACGGCAGGTCGCTGTCGGAATCCGTCATCAATACATAATCTCGGGGCATGTGAACCTCCTGATGCTTGTATTTACTGCGTATACTGTAACATGCTTAATTGACAATTGCAAGCGAAATGTCTAATAATAAATGTATTCCTTGGTGAATTGCAAACTTAAGTTCCGGTCTTAAAGAAGGCCGGGAATTTGCATGA